>CAJOLJ010000129.1 GCA_905235445.1 uncultured Bacteroidales bacterium
CGTGAAGGGAGGCGACCCCATGGATGCGAAGCAGGTTGGACCCCACCCCGTCTATTATCGCTCCCATATTCTGGAGAAGGCGGCACAGTTGCTGGACATAAGGCTCGCAGGCTGCATTGTAGATGGTTGTCGTCCCTTCTGCAAGCACTGCGGCCATGATAATGTTGGCCGTTCCTGTGACCGACGCTTCATCCAGGAGCATGTACTCCCCGCGAAGACGCCCTTTTGAAGTGAGCGCGAATGCTCTTCTAGTAGGGTCATAATCCATGAGGGCACCGAGTTTCACCATACCGTCAAGGTGGGTATCCACCCTGCGACGTCCAATCTTGTCACCACCGGGCTTTGGGAACCAGGCCTTGCCGAAACGGGAGAGGAGAGGTCCCACCAACATGACGGAGCCCCTGAGCGAAGCGCACTTGGAGACGAACTCTTCGCTGTCCGTATAGGAGGTGTCAACACTGTCCGCCCTGAACACATATGACCCGGGAGCCTTCCTCTGGATCTTCACGCCTATTCCCTCCAGAAGGGAAATAAGGTTGCGGACATCCGTATCTCGGGAATGTTGTCAATCTGTACGGGGTCCTCAGTCAGGAGGACCGCACATATTACCTGGAGCGCCTCATTCTTGGCTCCCTGCGGAACAATGCTTCCGCTAAGCTCATGGCCTCCCTCAATAATGAATCTTGACATGCCTCTATATTCAAATGTGTTCTACTTCAGGGTGAAGCTGGATGCCGAAGCGTTCGAAAACGGCTTTCGTTATGTCCTCCTCAAGGGAGAGTATATCCCCGGCGGTGGCTTCCCCGGTCCTGTTTATTATCACAAGGGGCTGGGTGGGACAGACCTGGGCCCCGCCCCTGCAAACCCCCTTGAAGGCGCATCTCTCTATCATCCATGCCGCCGGAATCTTCACCATATCCCCGGGAAGGTCATAGTGAGGAACCTGTGTGCCCTCTTTCTCAACTATCCTTTCATAGTGACAGCGGGGGACAACGGGGTTGCAGAAAAAACTGCCCGCACTCCCTACCTCCTCCACAGGAGGAAGCTTCTCGCTTCTAATTGAAATGATGATACCACGGACCAAGGACGGGGTAAGGGACTCATCCGGGTTCATGGACAGATACTGTTCGACCCTTCCTCTCACCCCTCCGTAACCGAGACGGGCGGATGGAAGTGTTGACAGCCTGTAGACCACGGAGGTTATTATGTACCTTCCGCCACTGTGCTTGAACATGGAGTCACGGTATCCGTAATCGCAATCTTCCGGGTACAGGACGGCCATCTTGCCGGAAGCCCTGTCGAAGGCATTTATCCTCACGACCACATCGGCAGCCTCCACCCCGTATGCTCCGATATTCTGGTAGGCGGCGGCCCCGGCCTCACCCGGTATGAGGCTCAGGTTCTCCACACCCCATAGACCTCTCCCAGCCGCCCACTGGCAGAAAGAGTCAAAGCTCTCCCCCGCTCCAACCATCACATGGATGTCGCCTTCTTTTTTGACATCCTCCTCAAGCGGGTCGATTCCCCTTATGTCACAGTGGAGCATGGTCCCGGGAAAATCCCCGGTAAGAAGAAGGTTGCTTCCTCCCCCTATCACCTTGACGGGTTGGGGCAGGGAATCGAAGTCAATGCCGAGGAGGTCTTCGGGGGATGTGACCTCCACATAGGCTGCACATTTTGCCGGAAGGCGGAATGTGTTCCTCCGAGAAAGGTCGAATGCGGTGGTTTCAGTAATCATGTTTGCGGCTGCAATTGCGGGATGGGCCTGGGGGGAGAGTTATCTCTCCACACCCCTCTGCAAAGATAACACCCCCGGCCAAGGTTGCCAAACGGCTCCGCAGCAAATTTGTGTTATTTGTCTTAAGGAAATGTTCAACTGAATGCAGACATACGAAGGATCCGATGCGGCCCATGCCCTCAAAAAACTTCCCCGGGAGGGCGGTTAAAGGGTATTTTCCCCCTTCTTCAAAATCAGCGTCCTGCTTTTTCCCGAAAGTAACCGTAAAAATTGTAACTTTGAAGTTTGAGCCTTGTGAAGGTCTTTTTCGGGACTTTGGGGGCCGAAATGAGGAAATCACCCTTAAAAATATCGCACACACTATGGATATCAAGAAAGAACTTTGGGGCAAGACACCCTGCGGAAAGGAGATTTTCCGCTACACCATGACAAACGGCAAGGGCGAAAGCGTTGTGCTCGGGTCCGTAGGAGCCGCAATCGTAGGCATCAACGTCCTTGACAAGGACGGGAACATCGGTGACGTGGTCATAGGATATGATGACCCTATGTCCTACTTCGCTGACGGTCCATGCTCCGGCAAGTGCCCGGGAAGGTTCGCAAACAGGATTGCAAAGGGTCATTTCACCCTCGACGGAGTGGAGTACACCCTTCCCATCAACAATGGCCCCAACCATCTGCACGGCGGTCCCCAGGGGTTCCAGAACCAGGTATGGGACAGCCGGATCGAGAACGACGGTGTGGAGTTCATGTATTTCTCGAAAGACGGCGAGGAAGGCTATCCCGGCAACCTCAAGGTGAGCGCCCGCTATGAGTGGGGCGACGACAGCGCCCTGAAGCTCACTTTCAGTGCCGTCACTGACGCCCCCACGGTCGTGAACCTCACGAACCATGTGTATTTCAACCTGGAGGGAAAAGGTGACATCCGCCATCATGTCCTGAGGCTCAATGCCTCCGAGTACCTTCCCACCGACCCCACCCTCATTCCCCTGGGGGATTCGGAGCCCGTCAGCGGAACACCCATGGACTTCGTCAATGAGAAGGAACTGGGTGTGGACCTCGAGGCGGACTTCCCCGCCATCAAGTACGGCAAGGGCTATGACAACTGCTTCGTCATCGACGATTACAATCCCGGACAACTGAGCGTCGCCGCAGAACTCTCCGCTCCCGAAAGCGGAAGGCTCCTGCGTGTCCTCACCACTCAGCCCGGTGTGCAGGTGTACACCGCCAACTGGCTGGGTGGCTGCCCCACAGGCAAGGGCGGACGCATCTACAAGGACTATGACGCAGTGGCGATCGAGTGCCAGCACTTCCCGGATTCCCCGAACAAGGAGGACTATCCCACCACGGTGCTTCGTCCCGGCGAGGAGTTCCACGAGGCCATAATCTTCGAGTTCTCGACAAAGTAGATTATCATTTATCATGAAGCAGTACCTGGACCTCCTTCGTCACATTATGGACGACGGAGTATTGAAGAGCGACCGTACCGGGGTCGGGACAAAGAGCGTGTTCGGCTATCAGATGCGCTTCAACCTGCAGGACGGCTTTCCGCTTCTCACCACCAAGAAGGTTCACCTTCGTTCCATCATCCATGAACTCCTGTGGTTCATCGCAGGGGATACCAATATCGGATATCTCCATGACAACAAAGTGACCATCTGGGACGAATGGGCTGACGAAAACGGTGACCTGGGTCCCATATACGGACACCAGTGGAGGTCCTGGTCCTCTACCGGGAAAGAGAGCATCGACCAGCTCTCCGAAGTTCTCCGCCAGATAAAGGAGACCCCCGACTCAAGGAGGATGATTGTGACTGCGTGGAACCCCACGGACCTTCCCAGGATGGCCCTTCCTCCCTGCCACTGCCTCTTCCAGTTCTACGTGGCCGAGGGGAAACTTTCCTGCCAACTGTACCAAAGAAGCGCCGACACCTTCCTGGGGGTTCCCTTCAACATAGCCTCCTATGCCCTCCTCACCATGATGATGGCACAGGTCTGCGGACTGGAGGCGGGTGAGTTCATCCACACAACGGGGGACACACACCTCTACACGAACCATTTCGAGCAGGCCAGGGAGCAGCTTTCCCGCACCCCGCGTCCCCTGCCCAGGATGATCCTGAATCCGGAAGTGAAGGACCTCTTCTCTTTCCGCTACGAAGACTTCACCCTGGAGGGCTATGACCCCTGGCCCGCAATCAAAGCCCCCGTGGCAGTATAGAGTGAACAAAGAGAAAGACATGGAAAAAAGCCTTATAGTAGCTGTTGCCGACAACCTGGCAATCGGAAAGAACAATGCCCTGCTGTGGCATCTGAAAGGGGACCTGCAGTACTTCAAGAAGCAGACCCTCGGATGTCCCGTCATCATGGGCTACATGACATTCCTGTCCCTCGGAAGGCCGCTTCCGGGAAGACGGAATATCGTGATTTCCATTTTCCCCTGGCCTGACGCTCCCCAGGGTATAGATATCGTGGAAAGCCTTGAGGAAGCTTACAAAGTAGCCGGGAGCGCCTGTGCTCCCGCAGTCCCCCACGGCCCTGGGAAATGTTTCGTCATTGGCGGAGGCTACACCTACCGGGAGGCCATGGAGTTCTCCGACTCCATGTACATCACCCATGTACACACCTCGGTTGAGGATGCGGACACTTTCTTCCCCGAGATTGACGATGAGCTCTGGGAGAAAGCCTCCGTCTCCGAGACCCAGACGGACGACAAGAGCGGCCTCACCTACGAGTTTGCCGTTTACAGGCGGAAATGACCCGCCCAAGGGGCGCCGAATCCTTTCCCCGGGAAGGCGCCGCACCCTTTGTCATGACAATATGGGAGGATCCCCCTCAGTCCATGTGACAAGGCATGTGAATGCCCCGCTGCACAAGGACACCTCCACCAAATAAAACGAACTTTCAAATGAAAGCAGAAAGAGAGAATTTCGGCGGCAGGATTGCCGTCATCATGGCGCTGGCAGGAAGTGCCATAGGCCTCGGAAACATCTGGCGTTTCCCGTACATGGTCGGGGAGCACGGAGGTGCGGCGTTCATACTTCTGTATGTGCTCGCTTCCGTTTTCGTGTCCATCCCCATTTTCATAGCCGAGACCGTCATCGGAAGGCGCAGTGCCGCCAATTGCCGGGGTGCCATGGAAAAATTGGCCCCGGGAAGTGCCTGGAAATGGCTGGGCTACCTTTCGGTCATCACTCCCCTCATCATTGTGAGCTACTACTCCGTAGTAGGTGGCTGGGCCGTGGACTATCTGTGGAAGGGCGTGAACCTCCGCTTCCTGCATATGTCGCCCGGGGACACTGGTACCATCTTCAACACCCTCATCACCTCGGTAAGGACCCCGCTCATCTGCCTAGGGGTATTCCTGGCGATAAGTTTCGGCATAGTGGCCCTAGGGGTGAAATCAGGTATCGAGAAGTTCAGCAAACTCTGCCTTCCCGTCCTCTTCATCCTCATCGTGATGATTGCGATATACTCTATCAGGCTTCCCGGTGCCGGAGCCGGTATAGAGTATCTTCTGAAGCCCGACCTCTCGAAACTCACCCCGAAAAGTTTTGCATATGCCCTGGGGCAGTCCTTCTACTCCCTGTCCCTCGGAATGGGCATCATTATCACCTACTCCTCCTATGTGAGCAAGAAGGAGAACATCTTCGTCTCCAGTGCGGGAACAGCCCTGGCGGACCTCTTCTTCGCCATCCTGGCCGGGTTCGCGATCATGCCGGCAGTGTTCTCCGCAGGAATCGAGCCAGGGGCGGGGGCGGGTCTTATCTTTGACACCCTCCCGTACATATTCTCGTCTATGGCAGTGGAGATGCCCGTCCTGAGTTCCATAGCTGCAATCCTCCTGTTCCTCACCATCCTCATCGCCGCACTTACGTCCTCCGTCTCGCTCATTGAGGTCGGCGTAGCGTACCTGATAGAGGAGAAGAAGATGAAAAGGGGATGGGCCTGCGTGGTGCTGTTCCTCTGCGTGGGGGCATTCGCTGTCATCTGTTCCCTGTCAATGGGTCCTCTTTCAGGAGTGAAAATCTTCGATAAGAACATCTTCGACTTCACCGACATGTTCTCTTCCAACATACTCCTGGCCCTGGGCGGATTCCTTTGCGTGGTGTTCGTCGGATGGAAGATGAAAAAGGAAGATGTCTGGGATGAATTCACCAACAGCGGGACCAAGAAGCGCAACAAGGCCATCTTCGGAACGGTGTATTTCCTGATAAAGTACCTCGCCCCGGTGGCAGTTGCGGTAATCTTCGCCACAAACTTCCTGCTCGATTAAATAAGACAAACCCCGCCTATGGAAAAAAAGAGAGAGACTTTCGGCAGCCGGTTCGCCGTCATAATGGCCATGGCAGGAAGTGCCATTGGCCTGGGAAACATCTGGCGTTTCCCCTACATGGTGGGGGAATATGGCGGTGCTGCATTCATAATAGTGTACATTCTGTGCTCCTTCCTCCTTGCCCTGCCCATTTTCCTTTCAGAGGCGATAATAGGAAGGCGAAGCCGCTCCAACACTTTCGGGGCCATGGAGAACCTCGCCCCGGGCACCCGCTGGAAATGGCTCGGGCTCCTGACCGTCATTTCCCCGGTAATCATCCTTGCCTACTACAGCGTAGTGGGAGGATGGAGCGTGGAATACCTGGCCATGTCCCTCACTGGGAACTTCACTTCCACCCCCTCGGATGAGATAACATCCATTTTCCCGACTTTCATATCCTCTACATGGCTCCCCATCATAACTCACACGGTATTCCTGCTGTGTGTCGCGGCAATAATCCTCGGTGGAGTCAAGAGCGGAATCGAGAGGTTCTCGAAGATAACTATGCCGGTGCTCTTTTTCCTGATCGTCTTCCTTGTCATCTACTCGGTATCCCTTCCCGGGGCAAGGGGCGGAGTGGAGTATCTGCTCAGGCCGGACTTCGGCAAGCTCACACCCAAAGTCATTGCCGCAGCCATGGGCCAGTCCTTCTTCTCGCTCTCCCTGGGAGTTGGAACCATACTGACCTACTCATCCTATGTCAAGAAGGAAGAGAACTTGATTGCATCGAGTTTCGGGACCGCGGCCTCCGACATTCTCTTCGCCCTTCTCGCAGGGTTTGCGATAATGCCTGCGGTGTTCGCCTGCGGAGTGGAGCCGGGAGCCGGAGCGGGGTTGGTGTTCCAGACCCTGCCGTTCATATTCAACAAACTGGGCGAAGGGGGTCATGCGGTACTGAGCAATGTAGTGGCAATCACTTTCTTCATAACAATCTTCGTCGCTGCGCTTTCCTCGGCGATCTCGATGATGGAGGTAGGTGTGGCCTACCTCGTTGAGAACAGGAAGTTCTCCCGCTTTGGGGCCACGGCGCTCATTTTCGCATTCACATGGGTCGTGGGCATTATCTGCTCCCTGTCATTCGGGCCCCTTTCAAATGTGCATCTGCTGGGCAACAGCATATTCGATTTCCTGGACAAGATGTGCTC
>CAJOLJ010000130.1 GCA_905235445.1 uncultured Bacteroidales bacterium
TCCATAGCTTCAGCGTCTCCTTCGAGGTAGAGTTCCTCCTTGACGCAGGAGGTGCCCCCAAGGGTCAGGACACAGAGTGCCGCGACAAAGAGGGGAAGGGCTCCCGCCCCTGGGAAAAAGGAGTTTTCCTTCCGGGAATCCTTTCTTGAAAAGTGGGTGTTCATGTTCTGTCAGTTATGTGGGTAGGCAAAATTACTAAATCTCTGCTTAAGACAGCCCCCCAGGCTGTTTTTCCCCTGCAAGAAAGATGAGTTTGATGGTTGTAAACGCTGTTTATGGAAGTCGGAAGCAAAAACTCTATCTTTACACCCTCCCCTCTATGGATGAGGGGGCCTCACGGGAAGACGACCATGAAGAATGCTGATATAGTGAAAGTAAGTGCATACTGGAAGAGCGGGGCCGACCTGTCCATGCCCATTTTCATACGT
Organism: uncultured Bacteroidales bacterium; assembly: GCA_905235445.1. Lineage (GTDB taxonomy): Bacteria > Bacteroidota > Bacteroidia > Bacteroidales > UBA932 > Cryptobacteroides. The sequence continues at coordinate 429 of CAJOLJ010000130.1, forward strand.
AGGTTAATTACGGTTGGAAGAAAGGATGCACACCAGATCCCGATGACGGCGCTTCCGATGTTCGGCTTCATGTTCCTCTCCAGCGGGGAGGTGCTCCTCGATATCGGGGGGGTCCCGCTCCTTCTTGGAAGGGGACAGATGCTCCTGATTCCCCCTCAGACTCCCTTCGCGGTAAAATACTACCTCGACAGCGTCGGTTTCACGGGAGGATTCAGGGAAAGTTTCCTGAAGGACCCTTCCCACCCGGTCCTTCGGGAGCCTTCCTTCAGCGTGAACTCCTTTGACGAGGGAACGATGTCCCTCCTGTCGGAAGTGTTCTCGAGGATCCTGGGGGCTTATCCCGATGACACCTCCTACATGCGCAGCGCGGTTGATTTCATAATGGCGCACCTCCGCCCCGATGACAGCCTTCATGGCAACTCCATCGCCACCTTGTTCATCGACAGGGTTTTCGACCGCACAAGGACCCTTGGGGATGTGTCCGGCTATGCCCGGGAGATGGGAATCAGTCCCGATATCCTCAATAAGATAGTGCATAAGTATTCCACCCATTCCTGCATGGAATGGATAGAGATTGCGAGAATGGCCATGTCGCGCCAGCTTCTGAGCGAAACGCATCTCTCTGTAGCGCAGGTATCCTACGCAGTGGGAATCGAGGACCCGTCCTATTTCAGCAGGTTCTTCCGCAAGAGGGAGGGACTTTCACCTACTCAGTTCCGCAGGATGCAATCTAAAAAGTCCTAATAATTTCCCCGGCAATCCTTATAGGCAAGAAGGCATGTCCATACCTTTGCAGTCATGATTACAATGACGGCATTATTACTTGGATGTGCCATGCAGGTATCTGACACGCTACTCACACCTGCCGTAGTTACATCCATAAAGGAACCTTTGGCTAGGGTCGAGACAAGTGTGGCCAGAAGTTCCTTTTATCTGCGTGAAATAGAGGGAGGGGGACTTAAAAGTCCAAAGGACTTCTCTACCCTGGTGCCAAATCTTCATATCCCGGACTATGGCTCATCGATGACCTCCACCATTTACATGAGGGGACTGGGGTCCAGGATGGAAAATCCCGTGATGGGAATGTACATTGACGATATCCCTGTCCTGGACAAGAACAACTACGATTTCCTTTTCTCGGACATCCGCTCCGTTTCCGTCCTCGGAGGTCCCCAGGGGACCCTTTACGGCCGGAACTCGATGATGGGCGTGATTTCCATAACAACCCTTTCCCCCGAAGAGTTCCAGGGCTATAGGGCGCAGGTGGAGTGGGGGAGGGCAAATGACATCTCCCTGGGGGCTTCACTGTACCGGGGCAGGCATTCCCTCTCGCTGTCGTACAGGCACGCTGACGGATACTATCCCAACGAGTATACCGGTAAGATGTGCGACCCCTACGACGGGGGAGGACTCAGGTGGAGGTTCACCCGCGATGTCACGAAGGACCTTCGCCTTGAGAACGTGCTTTGGGGCTCCTACACCCATCAGGGAGGATATCCTTATGCACAGGTCCTGGACGGAAGGGTCCTGCCGATTTCATATAACGACAAGTCCGCATACGAGAGGCTCTCCCTCACCGACGGGGTGAGAATCTCCTACAGGGGGAATCCTCATTTCATCCTGGGGAGTGTCACGGCACTTTCCCTCCTGTGTGACCGGATGGACATGGACCAGGATTTCACAGCGGCATCCATGTTCACCCTGAGCCAGATACAGAGGCAAGGGACACTGTCAGAGGAGGTGGTCATCGTGCCAAATAGGGAATCAAGGCATTGGAAGCAGCGAAGCGGGGTGGCCGCCTTCGCGAAGTTCAACAGGATGTCGGCCCCTGTCACTTTCAAGCAGGACGGCATTAACAACCTGATCCTTTCCAATGCGAATGCCCATATACCGGAGGACCTGGGGAAGTTGACCGTCGATGAGGGGTCCTTTCCCATTGAGAGCGAGTTCGGGATCCTTGCGCTGAATTTCGCCCTGTACCATGAGACTGCCTTCATCACCGGACCATGGACCCTGGGCGGTGGAGTGAGGGTGGACTATGAAGGGGACAGGATGTACTACGGAAGCGATGCCACTGTCCACTTCCGGCTGGTCCCGACGATGGAGGGGAGCTACCCTTGCCATACTTCCATCAAGGGGGAGCTTCATTCCTCTTCCTTCCAGGTGCTTCCAAAACTCTCCGTTTCCCGCTCCCTCGCCTCCTGCTCCACAGGGTCGGAAGGAAGAGTGACCCTGCTGTGGAGCGAAGGCTACAGGGCAGGAGGTTTCAACACCCAGATATTCTCGGATATCCTGCAAAACGAGATGATGGGGGACATGATGTCCCTTATGGGAGTGCATCTGGACAGTGAACGGGAAGTGTCCCCTTACGGGACGGTGTACAAACCGGAGTTCTCGGATAATTTCGAGGTGGGAGGACAGTGGCGCTTCAGGGGAGGGAAGGCGACACTCTCGGCCAGTGCGAACCTCTTCATCCTTCTTGTCAGGAACCAGCAGATAACGGTCTTCCCTCCCGGAATGACCACTGGCCGGATGATGAAAAATGTCGGCTCATCAAGGAGCATGGGAGCGGAGGGCTCTGTTGCCCTCTCCTTGGGAAAGTTCCGTGCCGATGCGTCCTGGGGCTGCACCTATGCGGTTTTCACGCACTACGATGACGGGAACACCGACTATAGCGGCAACAGGATACCCTATTCCCCGCTTTCAACTCTCTCGCTTCGCTGTTCCCTGGACATCGGGAGGTTCACTCTGAGAGGGAACATCAGGGGACTTGGAGACATCTACTGGAACGAGGACAATTCCCTCCGGCAGCCTTCCTATATGACGGTGGGAGCTTCGCTGAGTTACTTTCTCCAGGGCACCGAATTCTACATCCGAGGAGATAACCTTACGTCCGTGCGTCCTCCGGTATTCTATTTCAAGAGCATCGGAAACGAGTTCCTGCAGTTATCAAGGAGTGCAACCATCTGCTGCGGAGTGAGGCTTTCTGTCGGTTCCTTTAAGTGAAAAACCATATTAAACTGCCTTTTCCCATGAATACTCTCTTTCATCTTTCCCCCCGTCATCCTCTCCTGGGCCGCCGCCGCTGCCCCTGTGCATTCCCCGCTCTTCTTGGAGTGGCCATCCTTCTTCTTTCAGTACAAAGCTGCAACAAGGTGGATCCCGAGAAGGCACCTTTTCTCAGCACCACGACCTATATCGGGGTGGTGAGTGTCCTGTATGAGGGGGAGACTTACGACAATCCCGACATACGGGTCGACATTACCGTGGACTCCGAGGATGGCACCCTGGAGATTTTCATCCACAAGATAAAGTTCGTTCCGCGGATGCCGGTGAGAGTGGACGTGAAGGTTCCGGGCGTGTCCTGCATTGAAAGCTCCGGTGAGATATCATTCTCCGGGGACGACATTGTTCCCTTCTCGGGGATTCTTCCGATGGCCAAGTACAATGTGAAGGGACTGAGCGGGACAATCTCCGGGAAGGAGTGCTCCTTCTCGCTTAATTTCGGGGACTATCCCACGTCATTCACGGGTACGGCGCAGACGAACTGACTTAAGTCGCCTCTCTCATCCCTCTCCCGGGGACTCTGAATCAGTTTTTAGAAAGAGGACAGAAACAACTTTGGAAAGCTCCCCTCCAGGGAGGTCCACTATCTCAGCGCAGGCAGAAGGATGTCCCAGATGTCGTTTATTTCCCGTTGCATGTCCATGAGGTCCGCCGTTACCGCAATGACTGCGTTCTGCTCGGGACAGACTATGATGTACTGTCCGTTGGCCCCGTCAGCCCGGTAGGCCCCGTGACGGCACATCCACATCTGGTAGCCGTAGCCCTGGACCCAGTCGGAGTTCTCCTTGGTGAGGCCTGCAGCTGCGGCACTGTCCGGTCTCATCCCGGCGGGAACGCAGGGAACCTTGAAAGAGGAGGCTGCCCCCACCCAGTCCTTCGGCAGGACCTGCTTCCCCCTCCAGCGTCCCTTCTGCAGGAAGAGCTGCCCCATCTTCGCCATGTCCTCGGTCCTCAGATACAGTCCGAAGCCTCCGGCGTTTATCCCCTGGGGACTCTCGTCCCAGCGGGGCTTGTCGATGCCGAGGGGCTCGAACAGCCGGGGAGTGAGATAGTCAACTATCTTCTCGCCGGTGACTTTCTGGACAATGGCCGATAGCATGTAGGTCCCGATTGTGTTGTAGCAGTAGAATGTCCCGGGCTCATGGACGAAAGGATGGGAAAGGAAGTATCTGGCCCAGTTCAGGGGCTCCTCCCCTTCTTCTGGCTTGTATCTTAGCACAGCCCCGGTCGGGTCCACGTCATGGCCGCAGGTCATCGTGAGAAGGTGTTCCACCGTGACCTTGGGAAGGTTCTCCCCAAGGTCCGCGGGAAGGTAATCGGGGAAGAAGTCAATCAGTTTGTCGGAAAGGGAGAGCTTTCCTTCGGAAATGGCAAGCCCGACTGCGGTGGCAGTGAAAGTCTTGCTGACGGAGAAGAGGACGTGAGGCTCCTCGGGGGTGGTCCTGAGGTACTTCTCCTGTACTACCTTTCCGTCTTTCACAATCATTATGCTATGGATTTCCTGACGGAGGAAGGGGATGGTATCGGAAAGGGTCCCCTGGACCTTTTCCAGATAGGCTGCCATCGCATTCTCGAGTTCGGCTGAGGGCTCAGAGCGTGGAAGGTCCCTGGATTTTGGGGAAGGATTGCAGGAGGAGAGCGCCGTGGCCAGCAGGAGAGCGGCGAAAAGCGGGAGCAGGGTGGATTTGACGTTTTTCATGGGGCTGGATTGATTCTAATGGGGAACGTGATTATGCTTTTGGCGGAAATGTCTTTGGGTAGTGACGCTTATTTTTTAAATTTGTGATGTCAGGGGTCTGGATGAAGGAAGGACCTATGTGGGGGACACTAAGTCCAAAAGTAGCGATTTTCCTCTTATCCTGTCCCATGTACCCTCTCACTTTTTTGAAAACAAGCATATAACTTAAATTTACATATCAATCACACACTTTTTCTCTATGAAAACAGGAAGATTCACGACCGGGGCCGCCCTGTCCCTTATTGCCGTGGGAACACTTCTTCTTTCCGCATGCAAGGGAGGGGGCAAAGATGACACCGCCCAGATACAGGCCAGGGTGGATGGACTGCTTTCCCAAATGACTATCGAGCAGAAGGCATCGCTTATGATGCACCGCTCCGCTGCCATTCCCGAACTTGGCATCCCCGAGTACGACTGGTGGAGCGAGGCCCTTCACGGGGTTGCACGCAACGGCTCCGCCACGGTGTTCCCCCAGCCCATCGGCATGGCTGCATCCTTCGATGAGCCGCTGGTGAGGGAGGTCTTCGATGCGGTAAGCGACGAGGCTAGGATAAAGAACCGCCTGGCAAGGGAGCAGGGACCCGTCAAAATATACCAGGGACTTTCGTTCTGGACTCCCAACATCAATATTTACCGTGACCCCCGCTGGGGCAGGGGAATGGAGACCTACGGGGAGGATCCCTATCTTACGGGACGTCTCGGCATGGCTGTGGTGAACGGTCTTCAGGGAGCGGACGAGCCCTATTCCATAAGGAAGCTGCATGCCTGCGCCAAGCACTATGCAGTCCACTCCGGCCCGGAGTCCAGCCGCCATTCCTACGATGCGGTCATCTCCGAGAGGGACCTTCGGGAAACCTATCTTCCCGCTTTCAAGGACCTCGTGATGAAAAGCGGGGTTGAGGAGGTCATGACCGCCTACAACCGTTTCAGGGGTGTTCCCTGCGGAGCCAGTGACTACCTCATAAACACCATCCTTCGTGGAGAGTGGGGCTACAAGGGCATCATCACTTCCGACTGCGGTGCGGTGAATGACTTCTACCAGAAGGGACACCATGAGGTCGTCTCCGACGAGGCCAGTGCTGCCGCCATGGCAGTGAAAGCCGGGATGGACACGGAGTGCGGGGATGTCTATCGCTTCATCCCGGAGGCTGTGTCCAGGGGACTTCTCAGCGAGGAGGATGTGGACAGGAACCTGTCCCGTCTTCTCGCAGCCAGGATCCGTCTTGGGGAACTGGACGGAGAGGATCCTTGGAAAGACCTGCCGGACACTATCGTGGAGGGAAAGGCCAACAGGGCCCTTGCCCGCAAGATGGCGGGGGAGAGTATGGTGCTCCTGCACAACAAGGGCGGTGTCCTTCCCCTTGGCAAGGATAGCGGCAAGATCGCCCTCATAGGTCCCAATGCCGACGACAAGGAGATGATGTGGGGCAACTA
>CAJOLJ010000131.1 GCA_905235445.1 uncultured Bacteroidales bacterium
TCCGAAAGGATCAAGTCACAGCGGAAAGCCCCGCTTTCCCAGAAATCGTTTCCGCCCGCAGGAGTCACCCTGCGGGTATTATTATATATGAAGGGAATGTCAAACTTGGTGAACATCGGGTTCAACGACCTTATCTGTTCCCTTGTCCTGCAGGATGAGGGGTGAAGCCACACATCGGCCTTCGATGAAAGAATGAACGCATCCTCGAGCGAAATAATCGAGGACTGGGCGGTTCCCTCCCTGGCCCCTAGGACTTCCCCTCCGGCATCCTTGATCAGGGTAGTCATGTAACTGTCCCCTCCGGGGATGTACCACTGGTCCGAATATGGAGCGTTGATAAGCACCCTGACTGGAGCAGCATCCCTGTCTACGCTCTTTCTCAGGGCCAGATAATTGCTCTCCACCTTCCTGAACGCAGAGTCAGCCTCCGCCGCCTTTCCTGTCAGTGCCCCGAAGAAGCGAACGTACTCGCTTCGGCTCAGCGGATTCTCCTCCAGGTGTTCGGAAAGAACCATGACACGGATGCCAAGTGAACGCAACCTCTGGATATAAGGTGCGCCCACCTCTCCGACATTGTAAGTCAAAAGCACATCCGGATGAAGCGACAGGATCCGTTCATAGTCCAGTTCGGCATCGTATCCCACATCATAGACTTCAGGATCGGAGACAATGTCCTCGCAGCTGATGAACCCCTTACCCGATACCGCACAGACTTTACCGACCTCACCTATGGCTTCCAGATATCCTATATAGGAGGAGGACATGCAAACAATCTTCCTCACTCCCCCGTCCGGGACCATGAGGGTATCCCTCTTCCCGTCCCCGTATGGGGAGATCGTCACGACCCCGCCCGGTATCACTTCGAAGAAATGGGCGTAATAGTTTCCAGGAGGAAGGGCACCGTCCCCCGAGGGGGGAATGTTCCTACATGATACTGCGGCAAAGACAACAAGGGACGCCAACAACACAAGAACCCTGTGCCCAGGAACTCCGGTCTCAGCGGATTCCTTACCAAGGGACAACAGCGGAAGAAATGCTCTCATGGATATTGCACGCTAGAACCTGTGAAAGACATTGGTGACAAAGCTGCCGGCAGAAACCTTCTCGCGGCTTGTCATGGTATCGGAGTCCACGACCTTGAAGTAATAAGTCTTACCCGGCATGTAGTCGGAGTCCTCGTCGGTCTTCCCCTGGTTGTTCTCCCACTCCTCGGGAGTGTACAGGGTGACAGAGCCTCTGTACTTCTCATAACGGAACGTGGAAAGCGTGCTTCCGTCCCCTACCCTGACCGTCCTTCCATATCCGTCCTCCATGAACTCCATCAGCGTCTCGGGAACCATCTCGGTTCGGTCCGTGACCGCAGCGGTCTCATACTGGACTTCCACAAGTCCCCACTTGCCGATGAGCATCAGGGCATTCCCCTGTGAATCCGTATAGGAGCCCTTGACCTCCTTACAGGAAGATAGACTTAAGGCTGAAAGTATAAGCGTCAGGGATACAATGAAAAATCCCGGGGAATGAGTTCTATGTGAAAGGATCATGACAGTTGTCTTCGATGTGCGGTTGCATTATCTTCGCCACCCAAAATATTGGAATGGCGAAGCCATAAAGACGGTCGCAAAAATTGTTCCACGCATTTTTCCCTTCATGACACACAAGGTGATTCCAATTAACAGTTTTCACTAATACAAACCCCAGTAAAACTACATGCCGGCAGCCCTATTACCCGTTTCATTCCCTACAATGATATGGACCTTGACAACATCTTCGTCGGAAACACAGACTCAGCAACGGTTCCCCGAGGTTTCCTCAAACTGACAAACATGGACTTCCCGGCCTGGGCTACCCCACTCTGAAATCCCTCTCACTCGTTCTTTATTATGCTAGTAATTATATTTGAAGGATAGAAAATAACTGTTATCTTTGCGGCAAAGACACTTTGCGATATGGACGAAAAAGAAATAAAAGCCATTATCAGAGACATCCAAGCATCACCAACTGAGTGCGAATGGGTGGAGATTAAGCACGATAATGATAGTCCCGAGTCCATCGGTGAATATGTCTCAGCTTTAGCGAACGGTGCGGCATATATGGGACAATCCCGGGGCTTCATGGCTTGGGGGTTGGATGACAATTCGCATCGGATAGTTGGGACTAAGTTCAACCCCAAGACAACAAAGTATGGAAATGAGGAACTTGAGAGTTGGATTTCACATAATCTGAGCCCACGTATTGACTTTTTCTTCCACGAAATAACCCTTCCAGAAGGTCGAGTTGTTGTAATGATTGTAGATTCTGCCGGGAATACTCCTGTCAAGTTCAAGGGAGTTGCATTTATTCGTATTGGGTCATACAAAAAGAAGCTTGCCGATTACCCTGAGCGTGAAAGGAAAATATGGCAGAATACCCAGAACAGCTCATTCGAAATGAAAATTGCGAAATCTGCGGTTTCTGATGATGAGGTTTTGGAACTCCTGGATTACTCAAGGATTTTCAGTTTATTGCATTTGCCATTCCCCGACTCAAAGGCGGCTATCATTGACAAATTGCTCGAAGAGCAATTGATTATTAGAAGACAATCATGCTATGATATCACTAATCTTGGGGCTATCCTGTTCGCAAACAATTTAAAAAGGTTCGAACTATTGGCTAGAAAAGCCGTGAGAGTCATCTTTTATAAAACTGGCGATAGGATTAATGCCCTCAAAGAGCAAGTTAGTGATAAAGGCTATGCTATTGGATTTGAAGGACTTGTTGACTATATCAGTGCCAATCTGCCAGTTAATGAAGAGATAGGGAAAGCTCTTCGCACAGAGATTCCGATGTACCCGCCGATTGCCATTCGCGAGTTTTTGGCCAATGCTTTGATTCATCAAGATTTCTCAATAGGAGGTTCTTCTCCGATGGTTGAGATCTTCTCAAATCGTATGGAAATCACAAATCCAGGCAAACCATTGATTGACGTTTTCCGTTTCATCGATCACGCTCCAATTAGCAGAAATGAAAAGCTTGCTTCGCTGATGAGAAGGATGAATTTCTGCGAAGAGCGAGGTAGTGGAATTGACCGTGCCCTTCTGCAATGCGAGATTTATCAGCTCCCTGCACCAGACTTTCAGCACGATGAGTTGTTTACTAAGGTAATTATGCTTGCCCCTATGACTCTTCGACAGATGAATAAAGAAGATAAGCGCAGGGCATGTTATCAGCACTGCTGCCTTGAGTATATTTCTGGGAGGAAGATGACTAATGAGAGCTTTAGAGAACGTCTCAATATCAGCCATGAGAATTATGCAATAGCATCGCGTATTATTTCTGATACTATTGCCGCAAATTATATCAAATTAGACGACCCCACAGCCTCTTCCAAGAGATACGTGAAATACGTTCCGTTTTGGGTTTAATCTTATGTGACTGTCATGTGACTGAACGGCCTCAGTTTATCGCTAAACCATTGATATTCAATACCACTCTTATGTGACTGTCATGTGACTGAACGGCCTCAGTTTATCGCTAAGCCATTGATATTCAATACCACTCTTATGTGACTGTCATGTGACTGAAGCACACTTTGACCATCGTTTGACCATTGATATTCAGCACCGCTCTTATGTGACTGTCATGTGACTGAACGGCCTCAATTTGAGGCTAAACCATTGATATTCAGCACCAGTCTTATGTGACTGTCATGTGACTGAAGCACCTTTCGGCATCAGACCATATATACTCAGCACCACTCTTATGTGACTGTCATGTAACTGAAAGGTCTCAATTTGTCGCTAAACCATTGATATTCAGCACCACTCTTATGTGACTGTCATGTGACTGAGCGGTCTCAGTTTACCGCTAAACCATTGATATTCAGTACTGCTCTTATGTGACTGTCATGTGACTGAAGCACCTTTGGACATTGTTAGACCACCTATTCGTGTTCAGCCTCCACCAACGAGGTGAACCTGCCATGAAATGAGACTATCTATCTACACGGCCCGAAGGTCACCTAAGAGAATCTCTTCCCGTCCAGGAACACAGCATCAATGAAAGGGGTATTGTATGCGTACGGAATCATCGTAAGAGACTTGACGGAAGGTCTGGTCAAAATGAGATTGGCCCGCTTGCCCCTCGTGATGGAACCCACCTCATGGGAAAGTCCCATGGCATAGGCACCATTGATGGTGCATGCATTCAGTGCCTCTGACGGAGTCAGCTTCATCCTGATGCATGAGAGTGCCATGACGAACCTCATGTCCCCGCTCGGGGATGAACCGGGATTGTAGTCGGAGGCAAGGGCTATACCCAGCCCTGCCTTGATGAACTCTCTTGCCGGGGCGAAAGGAATGCCCAGGAAGAACGAGGACCCCGGAAGCATGGTGGGCATGGTATCGCTGCCCCTTAGGGCATCGATTTCCCTTTTGCCTGCGACTTCCAGATGGTCAACTGACAGTGCCCCGCCCTTTACGGCAGCCTCCACTGCTCCGATGCTCTCAAGTTCATCCGCATGGATCTTGGCCCCCATACCGAATCTTTTCCCTGCCGCCATAATCCTTTCAAGGTCCTCGACCGTGAAGAACCCCCTGTCGCAGAATACGTCCACGAAAGAGGCGAGACCTTCCTGGGCCACCCTCGGTATCATCTTGTTGCAGACTTCATCCACATACTCTCCGTGAGTGAAGCCCCGTCCTATGGCATGCGCCCCGAGGAAGGTCGGGACAATGGGGATCGGGCTCTTCTCCGAGATGGTCCTTATGACACGGAGCATCTTCAGTTCATCCTCTGTCCTCAGTCCATAGCCACTTTTTATCTCTATCGCCCCCGTTCCCTTTTCCATCATCTCCCTGACCCTTACCGATGCCTGCTCAAGGAGGTCCTTCTCGGAAGTGGAGTGAAGCAGGTCGGCTGAGTTGAGTATTCCTCCGCCGCGACTGGCAATCTCCTCATAGGAAAGTCCCTCGATCTTGTCCAGGAACTCCCCTTCCCTGCTTCCTGCATAGACGATGTGGGTGTGGCTGTCGCAGAAGGCGGGAATGAGCATTCCGCCCCGTGCATCCACCTCCTCGTCCATCTTGGCGAAGGTGCCATGGCCGGTCCCGAAGTCCGCGATCCTCCCGTCCTCCACGATGAGATAGGCATCCTGGAGGGTCTCGACATGGGACATCTCGGCCCCCTGGAGTCTGGCCTTCCCCTCGGGGAGGATTCCGACAAGGGTGCCGATGTTTCTAAAAATAGTTCTCACGACTTAGGAACTCCTTTGCTTTCATGATGTAGGGGTGCATGTACTCATCCTTCTCAAGGAAGGGTACTTCCTTCCTGAAGTCGGATACGATGGCCTCAAGACGAGGGGACGTGTGCATGGGACGCCGGAACTCGAGGGCCTGGGCGGCATTGAACAGCTCGATTGCGAGGACGGTTTCCACGTTGTCCACTATACGGACAAGTTTCGTGGCGGCATTTGCCCCCATGCTCACATGGTCCTCCTGACCCTGCGAAGAGGGTATGGAGTCACAGGAGGCAGGCCAGCACAGAGCCTTGTTCTGGCTCACGATGGAGGCTGCGGTGTACTGCGGGATCATGAACCCGGAGTTCAGACCGGGCTTGGCAACTAGGAACTTAGGGAGGTTCCTGTTCCCTGAAATCAGGCGGAAAATCCTTCTCTCGGAGATGTTGGCAAGCTCCGAAATCGCTATCGCCAGGGTGTCCATAGGGATTGCGATGGGCTCCCCGTGGAAGTTCCCCGCGGAGATTATCATATCCTCGTCAGGGAAGATGTTGGGATTGTCGGTGGCTGAATTTATCTCATTCTCTATCACGGAGTCCACATACCTGATGTTGTCCTTCACCGCCCCATGGACCTGAGGGATGCACCTGAACGAATAGGGGTCCTGGACATGCTCCTTGGGCCGGGAGATGAGTTCACTCCCTTCAAGCAGCTCCATGAACCTGGCTGCCGTATCTATCTGGCCGCGGTGGGGACGAAGGCGATGGGTAAGCGGGAGGAAAGGCTCTATGCAACCGTCATAGGCATCTAGGGAGAGGGCCCCTATGATATCGCTCCACTTCGAGAGCCTCAGACACTGCATCAGGGACCAGATTGCATGGGCGCTCATGAACTGGGTACCGTTGAGAAGGGCAAGTCCCTCCTTGGACTGGAGGCGTATCGGCTCCCAGCCCATCTCTTTCCACACCTCGGCGGAAGGACGGACCTTCCCCTTGTACTGGACTTCACCCAGTCCGATGAGAGGAAGGGACAGGTGGGCCAGGGGGGCCAGGTCCCCCGATGCCCCGAGAGACCCCTGCTCGTACACGACCGGGAGGATATCGTTATTGAACATGTCAATGAGGCGCTGGACAGTCTGGAGCTGGGCCCCGGAGTGTCCGTAGGAAAGGCTCTGCGCCTTGAGGAGGAGCATCAGTTTCACGATCTCGGGCCTTACCGTGGCCCCGGTCCCGCAGGCATGGGACACAACGAGGTTGTACTGCAGCTGGGAAAGGTCCTCCTCGGGGAT
>CAJOLJ010000132.1 GCA_905235445.1 uncultured Bacteroidales bacterium
TGTAAAGACAGAACAATGGCAAAGAAAATCACAGAAGAAGATATCCGTCTGAACCTCATCGTCAACGGGGATGACGGACGTGCTGCAATAATCAAGCAGGAGGATGAGGTCGACAAGTTGAGCGCATCCTTTGACAAAGCCCAGAAGGAACTAGAGGAAATGACAAAGCCCAGTCCGATGTCCTCCCCTCCTTCTGGGAACAATGAGGAAAGAAAGGTGACCGAGCCAAACTTTCTCGAGACAGAGGACGGGGACTGTCATGGTGGATAGGTGCTGGATAAAGGAGAATATCCTCTGAGGGGATGGGTGAAGAATTTGCCTGTAATGGCTCCCTTCTTTTCGAATCCCGTCCAAACTGGCAAAATTGCGCCATCGATACGCATACCATGGAGGATGTCAAGTACACACTTGACGCCTTCAAGGAAATCCGTGACAAACAGAAGATGGGACTCTATGAAGAAGACGAGGACAAGATAAATGCAATGGTAATCGAATAGTCCCCGTTCCTTGGACATAAGCCATTCTGGCGTGAGAAAGCCAGCTCCGATTTGCTCTTCGGGGCCGGCTCATTGCATCCAGGGATCGCCTTTTTGTACCCCTCCCCGTGTGAATTTCACATGGACAGTAGGTGCTGTTTTCTTTTTTGTATATCTTTGACGACATGAAAACCTTCGTTATCATTTTGTTGTCCTTGCTATGCCAAGGGAGGCAACCTCTTGTCGATTATGTAAATCCGCTGGTGGGAACTGACGGGTTCGGGAATGTTTACCCAGGGGCGCAGCTGCCTTTCGGCGGCATCCAGATAAGTCCCGATACCGATGTCGACAATTACGATGCGGCTTCGGGCTACAAGTATGGTAAAAACCGGATCCTTGGCTTCAGCCTCACGCACCTCAGCGGTACCGGAATCCCGGATCTCGGGGATTTCATGTTCGTCCCGGGGGTAGGTGAACCGCTGGAGGAGGGGTCAAGTTTCTCCCACTCCAAAGAGCGGTGCTCGCCAGGTTATTACAAGGTTGAACTGGATGGTTATGCCGTCACGGCAGAAATGACAGCAGCCCTTCACAGCGGTATCTTCCGTTTCACCTTTCCCGAGTCAGATGATGCATTCATTCAGGTTGACCTTGACCATACCCTCCAGTGGAAGTGCGAGTGGGCGACACTCCGGCTGGAGGACCCCTGCACAATTGTCGGGAGCAAACTCGTCAATGGATGGAACCCCAACCGGCATGTGTATTTTGCCGCAAGGTTCCCTGAACCCATAGAGGATTTCCTGATCCTGAAAGAAGGCAAACCGGTCATCTACAACACAAGCCGGTTCCGCAGCAGCAAGGAAGCATGGGGAAGGGGACTGAAAGCGGTGGTCCGCTTCAAATCAAAAGCGGGGCAACAGGTCTGCGTGAAAGTGGCCGTCTCATCGGTCGGACCCGAAGGGGCTATAGCCAATCTTTCCGAACTTGAGGGGAAGGATTTCGGGGAGGTGCACTCTGAAGCCGTGAATATCTGGGAGAAGGAACTGTCGAAGTATGAACTCTCTCCTCTTGCGGACAAGGCGGACCGCGAGACCTTCTACACCAGTGTATACCATACTGCCCTCCATCCATTCATCTTTCAGGATACGGACGGATCTTTCAGGACAAATGACAACAGCATAACAAAGGCCGACGGCTTTACGAACTATACGGTTTTCTCCCTGTGGGACACCTACAGGGCTTTCCATCCGCTGCTGAACCTCGTGAACCGTCCGCTTCAGGCCGATATCGCAAACTCCATGCTGGAGCATTTTGACAGGAGCGTGGAGAAGATGCTCCCGATATGGAGTTTCTATGGTGGCGAAACTTGGTGCATGATAGGTTACCATGCATGTTCGGTCCTCTCCGACATGATACTGAAGGACGTACCCGGGTTCGATTACGAGAGGGCCTTCCAGGCTATGAAGACCACGGCTACGAATCCCAACTATGACTGCCTGCCACAGTACACCACCCTCGGGTATGTCCCTTTCGACATTGAGAATGAATCGGTCTCAAAGACCCTGGAATATGCCTATGATGACTGGTGCATTGCACAGGTGGCCAAGAAACTGGGACACAAAGAAGACTATGACTTCTTCATTGCACGTTCGCAAAACTGGAAGAACCTTCTGGATCCCGAAACCAAGTACATGCGAGGACGGGATTCCAAAGGACAGTGGCGAACTCCCTTCGCCCCCATAGCCTACGAGGGACCGGGGTCGGTGAATGGCTGGGGTGACATAACTGAAGGGTTCACCCTTCAATACACCTGGACTGTTCCTCATGCTTTCGAGGAGTATATGGCCCTCGCAGGGAAAGACTTCCTGCTTCGCAGGCTGGAAGAAATGTTCACTATCCAGATGGACGAAAACATCCCAGGAGCGCATGATATCTGGGGCAGGATAGGTGGATACTGGCACGGCAACGAGCCTTGTCACCATGTCCTGTACCTGTTCAACCGCCTCGGCCGTCCTTGGGAATGCCAGAAGTGGGTGCGCTATGTCGCCGAGAATTTCTACGGCAATGAGCCGGGGTCCCTCAGCGGAAACGATGACTGTGGACAGATGAGCGCATGGTACCTGTTCAACTGTATGGGATTCTACCCGGTCTGCCCGGGAAGCGATTTCTATGACCTGGCTTCACCATGTGTGCCAGGAATGAAAGTCCACCTAAGTGACGGTGGGGTGCTTGAAGTCTCGACCGAGGGCTGGAGTAGGGAGGCAGTCTATGTCAAGGCAGTCTACCTGAACGGGGTGCGCCTAAGGGAGCCGAGACTTCGCTACGATGACATCAAGGACGGGGCGCACTTGCATTTCGTGATGTCAGAAAAGCCGGTACGGAACTGTTACAAGTAAGATTGATATTTTTGAAGGAAAAAGCGTTATTTTTGTCTATGTTTCGGACGCTTTTCCTAAACATGGAAAACTCATTGAACCGCAGTTGACACTCACACCGCTTCTGCCATGAATAAGGATATCTTGGAAGGCCTTCTACGCCACGAATGGGATGACCTGCTTGAAAAGTATTTCGGGGATATTCCCCGTGAGGCAGCCATTGACAAGCCCCAGATACTTGAGACCTCATACAATAACGAACTTCCCCGCAAGGTGGAGGAGGAGTTCGCTAAGTGCCTGGAGGAGCACTGGAAGGAATGGATGGGAGAAGATGCGCCTTCGTCCCGGAAGATAAAGAACCAGGAACATCTTCTCGGGCAGGTCGACAACCAGTATGCCGCCTCCCTTGCCGAGTCTTACCGCAAAGCCACCGAGGTGACTCTTTGGGAAAAGGTGACCAGGACCAATAACAGGGATATAATTGAGTATAAGAGCCTTCTGAAGCAGTACTGCGAGGACCTGCTGAGTGTTATGATAGAGGATTTCCTCTTCGATGTAGAATAAGGTTTGATACAATCCACACCATATGAAACCTAAGAGTGAATACAGCAGGCGCATTCTCCTGGACAGACTCCTGGATACCTCAATCCTCAAACAACTTGGGCTTCTGGTCGTGGCCCTCTTTGTCCTTTATGTCTTCTCTATCTTAGCCCTGCTCATTTTCTGCTGGCAGGATGCCTGTCTTTTCTGCAGTGAGGAGAATCTCAGCCGGGGCCTTCTTCCGCTGTACCTTCTGCTGGACCCCAACCTGCTCAACAATATCTATCTCCCGCACAGTGGGCATATCTTCGGAACGGGGTTCATAATCGTTTCTACAGTTATCTACGTCCTGGGCGTGGTAGTGTTTGGCGGAATGCTCATTTCGATGCTGGTGAACGGGGTTAACAGGAGGATCGAGCGTCACAGAGACGGGGATATATCATACTTGAAGAGCGGCCATTATGTGATAATGGGATATGATGAAATGGTCCATTCCATTATCTTGAGCATAATGGACAGGGACCCCAGGGCACGCATCCTCATTCTGTCTTCCGTCCCGGCCAGGGTGGTAATGGAAAAAATCGGAAGCTCCGTGGCCCGTGGATACAAGGAAAGGATTTTTCCCTACTATGGCCACCGTACCATAAAGGATTCATACGGGAAGATTCATCTTGAGAGTGCAGAGGAAGTGTACATAGTGGGGAACAGGACCCTGCCGGCGCATGATGCCATCAACATTGAGTGCGTGGACAGCATCTACAACTATCTCAAACCCTTTAAGGATTATCCCAGGACCATCACCTGCGTGTTCGAGGACCTCGATACCTACGGAGCCTTCAAGACTACCGAGGTGTTCAGGCACCTTGCCGGGATGGGCATTGATTTCGTGCCGATAAACTTCTACACCCTCTGGGCCCGCAAAGTGTTCATCGACCGCCGTTACAAAAGCGAAACAAGGGAGGAGCCTTACACTTATCCCACCGTTTACAGGGAACCGATAACACGGGACTCGGAACAATATGTCCACCTGGTCTTTGTCGGAATCACCTATCTTGGTGTTGCTTTCGCAAACGAGGCCGCAAACTATTTCCATTTCCCGCCCTTCAGGGACGGCAGGACCAGAAAGACCGTGATCACTTTCATAGACAAGGTGGCCGATGAGGAGATGCCGCTTTTCGTAACAAGGAACAGATACTTCTTCTCCGTCCAGCCCCCTGAGTACAGGGACCTCTCCGGCAATGGGCGGGATCATGAAGTGACCATTCCTGAAATGGTAAGCAGGGCATCTTCCTCGATTGACGGGACCCTCGACGTGAAGTTCGAGTTCATCAAGGGTGACATCTTCTCCAGGGAAGTCCAAGATGAGCTGTGCCGCTGGGCAGGAGATGAAAAGCAGGACATGTCCATCTTCCTGACGCTGGCGAACCAGAAATTCAATTTCGCCATTGGAATGAATATGCCCGACGATATATACACACGTGGCATACCCATATTCATCCGTCAGGACAGGTCCGACAACTTTGTGACGAACCTTCGGGAAAACACGGGTACATTCACCTACAGCACTCTGCTTCCGGACAGGAACAACGTCGATTCCAAACAGATGAAAGGCCGCTATGCAAATATCTACCCCATCGGCATGGACAGTGACTCCTTCCTTGGCGGCGACGACTCTTTGATCCAGGCGAAGCTCATCAATTATCTCTATTCGATGAAGGCTGCAGGAAAAGAGGATGAAATAGAATCAGTGGAGGCCTTGTCCTTGAAGGATGAGGGTGCCCTGAAGGCTTTCTGGGACAATGTCCGTGAAATGTGGAGAGGCACTGTCCGGGAGGGCGTCTTCCAGGCTCTTCCCGTCTCCAAGAAATGGTCCAGCCAGTACAGCGCCTCATCCATCCCCATCAGGACCGCTTCCCTTCATGCCATGAGAGGAAACCAGGATGATGATTCTCCACTTACAGAGGAGGAGGTCGCAATTTTCTCTGAGGTGGAACACAACCGGTGGTGCGTGGAGGAACTTCTTCTTGGCTACCGTCCTCCCCGTCCCGAGGAAAACAAGTACAATGCCCAGACACCGCCATCCAGAAATAGTCTCGGCCGTAACGAGGACCTTTTCATCCACTCCGACCTCCGTCCTTTCAAGGACTTGGATGAAGTCAAGGAAAATGATCGGTTCATAGTTGGAATGACCTTCTGGATAAGGGATGCAGCCAGTATCATAAAGAGCAGGGGACTCGAATGAACAACGCCCAGACACCATAAATATAAATGAAAGCTCATATTCAAGGAACTCAATGATCCGGAGGAATAGGGGATAAAACGGGCTTGAATTCGCACTCGTCACGATTAGCCGTTAAACAGTATGGATTTTACCAGTCTCATGCATTCAAATTACAGTGAGCGATAGCGGCTCTCTTTAAATCCTCGGTGCAACTTGTAGTCAGCAGGGGCGTGTTCCAGGCTTTTCCGTTGTCTTTTCTTGATTTGTTGTGAAGGCTGCTGCATAAGCAATTGGCAATCTCCGGACATGCTTGCTTAGAGGGAATCCTTCCTACGGGGCGGATACTTTCTCTATTGTACACTGGTGCTCCTTTGTCTTGGGGTCGTAATTGATTCCCACGAGAATTACGTCCTTCGTATACTCGAACACCTTCTGGGTGTAGTTCTTTTCCTTTATTTGTGAGATGGGGCCCTGGGCATCCTTGTCCCATTTCAGTTCCGCAACGACAGCGGGAATCCTGTTCCCGGGCCTCGGGATGAGGACAAGGTCGGCAAAGCCCTTGCCGGAGGGATATTCCCTGTGGAATATGTACTGTGAGTGGGCGTAGTAGAGGGCCTCACGGAGGGTCGTATAAAGGAGCTGCTCCTTGTTGTACTCCTGCGCCCCGCAGACATCGTTGTGACAACTGGCAATGAAATCGGAAACCTCCTCACAGTTGTTGGATTTGATATTATCCAGACACTTTTTGGAAAGAGACAGCCTCTCCGGCAAATCTCCAATGCCGGATTTCATGATGTTGTTCGTATAATAGAGCATAAGTTCCTGATTGGGGATACGTGCATATTCCCCATCATA
>CAJOLJ010000133.1 GCA_905235445.1 uncultured Bacteroidales bacterium
CCAGCCGTTCTTCCCCCACCACTGCCAGTCCTGGACTATCACGTCCACCGGAATGCCCCGGCGGCGGAACTCCGTGGCATTGGAAAGGAGTTCCTCCTGGGTGTCGTATCTTTCCCTGCAGTGTATGTATCCAAGGGCCCAGGCTGGCATCCCGGGGATGTGTCCGGTAAGGGTTCTAAGTGAATGGATGACCTGGTCCGCCCCGCCGGCGAAGACGGTGTAATCGAGTTTTGTGGAGGCATCCGAGCGGAAGGTCGTGCTCTCGTCAACTGCCCTCCACCACAGGGTGGGAGTGTCGCCCCGCACTCCCTCGACTTCTATCTTGTGGGGGCCTTTGTCGAGGATTAATTTTATCGAGGCTGTCGGAGGAAGCCAGATATTGGACATGTCCATGACCACCTCCCCGTCAATTTTGAGGGAATGCCTCCTAGCCATGCTCTGTCCTACGTCAAGCAAAAGTGAGTACTCCCCGCTCTGGGGGATATCCAGCGTGCCCTCGAAAGCGGAGAACATCCTCCGCTCACGCACGGTGCCGGAGGTACTGGTAGCGTTGACTTCCATGCCTCCTGCATTCCAGGAAAGGACCTTTTCGGAAAGTGTCACCACGGAATCCGCCGGGTTGAACTCGGTCATGCCGTAGGAGTTCCACAGAAGGCCGTAGCCCCTGTCCGAGAGGATGAAGGGGATGGATATCTGGGTGTTCACCTGGGTCAGGCGACGGCTTAGGCCCCTGACGTCGAGATATCCGTCCTGGAACTGGCCGGTGCCGTAGATGTGCTCGGTGTCCGGGGAACGGAAACCCTGCGAGACTCGGAGGGATGCCACCCCCTGGGTCTCGGTCTTCTCGAGGATCCTCGTGCCGGGAATCTCCTCGGTGAGGAGATTGCCCCGCTCATCGTAGAAGGACAGTGTACCTGCCCCGAAGGAATAGACGGCCTTCATCCCGGGAGTCTCGATGGAGCACCCATCGGCGGTGGAGGATAGTTTCACGTCCTTTACCTTCGGAAGTTTTTCGGTATAGACGAATTCCCTGAGCGGAAGGGAATTCACGCTCTGCTGAGGGGTCACCTGCACCCTCATGGCATCCGTCCTGAGGGCGGAAACGGTAATGACATAGTCCCCGCTTTGCACAGAAAGGACTTTTTCCCCGGAGCAAGAAGATAGCAGCGACAGCGCCATGATGGCCCAAAGCAGTGGAAGAGTCGAAAACTTATTCATCGAAGTGCCCGTTGATTTTTCGCAAAAATACACTTTATATTGTAGCTGAACTATCAAATATGGTTCACAGACTTTCGAAATAGGCTTTTCGAAACAATTTGATACGTATTTTGAATTATGGGCGGATATTGAGGGGCGCCTGCGCTGTGCTTAATCTGTAAAAGCGTACCTTTGCACCGCCCAGGGGCAACCCCCTGCCCCGACAGAAAGAAAACGCATCATCACCATGAACATGAATACCGCCCCTGTCCCTTCAGCAAAAATACGATACAGGACCGTCATACTGGATTTTGACGGAACCCTCGCAGACACTTCCGCCGGAATCCTCGCCACCGTGAGGGAAACCCTCTCAACCCTCTCCCTGGGGAAGCAGGACCCGCATTTCGTGAAATCCCTCATCGGCCTTCCCCTCGTGAAGATGTTTGAGGAGATGTTCCCCGGTGGGGACAGTGCCCTCTGGGATGAGTGCTGCCGCACATACAGGCGCCTGTTCCCTTCCATAGCCTTCGGCAATGTGCCCCTGTTCCCCGAGGTGAGCGAGACCCTCCATGCCCTTCACGACGAGGGTGTTCTCCTCGCCATAGCATCCAGCCGTTCACATTCCTCCCTTGACAGGTTCCTCTCTGACTTCGGCCTCTGCGGCATCGTCGGGCCCGTCCTGGGTGACGGGGATGTACAGGGCAAGAAACCCGCCCCCGACATGGTCCTCTCCGTCCTTTCGACAACGGGGACCGCCCCGAGTGAGGCTCTCACCGTGGGAGATACCATTTTCGATATCCGGATGGGAAAGGGCGCATTCACTCCTACATGTGCCGTATCTTTCGGGAACCAGGACAGGGAACTTCTTGAAAGTGAGTCACCTACTTATATAATTGACAGATTCGGGGCCCTGTTGGACATAGTGCTTTGCAGATAATGTCCAACCAGCCCCGAACCTTCCCCGCATACGTCTTGCAGGGGGTTCGGGGTCCTGGCATATGCCCCGGCAGCGGGACTTGCCCTCTCGCTTGTCAGGATTACTCTTTCCGAGGTACCGGGAAACCGCAGCCAGGAATGAAGTAGGTCAATACTCACCGTGTAGCGGCGGGGCACAACAACCACTGGACAGACAGCAAGTGACGCCAGTGCGAAGAGACTGGCGTTCACTCTTTGCAGGAATCACCGGATGGCTCCCTTCGGTGTACGATCAGCCTTCTCGCTCTTTCTCCGTGATGACGATGGAGAAATGACTTTTGAGTCCCATGTCATGCCTTCTCAGGACATCGTCAATGGTGTCAAGGGCATCTTCCTTGCTCACGGCGCATACGCTGAAAGTCACGGGGCCGTCAAGATCCGTCGTAATTTCAATGGAGTAGTAGTGAATGGCGTCTCGGTTGTGTTCTTTCAGGGCTTCAGTGACCTTGCTGGACTCCCAGGTTATGAGTGAAGCGGGGGCTGGACGCACATTCTTCAGAAGTTTGATTTTCACCGGTGCATCCCCTCCGTTCGGAAGGACTTTCCGGAAACGCACACAACCGCATGAGCAGGACCAGACGGGAGGTCTTCTAGGGATATTGTCCCCTCCCATGCCCCCATTTTTTCCTGTACTTGAGAAGGAACTGATAATCTTTCATTTCCCCACTTCCGTAGATGATGTCCCATACCGGTTCTCCGCAGATGGGGCATCTGCGTGGCTTGCGGGTTACGTTGATGATGCGAGAAGGCATAGCTTATATGGTTTTGTTGTTTTCGTGTATGGCTCCCAGGTATGCCGCCATCCCCCACGCGGCACAGTAACCAGTGGTCCATGCGGCCTGCAGGTTGAAGCCCCCCGTAATGGCGTCTATATCCAGGACCTCCCCGGCAAAGAATATCCCGGGGTGTTTCCTGCATCCCATGCCGGAAGGATCCACTTCCGAAAGGCCTACGCCTCCGCAGGTCACGAATTCTTCCTTGAAAGTTGCCCTGCCAGTTACGTCATACCGGTCAGATGAGAGGATTTCCACAAGCTTCCGTCTTCCCTTGCCCCCAAGTTCCGCCCAGACCATGTCGGGACGCAGTCCGGCGCGGGAAAGGATGTGTTCCCACAGACGCTGCTGGAGAAAGGGAGGAGGGGTGGAGCGAAGACGCTTGCGTGGGTTTGAACTCAGGATATCCCCCAGGAGGCCATCCAGGGCATCGGGACCCAGGCCTCCGCTCCAGTCGATGAGAAGGGGGCACTGATATGAGCGGTCGCCAAGGTATCTGGCAGCGTAGGAAGAAAGCCTGAGGGTCGCAGGTCCGCTGATTCCCCAGTCGGTCAGAAGAAGTTCCCCCTCAGAACGAAGCGACGTCCCGGGAATTCTCAGGACAGCATCCTTCACGACTATTCCCATCAGGGAACGAAGGGAGTGGTCATCTATTTTGAGGGTGAAAAGTGACGGCAACGGGGGTACTATGTCAAGGTCCAGGGCGGAGAGCATTTTGGAGGTTCCTCCAGAGAAGCCGCCAGTCGTGATGAGAACGGCCTCGCACTCCATGCTGAAGGGGCCATCAGGTCCCGTTCCGCTGATGGTTATGGTTTTGCCTGGTGCATCCTGGGTGATGCTCTCCACCCGGTGCGAGGTCTTGAGGATAACCGAGCCATCTTTCATTGAGCGAAGGAGTGCCCCGACTATGGAAGATGATTTCTGGGAGCGGGGAAACACGCATCCGTCCTCCTGGGTGACAAGGGGCACTCCCCTGCTCTCGAAGAACTTCCTGGCATCCTGGGGCGAGAACCTCGAGAAGAGCTTGCGAAGCAGCTTGTCGCCCCTGGGATAGGCAACCGAGAGGGAGTCTATCCTCTCAAAGGAATTGGTGAGATTGCAGCGCCCTCCTCCGGAGATGCCGACTTTTCTGAGGGGAGAGCTTCCTCTCTCAAGAACCGTAACGGAAAGGGGCATCCCTTCGGGGCACATGTCAGGGAGGCAGCCGGCGGCGAGGCAACCTGCCGCCCCGCCTCCGACAACTACCGCCCTCAGCGGCTTTTCCTGCAATCGGGATTTTTCCATCTCGGGAGGTCTTGAGAAGCTGAGCTTGTCCGATTAGATGTTTATCTGGCTTTCCAGGGACACAGAGTCGTATCCCAGGGTGCTTCGCCTGACGAACCTCTCCGGAAGTGGCATGTCGTAGACCTGGCCCCTGAGAAAATCGGAGAGTTCCCCTACCGTGCCGAAAGAGAGTATCTTCTCGGGCGGGATCACCTCCCCTATCGTCACGCGTACCCGCTTGCCTTTTTTGTTCACCGCCTCCTTCGGAAGACGGGAGAGTCTCACTTTCCAGTCAATGAGGCCAAGAAGGTAGAAATACATGCTGTTGCGGTCCAGAAAATGCACCGGCACTACCGGAACCGCCATTTTCTGGATGAACCGCACTGCGGATTCCTGCCAGGGACGGTCGGATATGTCCCACTTGCCAGGGTGCAGGTCCGATACCGCACCTGAAGGGAAGATTCCGAGGGGATGTCCGCTACGGATGTGCAGCAAGGAGCGTTTCACTCCCTGGAGGGACTCTTTTGTGTGGGCCGTCCTGTTCTCCCCGGTGGGCGTTACGCTTATGAATATCGGGTCCATGTTATGGACAAGGGAGAGGATTTTGTTCACCATGATCCTGTAATCAGGGCGCCTGAAAGCGAACAGGTCAGAAAGGATCAGTCCGTCTACGCCCCCGTAAGGGTGGTTGCCTATGGTGATGAAAGGTCCCTCGGGGAGATTCTCTAGGACGGACAGTCCTCCTATTTCATAGTCGCAGCCCTGGGTCCTGAGGATCTCCATGGCGAATTCCTGTCCCCGGTACATGTCGCACTTGCCGCAAATCCTGTCAAGTGAGGAAAGGAACATTTTCCTGGCCCCGTCAATGAGGGCCTTGCCCCACCATTTGTCGTACAGGGGGGTCAGGGAACGGATTTCTTCCGGTGGAAGGAGGGGCATGGTCGTTCGTTTTCTGGTTTCACTGTCCGTCCTGGCGGGGGATCCCAAGTTCCGCTTGCTGTCCCCCGCAGCGGTATTGCAAAATTAGCAAAAGGTCTCAAAAAAGACTAGTCCGGAGCCCCCCAATGGGCTCCTTCAAGCACCGAAAGTCGGATTATTGAATGCCGAAAGAGAAAAAAACGAAAGCCTGCCTCAGTCCCGCCCAGGTCCGTGGCACGAAGCGCCCCAAAGGAATTTTTTGAGATATTTTGCAGGAATTCCCCTCGAATTCGTACTTTTGCACCCCGATTTCCGGGCGGGGCGCTTTCCTGCCGGAGACACTTATTCGACTACACTTATTTCCATAAATGCGATGAAAGCATTTATAACCGTCATCATGCTCGTTGCGTCAAACGTCCTGATGACATTCGCCTGGTACGGGCAGTTCAAGCTCTCGGAAATGAGGATTTCCGACGATTGGCCACTCTTCCTCATCATCCTCCTTTCCTGGGGGGTGGCGTTCTTCGAGTACTGCATAATGATACCCGCCAACAGGATCGGGTACGTCCAGAACGGTGGGCCCTTCAATCTTATCCAGCTGAAAGTGATCCAGGAAGTGATTTCCCTAACTGTCTTCAGCGTCATCGTGACCCTCGCCTTCAAGGGAGAGAAGATAGAGTGGAACCATCTGGTATCCTTCGGTCTTCTGGTCCTTGCGGTATTTTTCGCCTTCCTGGGAAAAAAATGAGGCCCGGGCGGGGGGCCTCACTTCCTGAGATTATAACCTAGTGCTTAAGGGGTTCCTCCTTGGCATATTCCCTTGCGTCCTTGATGAAGGAGGCGAAGTATATGACTATGAGGAACAGGATGATAGCCGCGGTGATGTAGTCCAGGAGGTGTAATGTGCGCGCCTCCCCGAAGACGTTCACCGTGTGCGAGATGCTGCGCAGTCTCTCCGAGAGGGCGAACATCGTATTGATCGCAATCATGATGAGGCGGAACTCGGTGGGACCCATCTTGGCATAGGTGAGCTTGAATTCCCCTTTGAGGTGTGCGCTGATGTAAACGTACACCGACAGGATCAGGTAAGCTGACAGTGCGAGAAGGGCTGTCTCAAGGTTCACCAGCGGGGAAAGTCCCGCACCCACGAACATTATCGCCTCATTGATGCAGTCCATGTTGTGGTCCAGGAAGAAACCATACTTGGGCCTCTGCTGGTTGCGTACCCTTGCAAGGGTCCCGTCCATCGAGTCCCCGAACCAGTTCACCACGAACCCGAATGA
>CAJOLJ010000134.1 GCA_905235445.1 uncultured Bacteroidales bacterium
ACGTCCTCAAAGAGGGCACCGACCTGGATTCGCTCCGAAACCGCACCATCGGATTCCTGTTCCAGGACCACAGGCTGCTGGGGCAGTTCACCGCCCTCGAGAATGTCCTTCTTCCCACTCTCGCCCTGCGTGACACTCCCCCTTCCGAAAATGTAGAGTATGCCCATACCCTGATGTCCATGATGGGGATATCCTCCCTCGAGGGACACTATCCTTCCACCCTGTCGGGAGGGGAGGCAGGCAGGGTAGCCCTATGCCGTGCCCTTGTCATGAAACCCCTCGTCCTTCTGGCTGACGAGCCCACGGGACAACTGGATTCCAGGAGCACACGGACCATTTCGGAACTTCTCCTGAGGGTGCGGGACGACCTTGGCACCACCATCGTAATGGTGACGCACTCAAGTCTTTGCGCCTCCTACTCCTCCAGGATCCTCTCCCTGGAGGGAGGAGTCCTTCATCCCATTTCGCTTCAGGACAGATGACACCGGGGACCCTCATACGGAAAAGTGTCTCCCACTTCCGGGGTCACTATCTGCTGGTGGCCCTTTCCACCGCGGTCGGTGCCGCCGTCATAGTGGGCAGCCTCCTTACCGGCTACAGCGTCAAGAGGACTTTCACAGAGAGGGCAGTGGAAAGGCTCTCCTCCGTAAGGACTGCGCTGTCCACATATGGAGGATACCTCCGGGAAGACATCACTTCCCTGCCCCTTTTCAGGGGCGAGGCGGAAGGGGTGCTTCTGTGTGAAGGGTTCGTCCCTGCCGGGGGGAGGGTCATACCTGTCACCATATGGGGACGGGACAACGTAAAAAGAGGTGAGGTGAAGATTAACGAGAACCTCTCCAGGGAGATCGGCCCCGTTCCCGGGGACCTTGTCGTACGCATCCCCACGGGCGGTCTCGTACCGTCCGGGTCCCTATTCACGAAAAATGAATATGCAAGTTCCCTAAGACTGGCCTACGACGGCATCTTGCCCTCCTCAGAGGGCGGGGACCTCACCCTCGGGTCATCACATTCTCTGCCCCTCAATGTCATAGTGAACAGGGAGGAACTGAGCGAGGCGATGGGGGCGCAGGGACACATAAACCTCATATTGTCCCCGGACCCCGACCTCACTGCAGAAGATGTCCTGAGGGAGAGCCGAGGGTATCATTTCGGGGTGAGGACAGAAGTGAAAGGAGATGGGATTGACGTAAGTTCAGGAAGCCTCTTCCTGAGAAGCGAGCTCGTGGATGCCCTCTCGGCAGATAACCCCGGGAGCAACAGACTCTTCTCCTACCTTGTCAACAGCATCCGTCCCGCCGGAAGGGATGAAAGCATACCCTATAGTTTTGCTACCGGGGTAGATTACTATAATGGGACGGGACTTGAGGAGGGCGGGGCCCTGGTAAGTGACTATACTGCAAGGAGGCTTCACCTTGAGGTGGGAGACAGCATATGGGTCTGTTTTTTCCGCTCCGAAGGGCTCAAGATCCTAAGCGAGGACAGCCTCTCTTTCATAGTGAAAGGCATCGTACCCGTATCATCCCTCCAGGAGGACAAGACGCTCAGTGCATCCTTCCCGGGCCTTAGCGAGGCCCAGAGCTGTTCCTCCTGGGACAGTGACCTGCCCCTTGACATGGGGAGGATAAGCTCCGAAGACGAGGCATACTGGGAGAAGTACCGCTCGACTCCCAAAGTGCTGCTCCCGTATAAGAGTGTCTCCCCGCTTTGGAGTAGCGAATGGGGCTCTGCCACTTCCGTCCGTCTTCCCTCCCCCTCGGACACGTCATCCCTGTCCACGGGGGAACTCTTCACCCTCGGTGCCGTGCATCCCCTGGAAAGCGCCCTTCTTTCCGCCTCCAAGGGTACGGACTTCAGCGGTCTTTTCCTGGCCCTGGGATTTTTCATAATTCTCTCGGCCCTTCTTCTCATCGCAGGGCCCCTGCAAGGAATGATCGCCCTTCGGGAGGATGAATTCTCCCTTCTGGGCTCCCTTGGCTACTCCCCCCGAAGAATCCGCCGCATCCTTCTTCGTGAGAGCGTCCCCATTGTCGGGGTCAGTTCAGTCGCAGGCGCAGCCCTCGGGGTCCTCTATACCGCGGCGGTACTCTTTCTTCTCGGGAACATCTGGAGCGGAGCATCCCAGACAACCGGACTGCATCTTTATGTGGACTGGGGAATAATGGCCATGGGACTCGCTTCGGCACTCTTCCTTTGCCTGGGTACAGTCCTTCTGAGCCTCAGGGGCGTAGGAAAGGATTCCTTCTCTAAGGAGGACGGCCCTCCCTCCTCCAGGACAAAGTCCACCTCCCGCAGCACCTCCCGCAAAGTCGCCATATGGGTCCTTGGCATCCTCATCGCCATCATGATTCCCGTCAATGTCCTGAGAGTGCATTCCCTGGTCGTATTCGTCATGATAGGACTTGCAGTACTCTTTCTTGGAGGCCTCGTAGGAGTGGAACTCCTCGAGGGAAGCCCGGTACAGGGAAAAGGCATCCCCACAAAGGGAACCCTCATCCTGGGACCCCTCCGGCACCGGGGCAAAAGGGTCCTGAGGACATTCCTCTCGGTTGCGTCAGGAGTGTTCATCGTCCTTTGCGTCGGACTCAACAGACAGAGTTTCTCGGAGGGCACCTCCCCTGCGGCGGCAACCGGTGGATATGACCTCTGGTGCGAGACTTCCCTGCCCCTGTTCCATGACATTTCCACGCCGGAAGGACGCTCCGCCCTTGGGATGGGGGACCTACCCTTCGGCAGCGAAGTGACGCATGTCCTAAGACGGAAAGAAGACGATGCCAGTTGCCTGAACCTGAACAGGGTCACAAAGCCCTCCATAGCGGCCCTTCCCATCGAAGGGTTCTTCCAACGGAAGGGTTCCTTCAAGATAAGCGGCAAGCTGAAGGGGCTTGGGGCGGAGGCTATGAAAGGGAAAATGGGAGGGGCGTACCCCGTTCTCGTGGATGAGGAGAGCCTGATGTGGAGCATGGGGAAGAGTGTCGGGGACACCCTTGTCTGCACGCTCCCCTCCGGGCAGAGCGCCCCGCTTCTGATTGCAGGGTCCATAAAGACCGGCATATTCCAGGGCTACGCCATCATGGACAGGGACCTGTTCTCATCCGTGTGGCCACAGGAAAAGGGGGCGGACCTGTTTCTGATAAGGACACCCGATCCACAGGGGACCCACAGAGTGCTCAGCAGCGGCCTTGCCGAATACGGCCCCCTCATCCTGAAATGTTCCGACCGCCTGAACTCTTTCATGGAAGTAGTGAACACCTACCTGGCCATATTCCTGCTTCTCGGAGCCCTTGGGGTGCTCCTGGGCATTGTGGCACTTGTGGTAGGCATAAGAAAGGACCTTCTTGAATGCAGGGAGGATATCCGGGTGTACCGGGTACTGGGGTATCCGGAGAAGAGGATCGGGGAGATCCTTTACAGGGAGAACATCATTCTTCCCCTCTACTCCATCATTGTCGGGACCGTCGGGGCGGTACTGGCTGTGGCGGGGAGTTTCACTTTCACCTCGCCACTCACATGGGTCCTTGTACTTGCCATCTTGGCTTTGACAATCCTCCTTACGCTTCTTTCAGTCAAAAGGGCGGTCAGAGACACCCTGACAAAGACTCTCCCCAGCTGAGAGGGCCGCCCGCACCCCTCCCGTGCGCGCTTTCCCCCGATAAATGAGTATATTTGCCGTGTGTGGCATTCCATATTAGCGAACCATGAAGATTCTTTTTCTGATAACAAGCCCAGGTGACCAGTACTACTGCGGGAACTGCGTCAGGGATGACTTCCTGGCCTCCGCCCTCCGGGAGAGCGGGGAGGATGTCATCGTCATGCCCCTGTACCTGCCGCTTGACCAGATGCAGACGGATACCGAGGTCTTCTTCCCAGCCACGTCCTACTACGTCGCCGACGCCCTGTTCGGGGAAAAGCCCATGCCCGCATGGCTGGACTCTTTCCTTTCCAGGAAAGCCTTCCTGGACCTGGCGGCCTCCCTTGCCGGTTCCACCTCGGCAGGCGGGATGGAAGGAATGACCCTATCCATGATAAAAGGCGAAGGCAGGGCCTTCAGGGACAGGATGGAGGGGGTACTTGAGTTCATAGAGAAAGAGAGGCCGGATATCATACACATCCCCACCACCATGCTCACAGGGGTGGCCAGGCTCATCCGGGAGCGTTTCCCCATTCCAATCGTCTGTTCAGTCCAGGATGAGGAAATCTGGATAGATGAACTGAAGGGCGGAGATGCCTCGAGGGCATGGCAGGGCATCCGGGACAATGCCCGATGGATAGACTCTTTCGTAACCACGAGCGTCTTCTACATGCACAAGGCGCAGAGCCTCGGGATGCCCTTCGCAGGGCAGATGCATCTGCTTCACCCGGGCGTGAACCTTGAGAAATACCACTGTCCCACCTATCCCGCAGACCCAACGATAGGGTTCAACTACAGGATGAACTCCCTGGACGGGCTCGACACCCTCGTAGATGCGTTCATAAGACTGAAAAAGAAGGACTCCATCCCGAACCTGCGTCTTTACATAGGAGGTGGGCACACCTCCCTTGAGAGGAAGTTCCTTTCGGGAATCCGCAGGAAACTCTCCCCCTACAAAGAGTGGGTGACCTTCCAGAAAGGCTACACCCAGCGCCGTCACTTCGAGTTCTACAGGGAGGTCTCCGTAGTGTGCGTCCCCATCAAGTTCGATGAGAGCATCGGCCTGTACCTTCCGGAGGCATTCGCTGCCGGAAGGCCTGTCGTGGAACCTGACAGGGGTTCCTTCAGGGAGATAACAGGTGGCGCTGGCATCCTCTATGACCCTTCCGTTCCCGAGGCCCTCGACGAGGCACTGGAGAGGATATTCCTAAGCGGGTCCCTGATGGGGGAACTTCGACAGAAGGCACTTCAGAGGGCGCGTGACACTTTCAACTCCACCAGATTGGCTTCCGAAATAAAAGAAGTGTACCAGAACGCCATAAACTCCTTTGAAATAGGCAAATCACTGTGACATTGGCACGATTCATGAGGTGAGAGGTCCTCATGTAAACTAACCATACGAACATAAAGCAAACGGACAATTTATACAAATTCAACAACACTATGAAGAATTCACTTAAGGCTACGGCTGTCCTGATGGCACTCTCCCTTTCCGCATCATCCCTCTTCGCCCAGCCCTGGAACGGGTTCCGAGGTCCTCAGAGGACCGGCACATATCCCGAGGAGAAGGGACTTCTGAGGCAGTGGCCCGAGGAGGGTCCCCAGCTTCTTTGGGAGGCCCTTGACCTTGGCAAAGGCTACTCAAGCCCTGTGATTGTCGGGGACAGGATCTACGTGACCGGCATGAACGAGGATGCCACCAAGGAAGTGTTCCATGCCTACACCCTGGACGGAAAGAAGATCTACACCACGGTCTACGGCAACCCCTGGGACAAGAACTATCCCGAGACCAGGACAACCCCCACCGTCGTTGATGGCAAGGCTTATGTCATCAGCGGAATGGGAGATATCGCCTGCATAGACTGCAAGGACGGAAAGATCCTCTGGAGCCTCGAGGGCGGCAAGAAATATCAGACCGAGACCGGCAACTGGGGAACCGCGGAGTGCCCCCTCGTGGTGGATGACAAGGTCATCTACTGCCCCGGTGGACCCCAGACCGCAATGGTAGCGCTCAACAAGGATACCGGTAAGGAAATCTGGAAGAGCCGCACCCTGAATGACAAACGCAACTACCTCCAGCCACTGCTTGTCACCTACAAGGGAAAGAGGCAGATAATAGCGGCATCCGTCCATCACATATACGGCGTGAACCCCGACAACGGAGAAATCCAGTGGACATTCGAAGACTGGTACAAGGACGGTACCAGGTGGGAGAACATCGCGCCCAACGGTCCCGTCTATGCCGACGGTGTGGCAGTATTCTCCCAGGGCTACGGAATGAACACCACGGCAATAAAGCTTGCCGATGACCTCAAGTCCGTAAAGAAAATCTGGACCAACGATGACCTCGGAGTGCATCACGGAGGGTTCGTGCTGGTGGACGGAGTCCTGTACGGCACCACCTACAAGAACAACAACGACGGCAACTGGACCGGAGTGGATTTCAAGACGGGAAAGACCCTGTACAACACCGCCTGGGGCGGAGGCAAGGGCAAGGGTCCCATCATCACGGCTGACGGTCTTCTCATCATGTACGATGAAAGAAGAGGATACGTGGGACTGGCCAACGCCAATCCAGAGAAACTCGATGTCGTGAGCACATTCCGTTTCACGAAAGGAAGCGGCCCCTACTGGGCTCACCCGGTGATTCATGACGGAGTGCTGCTTTACCTGCGCCACAACGAGGCAATGGCAGCTTACAAGATAAAGTAAAATAGGGTCTTGACAACACCCTCTATCAATCCCCGCCCCCAATCAAGGACGGGGATTATTGTCGGTGCAAGAGGGGCATGCAGCACAACCGAAGTCCTCTCCTGTGGGAGGAATACATGCCCATACCGGTTGATGGTCAGTCTCCTTGCTTCGGAAAGATCTCTTCACAGACCTCCATCTCAAACCCTCTATACACAACCACTAGATAATGGAGGGTCGTCCCTTCCGTCATCTCTGAGGCGAACCTTGAAGTGGAGTAGCGGCCTATCTGTTCTATGGCTTCATCTCGTTTCCTTGACACCGCTCCGTCCCCCTCAACCTTGTGGACATACTTGAACTCAACCCCGTATGTGTGTTTTACAATGTCAGGAGCTTTCTTGTAGAAGAACATGTCTATGTATCCGTTGCCTGAGCCCGCATCCTGCTCAAGATGGACGTTGAAATACGGATTCATGACTATCATGCCCGTCAAGAGAGCCTTGACGGATGTCTCATCAGCACCCTGCTCCTCCCGTGAAGAGCCGCTCTTCGATATGACCGAGGCAGTATAGTCAAACAGGGGCCGCCACTTCCCTTCGCCGGCCATCGACGCAAGCAATATGTCCAATTTATCGATGTCCCATTTTATGCCCTTGTTCCCGTAAATCATTTGCATATACCCCATAATCTGCTCCCGAATGAAAACATTCGGAACGCCGAGGACAGTCCTTCCCGGTACGACTCCTTTCACAGTAAGAATCCCGTAATAGAACAGGAGGTTCTCAAGGTTGTTCTCCGCCTTCAATTTCTCCGCAGGGAAAGTTTTCTGTATCACCGCTGTTGTCTCTCCCTCGGCTACGAGCTTCTCAATCAGGGACTCTCCCTTGTTGAAGGACTTGTCCTTGTCCAGCTGGACCATATGGACCAACTTCGAATAATCGGTCCGGGCATTTGAGTCAACCATGGTTTCCGGCAAAAGACAGCCTTCCTCCAGGTAAGTCGAAACGAAGTATAGCACCATGGCGGAGTTGAACACGGAAGGGGCATCGAGGCTGAATTCCGAGAAACGATAGTTGCCATACCACAGCTTCATTGCCTCAATTAGTTCATCCTCGCTGTGGGCCATCGGTATGAAAGCGGAATAATACCTTATCATTTCACGGACTTCTTCTTCACAGAATCCCACCAATGAATTGAAATCCTCGTCCCTGGTATAGTCCCACCCAATATTGTACCCGGACGAGATGTCATCCAGGCTGAGCGGACTTACGCCTGTGACGAACAACCGTTTGATAGCCTTCTGAGTACATTCCTTAATCCTTGCAAAAAAACGCGCAGCATTCCATCTTCATGAGTCAAGGACGCATAAGCGTTCTCTCCTTCCCCCCCTTGGGACAGAAGTATGTTCGTGTAGTTATCATGCTCATCAATGAAAAGATAAAGCTGGTACCCAACGTTTTCGACAGCTAAGCAAAACGACTCGAAAATTGTCCTTCTCCGCTATGTCATAGTATGTCTCCAACATGGACACCAGCAGACTCTTGCCAAAGCGCCGAGGACGATGAAAGTGAAAAAACGAGGCTGAAGAATCTATGATTGGAATGAACGCCGTCTTGTCGACATAATAGAAGTTCTTCTCTCGTAGGAGTTTGAAGTCCGATTTCCCGCAGGGCAGTTTCTTTATCTGTTGCATGTTCCTTAAAATAAATGGCACTTATGTCCTTATGGACAACTCTGCAACAAATACGGTCTTTCAACACAGAAACACCAACTCTCACCTATTGCAATTCCTTTCCGCCTGTTTCCAACCTTAATCCAGCCTGCCATGCCAAATGAAGTAGGCCCAGCCTCTGACCGCAATGGAATTCTTATATTGTAAGACCAGGACCAAATACTCTCTTCGCGACTTCCCGGAGTGCATTTTTGGGACCATGAACGTGAATTGTTGTCTGGGTATGGGTAAGCGTCTGCCCAGGTGAGAGTGTTGCACAGGGAGAAGAAGTCTCGATTTCAAAGAAAGGCCCCATGATGGTTCCATCCTCCGTGGGACCGTCATTGTAGGAGTTCAGCGCGTCACCGCCGAAGGCATCCTCCTGTTCTCCCCACTTCACGAAGCGATCCCCGGGATTGGGGACATCCGTCTTGAGAATCGTCAGAAGTCCCGCCTCGCTGTCATAAGCCCCGACAAGTCCGAGGGTCCTTCCCGCAGGAAGTCCCAGCTTGCTTCTGAACTTTCCGTCTATCATGAAATAGATGAACCCGTCCTCGATGCGAAGACGGTCCGGGGGAATCTTCCCGAAGTAGTCATCCTTCACGATGATTCCCTCCCCATCCTTGTTGTATGGAATGAATACCGTGGTTGTCTCCGAAGGGTTGAACATACCCAGCATCCATACGGAGGGAAGCCCTGTTTGCTCGGTCCAGGGGAAGGGCCCCCTGTTCGTAATGGAATTGGAACTGGTATAGGCGACAACATAGAGGTCCCCTTCAAGAGGGCCGGTCATGGACTCGATTTCGGATTTGTCAAGGATGGTCACCTCTCTTTTCATTCCTACCTCAAATCCCACGCCCCTGGCATTGACAAGGTGGACGTCCTTACTGAAAACAGCCCTGACGGAAGACTTTTCCACCAGCTCGAACACATCAGTATCAAAAGGTGCGGGAACTTTCCAGTGAGGGAAATCCTGCGGCGCCCCAGGGGCGAAGAACCAGGAATTCAAGCCTCCCTCCGGCCCCATCCAGAACCTTTCCTCACCTCCGAAGTTATTGAACTGGGCGCTGAGTTTACCCTCAGCAATGAACTTCCTGTTAATCCAGCCGTAACTCGGCCCCTGCATCCCGGAGGATGTCGAGGTCATTACCCTTCCCTGCCAAGCAGGGACCGTAAGGATGCGGGCGGAGCCATCAGAGTTACTCAGTTCAACAGTTTCAATTCCCCGTGAACCTTGTCATAGCCATATGTTCCCATATCATATTCGTTTGAATGCTTGCATCCCACAATCAATGCGAAGAGGGGCAGTACAAGAAGAATTGTCCTAAATGTTTTTTCCATATCAACTTTGCCCGAGCGGTGCCGAGGCTTTCAAAGGCATGTATCCGGTCTGCAATCAAAAAATCGGTCGCTACTTCCTTGAAAGACAACGACCGACAGTAAGTTATGCCTGGAGGGGATTATTTCAGGATGAAGCCGAAGCCCAAGGTCACCTGGTTGAAGAACAGGGGGGTAGACCCATTGTGCCAAGCGGTGCCGGGGGTATAGACGGAGTTGGCATCGAGGATTACATGTGCGAAGTCCACGATTGCTACGGACAGGCGAAGTCCGCCTCCCACTCCGAAACTCATCGCCGAATCACCTCTCTTGGTTCCGGCGGTCTCCTGAAGACGGGCATAGGGCTTTACGCGGAAAATTCCCGGAGTCTCGTCGAAAGTGCCGATGATATCCCACAGCACGTCTGCAGCAGCGGCAGCGCGGATGTAACGCCCGTTCACGAACCACTGGTAACCGTCGTTGGAGGGACCGCCTATTCCCAGTTGGGCGGTCAGACGGACTCCGAGTCCCTCGTTGAAGTTGAATCCGAGAGCGCCCTGTGCGCCGACGCTGTTACCGGTGAACTGTCCTTTGGAAATTACATCATTGATGCCCATGCCCATATCGAGGAACCAACGGCCCTGGGCGCTGAGCGAAAGAGAGGTTGCAAGCAAGCCTGCAAAGATGATGAGAAGTGTTTTTTTCATATGATTCTATTTATCTGTACTCGATTACTGGTGACGGGTCAAGCGGAAGCGCAACAGAAGCAGTCCTGTCCCCAGGATTCCCGCCGTCTCAAAAAGGGCAGACAAAGGTACGAAAGAAAACCATTTCCACCATATTATTAAGCTATTTTTGCAAAGATTTTTGAGTGTGTATTTCTCAGTATCAAGGGGGAATACCGATTGCAAAAGCCCCCCTTGCGCCACAAGGAGAAGGTTGCCGAAGGATATTTCACGGAGGTAGTTCCCAGTCATGGGAGAATTTTGTAATTTTGCATCCTCCGACCGAAATAACCCCGTTCACAGCTCATGGCAAAGAAGAGAAAAAGAAGACTCAAGAAATGGGTCAAGGTCACCCTGTGGTGCATCCTCGGCCTAGTTGCAGTGCTTATCGCAAACTCCATCATAAAGAATGTACGTCCCCCAAAGGCGGACAAAGGGAAAGATAAGACAGAGAAGGTGGAGGAAGTCCCCCTTCCCGACACCCTGCGCAACAATCCTTCCCCGCGCATAAGCAAAGTGAACATCGGGAAGAGCTTCAATGACGTGAACGATGTGCAACTCTCTGCCGCCAAGAAATACGGCATCAAGCCGATTGACTCCCGCTCCGATGTCAGTAAGCTCCCCCAGTCCCTCGTGATGCTGGAGGACTGCGATTCTTTTGTCGTGGATTCACTCAGGCACTCCATACCGTTCCTCACTCCCAATGCATGGAAACTCCTTCAGGACATAGGGACCGCATTCAAGGATTCCCTCTCCGCCAAGGGACTCAATCCGAGCCGCCTCGTCGTGACTTCCGTACTCAGGACCAAGGATGACGTGAAGAGCCTCCAGAATGGGAATGTCAATGCCACCTCAGAGTCCACTCACTGCTACGGCACCACCTTCGACATAAGCTATTCCCGTTTCGGGAAAGTGCCCGTCGTGGACGGACACCCCGCCGACAGCGTCGACAACTACACCCTTCATCTTATATTATATGAAGTGATGAGGGACCTCAAAGACAAGGGGCGCTGCTACGTAAAACACGAGAAGAAACAGACCTGCCTCCACATTACTGTAAGGTCATAGCTTCCATCCTGCCCCTGCTGTCAGCATGCCCCATGTTCATCGATTACATTTCCATTGACTGGGACTCTCTGGAGGGGGACTCCTATCTGAGTAGGATCGGTGCCCTGTGTTCCCTGCGCACACTTCGATTCCATTCTCCCGTAACCTTCTTCGTCGGTGAGAACGGCTCAGGCAAATCCACCCTGCTCGAAGCCATCGCCGTTGCATACGGATTCAACCCGGAGGGCGGGACGCGGAACTACCGTTTCTCGACTTTCGATGACCACTCCCCGCTGTGGAAGGCCGTTACCGTGGGACGGGGCGCTCACGCCCGTGGCGGGGGAGGTTTCTTCCTGAGGGCGGAAAGTTTCTTCAACCTCTCCACCCAGGCGGCCGAGTATGAGAAAGAGGTGGGGCCCCTGTACGGGGAGCGCACCCTCCACGAATACTCCCACGGGGAGAGTTTCATGCAGTTCATCTCCTCTTTCAGAGGCAGAGGCCTGTACCTGATGGACGAACCGGAGGCCGCCCTGTCCACGCAAAGGCAGATGTCCCTCTTCGCCCAGATAGACCGGATGGCAAAGGACGGTTCCCAGTACATCATAGTGACGCACTCCCCCATTCTCCTCGCACTTCCCGGAGCCGAAATCCTCTGCTTCAAGGATGGGGGCATTGTCCCTCAGAAATACGAAGAGACCGACAGTTACCTAATTACGGAGTCTTTCATAAACCGCCGGGATCTGATGGTAAGGACTCTTACCGGGGAGGAGTAGCCACATGAAACGCCCCCGGTGTCTTGCCCGGTACGGTCCCGGATCATTTTTCCCGCCAAAAGCTTTGCGGAACCGAAACTGCGCCCTATCTTTGCAGTAGAATTTCTTCTCATGCACTGACACTGATTCCATCACTTTAGCAGTATTCCAACGTCGGACGAAAGTCCCCACATGGGTGCATTGTACCCTGCCGGGAACCGGGTGGCCGATAGGTAGTTCATTGAAATACTGCTTTTTATGGCAAACAAATCTTATCAGCTTGTGGCCTGGACCGACAAGGGAAAGGTCAGGATGATTCCAAGCCTGCAGAAAGACTGCGAAAAGCCCTATCTTGAGAGGATCGGGAACCTTGAGGATTCACTCTCCTACGGTAGCAGGGATGAAGTGTCGCTTATCATGGACCTCAGCCACGCCCATGAAATGTACGGACGGTTCCTGCTTCTGACAGGAAAAGTG
This sequence comes from uncultured Bacteroidales bacterium, assembly GCA_905235445.1. Classification (GTDB taxonomy): domain Bacteria; phylum Bacteroidota; class Bacteroidia; order Bacteroidales; family UBA932; genus Cryptobacteroides. Next base: position 12,352 of record CAJOLJ010000134.1, read on the forward strand.
ACCGAGGCTTTCGAGGAATTTGCGAAGGGCGCTGCCTGCTGCACTGAGTGCTCCGATGAGTTCTGGGCCGACTCGGACTATGGCTACCTCCTTTGCAACCCTTTCAGGAGCCGCTTCTACCTTATGTTCGGCCTTTGCAGGGCCCTCGCAAATGATTATCCCCACCTGAAGGATGAAATGACAGGCTCCTACCTGCTCAAGACATACGGGATGGTGTCGAGGGTGGACAGGTCCATCAAGGAAGAGCCACGTGAGGCCCTGGAGTCAAGGAAGGCTTACTATTTCGGGAAATGAATTTCCCCTCTTCCCCGAGAGGGGATGACAACTGCAATGCAAGGACACGTCCACTCCCTTCCGGGATGGCGTGTCCTTGTTTTCCTTTATGCGAATCCGGAAGGTGAGAGGTCCTAGTCGAAGAAACCGGGTTGCCTGTACTCGATGCCAAGTTCCCTGTCCACGGTGGCGAGGATGCCCTGTACCTGACCCAGGGCGAACATCCTCCCGAGGAAGGAGTAGCCTGCATTGTAGCCCCTCTTCTCGTCCCCCAGCATGGTCATGCCG
>CAJOLJ010000135.1 GCA_905235445.1 uncultured Bacteroidales bacterium
AGGATCGTATATGAGGGCGTGGCCGATTTCGTGACCTACAAGGGGAACATGGCAAGCGCCGCCCTCGGGAACAGGACAAGGATAATTTCCTACAGCGGGGCCTCCATCCCTCTTTCCCTATCCTTCGCCGGGGCGACTCCAGGGACAACCCCCCGTCTTGGCAGGACCCTCCTCTGGAACCCTGTCCTAAGTGCAGAGGGCGGGAAGAGCGTGACCATGGACATCCCCGGCATGGACTACGACGGGGACATAAGGATAGTTGTCGAAGGAATTGACAACAGCGGAAAGGGAATCTACGGTACTTTCCTTGCGAAGGGAGCAGTGAAGTGACGGAAAAATAGGTGAATCGTATCACGAAAAAGGGTCGGAAAACTTTCCGGCCCCTTTTCTTTGGATAATCAAATGCCCCTATCCCTAGATGGGATTAGACCTTTTATTGTAACTGGCCCCGACAAGTGGCACCACAGGTCCACTGAACCTGAGGGTGGGGCCTGAGGGCTGGGTGAAAATGACGTCCGCAAGATTGCCCTTGTTTCTCATCGTTATCTTGTACGTCCCTTTCCACATCCTTCCCTGGACCACCATGAGGACCTTGACATTGCCTTTCTTGTCCACGGTGACATCAGTGACATCATAGGAAACCACCTCGGCGGTGTTGGTCTTGTCATTGGAACAGACCACTTTCCCCTGGGAGAATGCCGCCGTGCCCTCGTAGGAGAGGAATATATCATTGTCGCTGTTGGTCTGTATGTCACCGCTCTCGAGCTGATAGGAAGAGGGTACTATGACCCACTTCCTGTCATTAATGCTCTGGAGTGCCTCCTCATAGGAGAGTTTTGCAGCGGCCGCCTTCTCCTCCTTGCTGGCCTTCTGCGCGAAGAGGGGACTCAGGAAGAGGACGGACAGCGTCAGTATGGCGAATACCTTTTTCATCCCTAGATGCTATTTCCGATTTGCATATAGTTGGGAGAGGGTGAACCTCCCATCCTGCCGTTGAGGACATGGGTGTACGCCCTTCCGATATATGACGTCCAGTAGTCGCCGGTCCCGGATATGAACTCCTTGGTCGTAGGGTCGACGCAGCGGAAACGCAGTGTCTGGTAACCGGAGGAGTTGTTCACGGTCTTGTGTATGATGGCCAGGTTCCTGGATGTGATCTCCCCGAAACCTACCGGTTCACCAAGGTCATGCCAATCTCCCGAAGTGTAGTTGGTGGTGTTGTTGCTGTACTGATACTGGACCTTCCCGTACGGGGTCTCCCCGTCACTTTGGAAGAGGAAGTTGATGAATCTGTACGATGCGACGGAGTCCATCTGGAATGTCGAGGGGCTGCCCTTCGGGGAATGGGTCGTTATGTTTGCGTAGTCATGGTCCTGTATGATGGGAGCCTTGTCCAGGCTGTAGACATACAGTTCCTTGATTTCCCCGGCAGAGAGCGACACGGTCTGGTCATACACCATCTTTTCACCCTTCATGAACTGGATGCGTACATTTCCAGGAGGAGCCGTATAGTAGGTGTTCCCGTAAGGGGCGATGCCCTTGGGCTGGAGAAGTCCGCGCACGAGGTTGGAGACCAACTTCTGGTTCACATAAATCGAATCGATGCCATTGGCCGCGTTGGAGGCAATGGGCGGGATATAGATGACCTGGAACATAGCCACGTCATCCGTCGTCTCATAGTCTATGTAATAGAGTATCTCATGCTTCTCGCAGGAGAGGGCCGAGATGGCTATGAGCAGCAGTGCGACTATAGTATTGCGAATTTTCATAACCGTAGCGATTTTTGGGGGTTAAAGAGAGGAAGGCACTTCGCCCGGGAAAGCGAACCACGGTATCGAGCAGTGGTAGTTGTCCGCAGTCCCGGAGATGGGGACCAGGGCCTCGAGCGAGCCTTTGTTCCACATGTATTCCGAATTGTACCTCGGACGCACGCGGTAGCAGGGAGAACCGACATTCTTGGCATTGTAGGTGCCGCGCCTGCCCTCGACATCTGCGGGAGCGAGGTAGAATCCCTTGTACACCTTGGTGGGATCGTCATCGAACTTGCTGTCGACAATGGTCTGGGTCCAACCGTTATTGAGCTTGGGATAGTCCCCGGTGTACTGGATGTCGAAGTGGTACTTGCGAAGGTCAGTCCAGGCCTCGAGGGCGCCCCAGGGCCACAGGGCCACATACTTCTGCATCATGATGTGGGAGAGGGTGAGGGTGCTTTCCGTGATGCCGGCCACGTATGGACCTGCGAGATACTCCTCGCTGAGGGTTTTGAAAGCCGCCTTGGAAAGGCCGCTTCCGCCGGGAAGGCCTCCCCCGACGACAGCCTCACCGCCGTCTTCCTTGAGGGAACCGGGGTTGAGGTAATTGAGGGTGAACTCCTCATCGAGGGCAACGCCCTTCTTGAAGGCTGCGAGGGCCTTTGCCTTGTCCCCTTTCTTCCAGTATGCCTCGGCCAGTTCGAACTGGATTTCGGCAGCAGTCATGACAACGTACGGGGCGTCATCCCTGAAGAGCCACCTCCCGTGTCCCTCGACCGCTGTGGAAGGGGTAGCGGCACGGAACCCGTAAAGGTTGGGGGCAGTACCGATGGGACCCGAGGCCCCGGTGAAGCCGGAACCATTGTAATGCCAGGATTTGATGGCATCCAGGTCGTCCATCTTGTCATAAGTAGCATAGTCGACGCTGCTGAGTTTCGCGGCAACGCGCGGGTCGTAGTGACCGGCCACCTTGGTGGTGTCGCAGATGATCTGGTTCTCGGCAGGTTTCCAGGGATAGTGAGGGTTGACGGGCTCTCCTGCCCCGTCAAGGTCATCGACCTTGTCCCCGGTGCTCTTGTCGTACTGGGGAACAGACCCGGTCATGATCTGGACGATGTAGTCGGACTGCCAGTAGACATTGGTGAGGTTGCCCCTGTAGGTGCCCCAGAAATTGTAGTATGCACTGAACTGGGGATCCGTCGAGGAGGCGGTCATCCTCTCGACAGCGAAGTTCTCGGAGTTCTCGGAAATGGCCAGCTGGGCATGCTGGATGAGCTGGTCGGCATAGTTCTGCACGAAATCGGATTTGTTGGAGAGGGCCGCAAGGTCGGAGACTATGACAGCGTGGGCGAACTTCAGCCATTTATTCCTGTCACCGTGATAGACTATGTCACCCTGGGTAAGGGTGGTCCCATACTCGAAGTTGTCCTCTTTCTCCAGGTACTCGATGGCTGTCTGGGCCCACTCCCTGACCTGGGGCATGATGTCCTTCTGGTAGTCGTAGTCATGGGACAGCCTCCCGGGCTCGTAAGCCTGCTTCATGGGAAGGTCGCCATGGTACTTGGTTAGGCAGTCCCAGGAGAACGCCTTGATGGCGTAGCCGATTCCGGCCAGGGTCCAAGCCTCGTCCGCAATCGCCTGGTTAACCATGTTCTCCAGGTTCATCCCCTGGAGCCAGTATGCCATCCTCCACATCTCGCCGCCGGCATCGGATGAAGCGGTGTAGTAATTGTTGGCGAAATTCGTGTAACTGCTCGTTCCCATCATCTGGGTCAGGGGTCCGAGGGCACGGATGTCCCAATAGCAGCCCTGAATTGAAGAGAGGATTCCGGGGAGATACAGATTGGCCTCAACGTAATCCGGGGCGTCCACATTATTGTTGACGTCCAGATACTTTTCGCAACCGGTGAATGAAACGACCAGGACAAGAGCAACTACTATTGCAGATAATATCTTTTTCATAATTATGGTCCTGTTTGATTAAAATGTTAGATTGACGCCCAGCGCAAAGCCCCTGGGGTTGGGGATGGAGTACTGGTCAATGCCGACGCCACCCGTTCCTCCGAGGGATGCGGAGTTGGAGTTTCCGACAGGGTCGATACCGGAGTAATTGGTCCAGACGAAGAGGTCGGATCCACGGACCCAGACACTGGCCGCCGAGACGAACTTGGAGGTGACATTCTGCAGCCACTTCTGGGGAACATTGTAGGAGAAGCGCAGCTCATTGAGGCGGAGGAAGTTCACGTCCTTCTCCAGCCAGGGCTCGAAGCTGCCGCCCCAAACGCCAGTACCGTAGTGTTTCATGTCCACCGCGATGGTGTTCACCGTAGGATGGTCGGTATTCTCGAGGCCGTCCTTGAGGACGCCCTTGAAAATGATGGGGGCGCTCTCACGAAGGGTGACGGACTCCCAGGAAGAACCGTTGGACATCATATCGTACTTGGTACCGTTGAGGACCGAAGTGTGATACTTGCCGCTGAACTGTGCTGACAGGCGGAAGTTCTTCCAGGAAATGTTGGAGGTGATACCGAAGGAGAGCTTCGGCTGACGGTCTCCGATGATTTCCCATACGGACCCTGTCACGGGGATACCGGTAGAGGGGCTGATGAGGATGTCACCGTTGTCATTCCTCTCATAGGTGAGACCGGTGATGGTGGTGATGGGGTTGCCCACGGACAGACCGTTGCGGGTGTTTCCGACGACCCATGTATAGGCATTGTAGTACTCGGACACGTTCTCGGGAAGCTCGGTCACCATAGAGGTTGAGTGGTCGAGGTTGAAGCCGAGGTTCCACCTCAGCCCGTTGTACAGGCGGAGGATATCCGCATCGATGTGGAACTCCCAACCGTTTGTCGTGAAGGTACCGACATTCATGTTGTTCAGCACGAATCCCGTTGCATAGGACAGACGGAATGCGGTTATGTACTGGTTGGAGCACTCTGTCCAGAAGTATGTGAAGTCGGTGTTGACCCTGTCATTGAAGAGGCGGGCCTCGAAACCGATCTCCTTGGAAGTGTTCATCTCAGGCTTGAGGGCGGTGTTGGGGCCGTAATAGCCGTAGCGGAAACCGCCTCCCCAGTCATCCGTGGACTCGAGGGAAGGATAGATGGACAGCGGGGTCGCATCCTTACCGACCTGGGAAATGGCGCCCCTCAGCTTCAGGTATGTGAGGTAGTCGTTGTTCTTCAGGGCGGGGATCTCGGTCACTATGAAGGAACCCTCGATGGAAGGATAGAAGTAATGGTTGTTGTCCTTGGGAAGGGTGGACGACCAGTCGTTACGGGCACTCAGCGTGAGGAAGGCCATGTTATTGTACCCGAGCTCCGCACGGGCGGAGAGGGCCTGGATGCGGCGGGTCGTCGTCTTGGTCCTGGAGATTATGCTCGCAGGGTCGCAGTTAGAGATGCTGTAGAAATCGATGACCTTGAAGGTATCGGCATAGATGGAAAGGATCTTCGAGGCATTCTCCTTCTGGTGGTAGCCGACCTGGGCTGAGAGGGAGAACTTCCCGAAATTGTTGTTGTATCCGGCCAGGATGTCAAGGGAGCTGTCCTTGAGGGTAGGCTTCGAGAGGTTGATGGAGCCTTTGCCATAGTCCGCGCTGGTACGGTTACCGTAGTAAGGATGGTTGTAAACCTTGTACTCACCGATCGAGAAGTCCATTCCGTAGGTTGCCCTGATGAAGGTGTTCTTGGTGGGGGTGATGTTCATCGACCAGCTTCCCATGAAACGGTCGACATCGTCCCTGTTGACATTCTTGTAGAGGGCGTACATAGGGTTCAGCAAGTCGGTATCGGTATACAGGACCGGGATCCTCATCTTGCCTTCCTCGTCAATGTAGTTGGACATGTCATCGTTGATGGGCCAGTGCATCGCCCTGTACAGGGTTCCGTAAAGACCCTTGGAGACCTTGGAGTTGCCGGTCTTGATGTACTGCATGGAGCTCTCGAAGTTGAGCCACTTCGTGACCTCCGCCCTGCCGGAGAGCGTCAGGTTCAGACGGTCGTACTCGGTGGTCTTCACGACACCCCTCTGGTTGGTGTAGGACAGGCCTCCGCGAACCGTCACCTTGTCGGTACCTCCCTCCACGGAGACATTGTGGTTCTGTGAGAAGCCGGTCTGCAGGAGGGCGGCCACGTTGTCATACAGGGTCATCCCGTCAGGCCACTCGGCGCCGAAGCGGGACTGGTAGTAATAGTTGGAAGCGCCATAGGCACCGTTTGAATACTTGTTCTGGATCTCAGGCCAGCCATAGGCCTTGTCCCAGCGGAAAGAGTTGGAATAGGATACCTTTCCCCTTCCTGCGGAGCCCTTCTTGGTTGTGATGATGATAGCTCCGTTTGAAGCATCGGACCCGTACAGGGCTGCAGCCGCAGCTCCTTTGAGGACAGTCATGGACTCGATATCCTCGGGGTTGATATCGTTGCCTCGGGAGGAGAAGTCCAGGCTGTACATGGAGACTGCGTCGGCATAGGCGAAGTCTTCTCCGCCGCTCAGGGTGTTGTTGTTGATCGGGACACCGTCGACGACATACAGGGGCTGGTTGTTGCCGGAAATTGATGTCGCACTACGGAGGATGACGGAAGTGGAGGAACCGGGGGATCCTCCGGTGGAGGTAATGGACATACCTGCCACACGGCCCTGGAGGGCGTTGATGAAGCTCTCGCGTCCGGACTCGGAGATATCCGTAGCCTTGACGTTCTGGATGGACGAACCGACGGCCCTCGAGACACGCTTCATACCGAACTCGGCGGTAACCGTAGCTTCGTTCAGTCTTTCGGAATCGTCCTTCAGCGAGACATCGATCCTCTGGCGGCCACGTACGGGGATCTCCTCTTCGGCATAGCTCAATGCCGAGAATACCAGTGTCGAATTCTGCGGAACGGTAATCGAGTATGCTCCGTCCACAGTGGTGGATACACCCGTAGTAGTTCCCTTTATCAACACGGCTGCACCCGGAATCGGTTCACCATTTGAATCCGTCACGACTCCC
>CAJOLJ010000136.1 GCA_905235445.1 uncultured Bacteroidales bacterium
CATGCTTGTCCTCGCCACGCTGCTTGGAGAAAGTGCCGATGTCGAAAGGCATACTTCCAACGGACGAATTGACCTTCTCATCCAGAACAGTAACTATGTTTACGTCATCGAGATGAAAAGGGACAAGAATCCCGATGATGCCTTGGACCAGATTGACGACAAAGGTTACGTCTGGCCGTACCAAGTCGGTAAGCGCAAGGTCATAAAGGTAGGGGCTTCGTTCTCTTCCACGGACAAGACCTTGGTAAGTTGGACTATTGACTGAGATTCCCTATAGAGATTCCTGACATATGCCCATGGGGATCCTTTTCTCGTGGTTGTCCGTCAGGGACAAGGATAGGATCGCAAATATCTGAAAAAAGCCGGCAACTGAAATATCGAAAGAGCCGCAGGTATTTTTTCCCTTTTTGTGGCAGATATGTATATTCGCATATGAAACCGCTCCGCATACTTCTTCTTGCCATCATCCTCGCCTCTTGTTCCGGGATGGACCGCCCTGACAAGGACAAGGCGGCCCTCGCCCATGCCCTGTACGACAGGGCAGACTCCCTGCTGCGAAAAGGGGACATGGCCCAGGGGCATGCCCTCATGCAGGAGGTCCATGACATCTACGCCTCGCTCCCCGGCTACCAGAGGCAGCAGTCACTGTGCCTCTACCAGATGGCCGTGGAATACATGAACCTTCGGGACACGACAGGGCTGCAGGACATCCTGGGCCGGATGAAAGCCCTCAAGGATGCAAATCCCCTCAACAGCAGCATAGCCTACGACTACTACTCCGTCCTTTCGACTGATTATACCGCCCGCTTCGAAGAGGATCCCTCGAATCCGGGACTGAGGGACACGATGCTCCTGTATATGAAAGCGGGCGCCTCCGAGATGGAAAGGATTCCGAGGGAAAAGTGGAAGGAATACCTGATAGAGCCGGCGTGGGCCTACTACAACATAGCCGTATCCTATGACCTGTACTTCGATCCCACGGTGAGGGACAGCGTCTCCAAATACCTTGAAAAGGCGGAGCTCGCCCGCAGCTACCCCGGACAGGACGAAAGGGGATGGATGGAGACTTTCATAAGCACGGAGGACCTGAGGGCCTGGCTGAAGTACTACGACGGGGACTACGACGGGGCCAAGGCTTCGATGGACAGTGTGCTTGCAGTGATTGAGAAGGTGGAGGAAATGTCCCCGAACACTGTCATTACCGAGCGGGGAGAGGCATATTCCTTCTTCGTCGAGATGTATTCCTCCCTCGGACAGTTCGAAGAGGCCCTGAAGTATCAGCAGCTGCTGGAAGAAAACAACCGCCGGCGCTATAACGTGGAGAGACTGAGCGAACTCCATGATGTCAGCGAACGCTACCAGAACGAAAAGAAACAGGCCGAGATCCAGCGCCTCAGGACCCTGTCGCTGTGGAGGCTGTGGCTCATCGCCGGGCTCTCCATCCTTGCCGGAGCGTTGGCACTGGTATTTATACTATACCGCAGGAATGCGCAGCAGAAGCTCTATGAGATGGCACTGGAAGCCGAGAACCGCATGGCCGAAGAGGACAGCGCCAGAAGCTCAGCGAAGCTCATCCTTGAGAAGCTCCGCTCCGACATAGCTTCCCTTCCCGCCTCCAACCCAAGCAGGAAGGCCGCCCTGGAGGCCCTTTCCCGCCCTGACCTCCCCGAACGGGCGGAGAGTGTCTTCTCCTCGGCCCAGAAGCCACTGAGCTCCATGGACCGCAAATACCTCTACTGCATCCTCGCAGGCCTGAGCGTCGAGCAGATAGCCGTCCTTTTCAACATACAGCCGGAAAGCGTCTATACCGTCCGCTATCGTCTGAGGCGGAAATTCGCATCCTCGGACCTGCCGATATAGGATTCGCCCTGACACAAAACGAGAGAGGCTTCCCCCGAAAGAGGAAGCCTTCTTCTTTTTGATTGCGGATGACCTTCAGCAGTGCGGTCAGTCCCTATTCTTGTACTTGAAATCCCACGTGGGTTCCTCACGCTGCTTCACGATGGAGTAGAAGTGTGTGAAATCTTTTCTGAACTGCCCGTCATCAGCCCACTGGACATTGGCGTTCCAGCCCCTCTCGAAGGCGCCGAGCGCCTTGGGGAAGATGTTGTAAGTGACGTTGTCGAAGCTGCGGATCGTCTCGCCCCAGAGCTGGACCTGCACGCCCACGATGTTCTCGGGATGCTCAAGAGAGACTTTCCCTTGTGCAGCCTTGTCCAGGTCCGCAGGTGTCTCGTCCCTGTTCCAGCGAACTGAACGGTAGATGTGATAGGGGTCCAGGGCGAAAGTTTTCCTCTCGTCCACGAACCCTCCCCAGTGAAGGCCGCGCTCTGAAGGGTCTGCGCTATATGCGAGGTCCACATAGAGGTTGGTGACATTGGACAGGAGTGTGGGATAACCCGCATTGGCGAGATTGTAAGGAACCTCTTCCTCGCCGGGCAGGGTGCTCCAGGCATTCACGATATAGAGCATGGGGGTGAGCCTCTCGGCGGACTGGGGGGTGATGCCCTGGGTTATCTCCTGCCAGCCGGCGAGTTTCACTCCCCTCTTTTCCGCTATATCCATCATCCCGCGGATGTACATATCCTTCATATCAACCCTGTCATGGCCAGCCCATGCACCGGTGGGAACCTCGTCCCCGCCGATGTGGATGGCGGGAAGGGGAACCCCGGCCTCCTTGTGGAGACGGATGACATTGTCAAAAACGAGGTCCATGAACTTGTACACCGAAGGAAGGGTGACGTCGAGGACATTGTCCGTGTAAGCCTGGGCGGAATAGTACTTTGACGAATCCCCCGGGGAGGACAGCCTGTAGGAGGAATCCCCGGTCCTCTTCTCGTACTGCTTCAAGGAGTAGATGGCGGCACGGGAGTGTCCTGGAGTATCGAACTCGGGCATGACCATTATGCGGCGTTCCCAGGCATACTTGATGATTTCCTTGTAGTCCTCCTGGGTAAGGAACCCGTCGGAAGAGGATGCGCTCCCGACCCCTCCGTCATAGCCTGGGCAAAGGGCGTTATTTTCAACGAGGGTGCCGTCAACCTCCACCGGCAGGGCATGGTGTGCACCATAGGTCGTCAGCTCCGGAATCTGCGGTATTTCAAGTCTCCATCCCTCGTCATCGGCAAGGTGGAAATGGAACACGCTCATCTTGTAGGAGGCAAGGACGTCGAGGAGTTTCATTATGTTCTCCTTGGTCGTGAAGTTCCTGGCAACGTCCAGCATCAGTCCCCTGTACCGGAAGTCCGGCCAGTCCTCGATCGAAAGAGGAGGAAGAGTGTCGGGAAGCTTGGAATAAGTGACGCAGGCATAGTATGCCCCGTCATCGTCCACGGCCTCCACGACGGTATTCTCTCCGATGATTATGCGGTACCATCCTGCGGGGTGATCCTCGGAGAGCATCTTCACGGAAGGGAACGGCGGCTTCTGCATGACACCCTCACCGTAGGAGACATTCTTGACCGAAGGTATTATGTCAGCGGGGGCGAGTGTGGCATCAGCCCTGAAGTAGGCAGGATCGGGGAGGACAGCGATCTTCCTTTCCTGGAATGACACGCTGAGGGGAAGGGCCCTGTCTGGTTTTCCGTCCTGCTGGAGGTAGAAGCCCTCCGGTGCGAACGAATACCTTGGAAGCAGCCTTGAATAGTACTTGACCGTGACCTTCTTTCCGGCATCAGCGGGGATGTCGATATAGTGGCTTGTCGCCATGAATACCTTTATCTCAGCCTCGGAGTCCTCGGCCATTGTGTAGGATGTGGGGTTCTGGGCGAACCAGACCCTCGATCCTGCGGGAACCCCGTTAAGGGTTATGGTGAAAAGGGCTTTACCGTTATCACCTACCGGACCCTCGACGAACTCGACGCTGGGGGCGGAACATGCTGCGAACAGCAGGAGCGCAAAAAGAGGTAAAAATCTATTCATATAATTTATTGGAATTGGTGCTTCAGGCCAAAAGGTGGAGGCTAAGGTACATAATTTCTTCAACATATGAGAACGACACTTCTGTGAAGTACGCCAAAAGCGGCCCCAGGGAAGGGCCGCCTTGAAAAAGCTTGATAGTCAGAGTTGGTGGAATTCCCCCTCGGACCCGGCATCTGCTACTTGAAGGGTTTCAGGAGTTTTCCGAGCTGCTCATTCATGGTCTTGGGGTCAACCGGGTTCTTCTTGTACCTGCGGGGCTGTGCTCCGAACCACACGACCTTGCCGGTCTCGTTATCGAAAACCAGGGCGAAGACACCGTTAAGGCACTCTTCGGTATTGGAGCTGAGGTCGACTTCACCAGTCAGGATTGCACCAAGAATCCTCGCACCGGTTTCGATGGCCTGTTCCGCTGCATACTGCTTCGGATTCTTGAGGTAACCCACATCGGTGATGACCATGGCGTAACGGTTGCCGCTCTTCTTCACGGCGTCACGGATTTCCTGGGGGACAATGAGATTCTCTGCGGAACTTACGTTGGAGAGGTTGCGCATCCAGCTGTTCAGGGAGGATGATGCTGTCTTGTCGTAGTTCATGGGGATGGTCTCGTCGAGAATCACACTGGCCGCCGTGACATTCTTGGTAATGATATCCTCATTGATTTTGGATACATCGTCAAGATATTTGGTTGCCCAGTCGTCAACAGCATCCGTGATATAGGAATAAGGCCGCACAAGAGCGATTGGCTTGATGTCGGAAGCCTCCCCGGAGTAGAACTTCGAGCTTGCACATGAAGCAAAAAGAATCGAAGAGGATGCAATCAAGAGAATGAGGAATTTTTTCATGCCGCACTTATTAAAAACTGTGTTGATAAACGTTTCTTTCATAGTTGTCAGGACAAGAAGGACCATCTTTCAATGCTTCAATGCCCCGCCTCTCTTAAACAGGCGTAAAGTTACTACTTTTTGCAGGTCACACAACATTGTGCCGACAATGAATTAAAATACTTGATTTCCGTAGGTCCAAAGTCCCGGGATTATTCGTAATTTGCAGACCACTTCCCATTAGCCATGCTTCGACCGAACCGAAAAGCAGTACTGCTATCCATATTGTTTCTTCTGACCCAACCCCTTACGGCCGGAGGAAAGTACTCTGCATTCGAGAGGGGGCACCGAACAGAATTCGACACCGTCCTTCTCCCGGAAGAGAACACTGTATACTCCATTACGGAAGATGACAGGGGTGCCATATGGTTCGGGACAAAGAGAGGTCTTGTCTTCTATGACGGTTTTCATCCCAGGACTTATTTCCATCCGGGAGGATCGGCACTCAATACCATAAATGCCATTATCCAGTATGATCCTTTCACTCTTTGCATCGGCACCGACGGCGGCATTGTCTTTTTCGACCTCCGGGAGGACACATTCATAGATGTCCAAGGACCGCTCTCCGATATCCGCGCAGTCCGTTCCCTGACAATATTCGGGGACGACCTGTGGATAGGGACCCTGGAACGGGGGCTGCTCCGTTACAACAGGAAGAAGGGCTCCATCGAGGAAATAAAGGTCGGGGGCCTCGAGGAGACGCTCATCTACGACATGTGCGAACTGGACGGGGAACTGTATGTCGGTTCCTATGAGGCCCTGAGTTGCTACGACCCTCTTTCATCCGTCAGGCGTCGCATACCTCTTCCCGGGAACCCCGTCGTCTCCTCCATCATCCCCTGCGGGAAGGACGGACTGTGGATTGCGGCCGGCAACACCTTGTACAAGTGGAACAAAGAAAGCGGGGTGGTCTGGGAGAAAGTCTTCCCTGACTGCCTGATGCGAAGAATCATTTCCTCGGGGGACGGGAGGATTGTCATCGGGACCGACGCAGGACTTTTCTTCCTGGATGAAAAGAGCGGCAGGGTGGAATCCTGCCTGCATGATTCAGGTAGGCCGGAATCCATTTCTGACAACAACATACTGGGGCTCGCCCGGGACCGTGACGGAAACATCTGGATAGGGACCGAGCAAGGGGTGTCGCGCTGCTGGGAGAGAGGATCCGTCCGCAAATACAACATAGCTGACTTCACGCTTTCCTCAAACGGCAACCTCTTCAGGGCCATCCTCCGGGATTCCCGGGGGGATTACTGGCTGGGAGGCGGTTCAGGGCTCATAAGGGTCACCGAAGGCGGTGATGTGACATGGTTCAGCAGAGAGAATCCCGACAGCCCCCTTGAGAGCAACCAGATTCACAGCATATACGAAGACAGCAAGGGCGTGATCTGGATTGCCACAGACGCATCCGTGGCAAGATTCGACGGGACGCAGTTCGTCTTCTGCCATCTCACCGACGGGGGACTGTACCGTTCCGAGTGGGCTTATGACATAGCGGAGGACTCCCGGGGAAGACTGTGGATCGCGACCTACAAGGGCGGGGTTTTCATAATTGACGGGGACACTTTGAGAGAGGAGGGCGGGAAGAAACCCATTGTCTCGGGTGGCATCTTCAACTCCGACCTTCTCATTTCATTTTACCTGTGCCCCTATGGGGATGACATGTGGGTGGCGACGAGTGCCGGCTTCGGCCTGACCAAGGTTGACACCAGGACCATGGCCATGACCCCCACCAACCTTTACATGGATGCGATGGAGTTCGACGGGACCTACATCTGGTACACCGCAGAGGGGGAAATCTTCCGCTTCGACCCTGGGAGCGGACAGCACGTGAAGGTGGATTTCAAGGCTGCCCACGGCATAGTCAATACCCTCATTCATGAAAACGGGCGCATCTGGTTCGCAACTTCCGACGGGGTTTTCCGGATAGAGTGCACGACGCTGCGGGTATCCCCCGTCGGCATGTCCTCCATGTCATTCCGCTCATCATACTATGACCGGGAACAGGGGACTGTGATTTTCGGGGGCAAGGACTGCCTGGTGACCATATCCCTCGATAACCTCGAGCGCCCTTCCAGGCGGGTCCTGATAACCGGGCTGTCAAATTCCGAGAGGTATCTCCTTCCCGGCAAGGATTACGACGGGGAAGACGTAATCCGAAGGAACGACATCCTTCTTCGCAGGAACACAGGGACCGTGTATTTCGAGTTATCGTCCTTGACATACTCCGCCACCCCGTCCGCTTTCTTCTACCGCCTGACCCCGGGAGGGGAATGGACCTCCCTTCCCGTGGGCTACAACCGCATCCCCTTCTACTGCCCGGGGGGCGGGAAGTTCACCCTCGAAGTAGCATCCGCAGATCCCACCCTTTATCCTGGCACCCAGGTAAGTTCCTATACCATAAGCGCAGCCTATCCGCTGCTTCTCACCCCTTTTGCAAAAATCCTCTATGTCATCCTGGCCTTTGGCCTTGTCGGTGCGGCGATTCTTGTTTACCGAAGGAGGTCCGAGAACAAAAGGCGGGAAGACGAACGCCGCAAGACCCTTGAGATGGCGACCGTGAAAATGCGCTTCTTCGAGGACCTCTCCCATGAAGTCAAGGTCCCTCTCATGCAGATTTCCGCACCGCTGGACGGCATCATCGAGAATTGCACCGACAGGAAGACCGCCCAGTCCCTGTCCAGCGTCAGGGACAGTGCCGTGAAACTGTCCACACTGGTGGGCAAGATGACCGACTTCGGGCAGGACGACAACGGGAAAAAATCCCCGCTCTCCGATTCTGACACGAAGATTCTCGACAGCATAAACGCCATCATCGACCAGCACCTGGACGATGAGGATTTCAATGTGGCGATGCTATCCTCCCTGATGGGGATGGACCAGAAGGCCCTGTACCGGAAACTCATGCAGACAGCCGGGATCTCCCCGGTGAACTATATCCGCAAGGCCCGGCTCCGCAGGGCTGCCGTACTTCTCTCCCAGGGCCGCTTCACTGTTTCCGAAGTCATGTACATGGTCGGGTTCACCAATGCCTCGTACTTCAGCAAGTGTTTTTCCGAGGAATACGGCAAAACTCCCCGCCAGTATATGGCCTCCGGGAACCCTTTGTCTGAATAATGTTAGTTTTTGTCCGAATTCGTGAGGGACAAGGGTTGATTTCGGGGTAATTTTGTTTCACAAACAACATTACCCGGAACTAATCAACCAAAAGTTTCATGACAAAAACAACCCTTTTTCATCTGACAGCAGCCCTATGTGCGGCCATGCTGTCCGTGGGCAGTCTGCTCGCCCAACCGGTCCGCTACTCCGGAATAGTCCAGGACGGTGCCGGTGAAAGCGTAATCGGTGCATATGTCATCGTAGCGGGCACCCAAGTTTCATCCATCACGGGAATCGACGGGGCTTGGTCACTCAGTGCAGCACCCGGTTCCTCCGTAGAAGTCTCCTGCATCGGTTACCGGGACAAGACCGTCACCCTGGGTGGAGACTCTTTCGTCATCATCACTCTCGAAGAGGACATGAAGACTCTCGAAGAGTCCGTGGTCGTAGGTTACGGCATCCAGAAGAAAGCCAACCTCACCGGATCCGTGGCCTCCGTCTCCAGCAAGGACCTCGCTGACATTCCGGCAGCCAATGCCGCCAGCCTCCTGCAGGGACGTCTGCCCGGAGTCGTACTCACATCATCCGGTGGACAGGCCGGTAAGGACACTCCCCAGATACGCATCCGTGGAGTCGGGACCTTCGGCAACAATGAACCAATGGTCCTCATCGACGGAGTCGAGTCCTCAGTGGACCAGATCCAGCAGATCGCCGCTGCCGACATAGACAATGTGTCCGTACTGAAAGATGCCGCATCCGCTTCCATCTACGGTGTGAGGGCCGCAAACGGCGTCATCCTGATCACCACCAAGAGAGGTGCCGAGGCAAGCAAGCCCACCGTATCCTACAACGGCAGCGTCTCGGCCCAGATGCCGACCATCCTTCCCAAGTTCGTGGACTCTCATGAGTGGGCCCTGATGTACAACGAGGCCCATGGCAACGAACTGTACACCGCCGACATGCTGAAGAAACTCCAGGACGGTTCCGACCCGGACCATTTCGCCAACACGGATTGGGCCAAGGAAATTTTCCGTACCGCAGCCATGACCCAGCACAGCCTCTCCATAAGCGGAGGCAACGAGAAGGTCCACTACATGGCCTCCGTAGGCTATGTCAACCAGGACGGTATTATGAAGGGAACCGGCTACGAGAGATTCAACTTCCGTTCGAACGTGGATGCCAAGCTCGGCATCTTCAAGATGGGACTGAACGTATCCGGTTCGAAGGATGACATCACTGAACCCGCCACCGACGTAACCAGCGAAAACGGGGTTATGCGCATGCTCTCCTGGTTCACCCGACCGACCGTCCCCGTGATGTACAAGAACGGATACTACGCATACCAGGACGGCACATCCCTGTCCCACACCATCTTCAAGAACCCCCTGCATGAAATCAACCTCAACCACAAGACGAACGACAGGTACTACGTCAACACCAATGCGTTCGCCGAGATCGACATAGTGAAGGGACTGAAGTTCAGGACCTCTCTTGCGTACAAGTTCTTCATGAACGACACGCAGTCCTACGCCCAGACCTGGCAGAAGCACGATGCTGACGGAAACGTCATTTTCGACTCCCCCTCCAACTCGCTCAGCCAGTACCATTACCTGGACCGCGGATACCTCAATGAGAACATCCTGACCTACGACAACAGGTTCGGTGCCCATACCCTCTCGGTTCTTGCCGGACACTCCGTCCAGACGAACCGCCACAACTACTTTACGGGCTACCGCCAGGGTTTCGCGACGGACAACCTCTATGAGCTGAACGCCGGTACCCAGAATGACGCCGTGAGCGGCTCCGCAACCGAGTACGCCCTGCAGTCCTTCTTCGGCAGGATCAACTACAATTACGCTGACCGCTACCTCTTCGAGTTCAATGTCCGCCATGACGGTTCATCCCGCATGCCAAAGAGCCACCGCTACGCCACATTCCCCTCCGTTTCCGCAGGATGGATCCTCACAAACGAGGAGTTCATGCCCAAGGTCGACTGGATGAACTACCTGAAGATCCGTGCGAGCTGGGGTGTGCTGGGTAACCAGGAGATCGGAGACTATCAGTATTCCCCGACCATGGCCGCGAACTACAACTACTATTTCGGGGACAACAAGGTTATCGGAATGGCCGAGAACATCGTCGCCAACGACAACATCAAGTGGGAGACCACACGCATAACCGACATTGGAGTGGATGCAGCTTTCCTGAAGGGAAAGGTCAACGTGAACTTCGACTGGTTCGACAAGTACACCTATGATATACTGCTCCGCCTCCCCATGCCTGTGACCTACCTGGGCTCCCTCGCCGCCCCTTACCAGAACTCCGCGACCGTGCGCAACCGTGGCTGGGAACTCGTGGCAACCTACTTCGACCACAGCGGTGACCTTTCCTGGAATGCCGGCTTCAACATCTCCCACGTGAAGAACACCATCGTGGACAACAAGGGCATCGACGTAATCTCCGGAAACACCATAAACAAGGAAGGCAACCCCATCGGGGCATACTACGGCCTGAAAGCAATCGGCATCTACAGGACCCAGAATGACCTGAACCGCACCAACAGCGAGGGCAATGTCATAACCCAGAACGGTGCAGCCCCCTCGCTCGGTGACATCATGTTCGAGGACATCGACGACAATGGCAACATCGACACCGACGGCGACCGTACAATCATCGGCAACCCGTTCCCCTCATACACGTATTCCTTCAACTTCGGCCTCGGCTGGAAAGGGCTTGACTTCTCCATGTTCTGGCAGGGTGTGGCAGGCGTGTACCGCTACTTCTGGGAACAGACCGACATATCCAACGGCGGGAACATGACCCAGCGCTGGACCGACCGCTGGAGCACCTCCAACCCCAACGGCAGCATGCCTGCCCTGGGCAACAGTTTCAATGCCACCTATTCATCCTTCTGGCTCGAAAGGACAGATTATCTCCGCCTGAAGAATGTGGAACTCGGCTATACCTTCGACAAGAAAGCCACCGGCAAGATTGGCATATCCTCCCTGAGGCTATACCTCCAGGCCACGAATCCCATCACCATCTCGGG
>CAJOLJ010000137.1 GCA_905235445.1 uncultured Bacteroidales bacterium
GGATGCTGCCGCAAAGGAGAAGGCTGAGGCCTTGGATGCTGCCGCAAAGGAGAAGGCTGAGGCCTTGGATGCTCAGCAGCAGAAGGCAGAAAAAGAGAAGGCTGAGGCCTTGGATGCTCAGCAGCAGAAGGCAGAAAAAGAGAAACAAACCATGATGAGACACGTTGTCGCCATTCTTGGGGAAAAAGGGTTCACCAGGAAAGAGATAACAGAATTGCTAAAAAGTGACTATGGGGACATCGAGAGTATACTGGCCCCTGTTTAAACGACGCAAGACTGTCTTCTGTGTCAATAGCTGTATGTAATGATCCCGCAGGCGGGAAGACTCGTGGTATCCAGTTTCCCTATATGCGAGCGGCCAATATGGTTACATCCTTTCATAAATGAAACATCCCGGTCCAACTCTTTGGGCTGGGACTTTTCTTAGAACAGGAACCCCTCCCCCGTCAGGAAGCTCTCCTGCACAGCCTGCTTTAGCGTGTCACCTTCCTCCGGATGTCCTAGGAGCATCGGGGACAGTGGATCATGTAGCTTGAAGTTTCTCAGGGCCACTTCCGGGTCCCTATTGGCATAGCAGTATCGGCAACCGTTGAGACATGTGTTGTATGCCCCTATGTCCCTTGTAGGCATACAGCCGCAGCCTTTTCTAGTGGCTGAACCAACTCCCTTGCCTGGTATCTTCTTGAAAACCGTGCCATTGGCCCTGCCGAGTATATCAGCTGTCATGCAACCAGATTTCTGAATGCCGAACCTTCTGAAATCCTCCTTGTGTCCGCATGTCTGGATTCGCATGCCATACTTGGCGGCAATCTCCCCAAGTCCCTTGGCTATCACCTGCATATTGTCCGCAGACACAGGACGGAGGTCCGGCATATTCATTTCAAGTTTGCGGTAGATTTCGACAAAAGAAAAGATGCACAGACTCACGTACGGATGCAGTTCGGCTGCCATCCTCCCGAAGGTCTCAAGATGACGCTCCACCGTATAGTCTCCCCACAGCATAATGGGATCGTATCTCCAGGCGATCCTGTCTGGGCCCACCATCGAGGAAAGTTCCCTCAGGGTCTCTATACTCTCTTCGATTGAAGGGACACCTGGCTCGATATCCTTGCCATAGGCGGTGATGGTATAGTGGAAGTAGGTATTGAAGCGGTCAGTTATTTCATGCAGACGCGAAAGGATGGGAGCGTAGTTCTTGGAACAGAAAACCACGCAGTCGACAACATCCGGGTCCAGTTCATAACGAAGGACGGTCTTCGGATAGTACGGATTGCGCACAAGGACATAGCCCTCACGGAATCTTCCAAGAAGCCAGTCACTGAAATAGTTGACGGTATCGGTCCGTCCCCCGGTATTGATTATCACTTTTCGGCGTTTTGTTTTCTGTCCGATATTACGGCATCGAAATTCTCGAGCGCCCATCCCAGCAGCCCGTCCAGATGGGGAAGCAGGGTCCTGGACCTTTCCGTCAGTTCGTATTCGACCCTCACGGGCACCTCGGCATACACTTCCCTTTTCACGAGCCCGTCATCGCATAGGGACTGGAGGGTGGTGGAAAGCATCTTCTGGGATATGTCCGGGATAGCTTTCCGGAAAGCGTTGAAACGGACCGGGCCCCCTGCCTGCTCCATGGTGTAGAACACCAGCAGGGACCATTTGTCCATAAGCCTGGCCAGGACGTTCCGAACCGGGCACTGAGGGTACAGCGAGTCAATGACAGTCTTTCTATCCATATCTACAATATTTATCCATTTTGGAGCCCCTCGCGGGCTTCAAAAGGTATACAAAAGTAAGCAGATTACAATTATTTTGCAAGAGCTGAAATTATTTTAACTATCGAAAAGATAAATTTCTGGAAGCCAACAAAAAAACTTGAATAACCATCTTACACATAAGTCTCTGACAACCAACGACAGTAACCTCAAGGTAACCTTATATAGTATGTGTAACTTATTGTAAATCTGATTTTTACCTTATACCTTTGTTTCATTACCAACACCTTATCTTATTATGAAATACAAAAGAGTTAACGGGCTGAATTTCGCAGCATCTGCTGCCTGCGGAAGTGCGTGCGGAGCCTCCGATGCTCCCGCCGAGCCTAAACCTTCAGCTTGCGGCAGCGCATGTGGCGCACCTGATGCACCCAAGGAGGAAGAGGCACCTGCAAGTGCTTGCGGAGCTGCCGATGCCCCCAAGAGCGCCTGCGGAGCCTAGAAGTCCCCTTCACCATGGAGTACTTCGCCTTCCAGTTCCATATCACGGACACCTGCGACCAGCGCTGCGAGCACTGCTACATATTCTCCGAAGGGCACCCGCTCATTGTCGAGATGCCCCTGGACAAATGCACCCAGGTGATCGGAAAGTGCGAAGACATGTGCCACCGGATGGGACGCCGTCCGTATTTCTACATTACGGGCGGCGATCCCATCCTTCACAGACATTTCTGGGACATTCTCTCAATCCTACGGGACAGGAATATCCCTTTCACCCTCATGGGCAACCCTTTCCATCTCACCCCAGAAGTATGCCGCAGGATGAAGGAGATGGGCTGCCGGAAGTACCAGCTGTCCCTGGACGGTCTGCGAGGGACGCATGACCGCATCAGGAAGCCGGGATCGTACGATGCCACCATCCTGGCCATGGAGACTCTCCGGGAGGCCGGACTGAAGTGCGCCATAATGTCCACGGTGTCCGGAACCAACATCGACGAGATGCCGGAAGTACTGGATGTCGTTGTCCGCAACAAGGCGGATATCTTCGCTTTCGGCAGGTACTGCCCCACTTCACAGGAAAAGGACGTACACATAGCCCCGCTTCGGTACAGGGAGTTCCTGGGCACAATGTGGGACAAGTACGAAAGATACCGCCGTGAAGGCTGCGGGACCTACTTCAATCTCAAGGACCACCTGTGGACCCTTTTCCTGTACGAGAAGGGTCTGTACAGGATTCCGGGATGGACAAAGGAGGACGTCATCTATGACGGCTGCAACTGCGGGAACTGCCATTTCACGATTACCCCGGACGGGACGCTGATGGCATGCAGGAGGTTCACCTCCGAGGTGGGGAACATTTTCAAGGACGATCCCTACAGGGTATTCACCGAGGAGGTGGAACGCTACAGGGACTATGACAGGT
Source organism: uncultured Bacteroidales bacterium (assembly GCA_905235445.1). Lineage (GTDB taxonomy): Bacteria > Bacteroidota > Bacteroidia > Bacteroidales > UBA932 > Cryptobacteroides. The sequence goes on from CAJOLJ010000137.1 coordinate 3,136, forward strand.
TCGAGAAGTGTTCCCGCTGCGAACTTCTTCGCTTCTGCCGGGGCTGCCCGGCAGTGGCATACGGATACACACATGATTTCTATTCACCCGACCCCCAATGCTGGAAAAAAGTATGAAAGCAGTGGTTCTGACCCACTCCTGCGAGGCCGCCGACCTCACAGTTTCGGATGTGCCCATCCCAAGCGTACGCCCCGGATGGGTCCTTGTCAAAGTCAAGGCATTCGGCATCAATCATTCCGAGGTCATCCTGCGCGGTGCGGAGGTGGACAATGACTACATCGTGAAGCCTGTTATCCCCGGCATAGAATGCGCCGGTGAGATTGAGGACCCCTCCGACAGTTCCTTCACGAAAGGTCAGAGGGTGATTTCCATGATGGGAGGCATGGGAAGGAGTTTCAACGGGAGCTACGCCCAGTACGCCCTTCTTCCCCGCTCTCATGTGTTCAGCGTGGATACCGACCTGGAATGGGAGGAACTCGGGGCCATACCCGAGACTTTCTACACTGCCTATGGTTCGCTTACCGAGAGCCTGCGTCTGCAGGAGGGAGAGACCCTCCTTGTCCGCGGCGCAACAAGTACCGTAGGCACCGCAGCGGTCCAGCTGGGAAAAGCGATGGGAGCGACCGTCATAGCGACATCCAGAAGTGAGCGGAGGGCCCCGCTGCTGAGGTCCATCGGAGCTGACTACGTGATAGTGGACGATGCCTCTTTCAGGTCCTCTGTCCTGGGACAATTCCCCCACGGTGTGGACAAAGTCATGGAACTCATAGGCCCCAAGTCCCTCTATGAGTCACTGCGTCTTGTGCGCAGGGGCGGAATCGTCTGCAACGTCGGACAGCTAGGAGGACAGTTCACCGTAGCGCAGTTCGACCCCATCAAGTACATTCCCTCAGGTGTCTATCTGACAGGATTCTTCAGCAATTACCCGAGCCAGAAGGCTGTGGACGAACTCTTCTCGCTCCTTCGCCTCGCCAGGATCCATCCCCTGGTAGCAGGGACATTCCCCCTTGAAAAGATTGCCCAGGTGCACGCCCTAAGCGAAAAAGGCTCCGGAGGAAAGCTTGTCGTGCTCCCTCAGTAGCAAGGGGTTCATCCCTAGAATGGGAACAACACGAATGCCGCCACGTCCCACAGGGCATGCGATATGATTATGGCCCCCAGATGACGGGGCCATTTCATGTAAATGAATCCCCATAGGGCTCCTATCACAAGGGCAGCCATTACAAGCATGAAGTTCCCGGACCAGATATGTACGAGGGCGTAGATGAGAGTCGCGACAATGAACCCTTTCCACTGGCCCATCTTTCCGATGAGTTTGTTCTCGACGAACCCTCTCCAGAAGAGCTCCTCCGCCGGGCCTACGAGAAAAAGCAGAAGCAGGGCTACCGCTACAGGGTTGGACCCGTCTTTCATCGTATAGATCATGTCCACCTGCCCCCGGGCGAAGGAGAACATGAGCTGGGAGAGTTTGTCCCCCACCCAGAACACTCCCCAGAATGCAGCTGCGAGCCCGCCTCCAAGCAGGACCTCGCCAAGCGAGAACTTGATATCAGCTGTGAAGTCCCTTCGGAACACAAGTGCCCAGGCAGCGAGAATGGCCCCGGCAACGCCCATGCAAAGCCAGAAGTTCCCCACGATGTCCTTGGTCCAGGGGCTGAACATCCAGAACCAGAGGACGGCAGCCAGGAGTATCCCGCCCCATAGGGTCTTGTTTTCCGCTCTCATGGCCACATTCTAAAAACCGAATATCGCCCCGAGGGCGAAGCCCCCGGCCAGCAGCAGGCTGAAAAGGAGCTGCAGGGAGGCAGTCCTTACGTCAATCATGGAGAAAGGAAGTTCGCTTGACATCAGCTTGTTCACATCCTTCACTATCCCTATCGCCCTTGGCAGGGCAAGGAAGGAGAGAAGGGCGGTCCACGGGAAGAATCCCGCTATGATGCCAAGGATAATGAGGACATAAGGGCACAACACACAACCGTGATAGTACCACCTCGAGGCTTTCAAGCCTATTACCATGGCGAAAGTCTTTATGCCGGAAGCCCTGTCGGACGGGATGTCACGGGCATTGTTCGCATGCAGGATGGCTACTGTGACGGGGCCCACCACGACGGCAAGAAGAAGCACCGGCCACCAAATCCGTCCTATAGTGACGATGCTTGTTCCGATCATCGGCAGGATGGCATACTCCAGGAAGATGCACAGATCCCCGAGGGCATGGTACTTGAGGAAGTAGTAGAAAACGGCGAGAAGCAGGCCTACCGCCCCGATGACAAGAATTGAAATGGAGCTCCTGAAACATATGACAAGACCAATGGCGCAGGCAGCAGCGAATGCACATGCCGAGAAGATGGCGACCTCCCGTTTGGTGAAACGTCCGCTCGTAAGAATCTGAACGCTCTCCTCACCCGGTTTGTCCACCCCGGAAACATAGTCGTGATAGTCACTGGCGAGGTTGCCGCCAGTCTGGAAGAAGACCATGGCAATGAGTGAAAGCACTGCATTTATCCAGTCAAAATGCAATCCCTGCGATACCGCCACCCATACCATCATGGCAGCAGAGGTGACGACAGACATACTGCTTGCCGGGAATGACCATGGACGGGTGGCAAGGACCCAGTCCTTGATAGTTCGATTTTCCTTCATCCTGTTATTTGCTGCGGTGGACTTGGGAAGGTCGGTCACTTCTCTTTCTATACTCATCAGGCTCTCCTTCTCCCTTTCCAAGCGTCCGCTTCGAAAGGCAAAATTACACAATCCCGCCTTGTTTACCTACAAAGCAGCCGAATAAAAGGACACCTTGCGGGGCCGTCCCACCCCACAAAAAGCATTACATGGGATATGCAGCCCTTGGGCTGTCATTGGCGGGAATGCCAATAATGGCGAGACTGACAATGTCATTCCAGGAGAATGACAGGATGCCTAGTCCATTCATCTGTTTCCTTGGCAATGGCCAAGCCCTCGAAGAGTTCTTGGCGCCCCTCGAAATAGGCTTTGGCCATGGACAAGAATAAGCTTTTACCAAACCTTCCGGG
>CAJOLJ010000138.1 GCA_905235445.1 uncultured Bacteroidales bacterium
GCGTAGTGATGAATACCGACCTCTGGTACAAACTGTACGACGTGGACCGGAACAATTATCTCTACCTTCCCGAGGAACGCCGCACTTATATCTGGTAATCGGGGCTTTCCCGGGCACATCACCCGCACCGGGAGGGGCAACTACACCGGGACGGCAAAGACAAAGCGGGCGCCTGGACTGTAAGAGGTGTCAAGGTAGATTTTGCCGTTCATCTTGCCGGCGATTTCACGGCAGATGCTGAGGCCGAGGCCCGTGCCCTGGACAAAGTCTTCCAATTTTACAAAGCGCTCGAAGATGCGCTGGGCCTGCTCCTCAGGAATGCCGGGGCCGGTGTCCTCTACGCTGAAAGCAATCATTCCGGGAATCTCCTTGAGGGAGCAGCCAAGCCTGATTTCTCCGGAGGATGTATGCTTGCAGGCATTTGTGAGGAGGTTTGTGAGGACCTGCTGGATACGGAGGGCGTCGGAAGTGAAGGTGAAGGGCAGTTCAATATCCGGCTTGAAGAGAAGCTGCACTCCGCTCTGGAGCCTGTGCTCTGCAGACCTGATAGCCTCCTTGCAGATTGACCCGCACTCCGCCTTTCCCATGGTGATCCTGTAGCCGCCGGAGTCCATTGAGTCAGGTTGTGCACAAACAAGCTAAGAATATATTGAAAACGAAGCCAGCCCGAAGGCCAGGAAGAGGCTTTCGGACTGGATGGCATCTGTAAGTTATTGTATTTACGTACGTTGTCTGCTAAGTCAAAGTCTTGTGCAACGTTAAGTTAATTCTTCACTGGACGAATGGATTGACCGTATTTTGTCAACGTGGTACTATTCGTATCGCAATATCCTTCATAAAAATACAGAGAACGATAAGATGTATCGTCGTAAGTTGATGACCAATAATAACCACGGACTCCATTAGAATTTTTTGCCCCATTATGATAACGACCGGCAGCCGCAAAGAACAGCGAAATGCCGTTTACTTTACTTTTAACTGATAGACCTTCATTCTCGGTATCCCATTCCGTTGTCGTATTGGTGCTATTAATGAGCGCAGTAAACTGATTCATAGTGGGAATACGCCTGGTGCTATTCACCGAATAAGCGACGTCATCAGATGTGGGAAGAAGATTATCTGTGCCGGTGTAGTCGGGATCGGAATTAATGTAAGGAGCAGTCTTTCCGTACTTGAAATACTCTCCCGCCTCAAACGGGTCCACAATCTTGGAATTGGTCTTGTCAAGGTTGCCCGTTGCCCAGAGGGGACCTCCCTCGTAGCCCAAGGATACGAAGTTTCCGTTGTCAGTAAGGCCGGTGAGCTTGGCTGCAAAACTCCCGGGGACGGTCTTTCCCGTTACGCTCTTGGAGTAGGAAGAAATGGCGTATTTCTTCGAAGAGTTACGCTTGACCAGCTGGAAGTCAAAATCATAGGTGCCTTCTCCTTCAAGAATGCCCCAGAAGTAAAGACCTTTCTCACCGCCCAGGGTGCCGGCGTATGCACTGAGAGGATGACCGTTGTCAGTATTAATTTGTGATATAGCGCCACCAGGGAAGACTTCATTTATTTCGAACGGGGTAAAATGAGTGGCCGTAAGGACATACTCCTCTCCGGAACCACATTCAGCGTATTCCCCCTCCGGAATGAATATCTGGGAAATATTCTCGGGAGCAGTGAGCTTGATGGTGGCGTTCAGGGTATTTACATCACTTGTGGAGGTGACCGTGTATTCTATCCCCTCGGCTTTCTGGTAGTATCCAGAAATGGTGCCGAAATTCCACGACGCACCCCAATAAAAGGGATCTGACAGGCATACGAAGTCAGGCATGTACAAGGCGCTGAGCTTCTTGCCGGAAGCGGTGAGGATGAGGTCGGAAAAGTCGGTAAGGCCGTTTTTGTCGGCATAGGTCCAGGAAGTTCCGTCATAGGTCATCTTCACGTACTGTTTCATGTTGTCCTCGAAGAACACGTACACCTTGTCACCGTTTTCCCAGGCGGTCTTCACACCCTTTGTGGCGTTGCCGTTTTGCACGTCGATGTTGAAAACAAGCTTGGAGACGTCAATGACGCTTTCCTCTTTTATGGGGCTCTCTTTTGAGCAGGCAGCCAGCGCAAGAATGACTGCGGCAAACAGTAAAGTCTTTTTCATTGTCTTTCCTCCATTTTAAAAAGTCAATTGGTCTCCGAAGGGATTGGAATAAGGTTGCGGGTTACCGCTGAGGGCAATCACGCCCTCGGGCTTCAGCTCCAGGACTTCACACTCGGGTGAATAATAACGTTCTTTTTCTTTTCTTAGTTTTATTTAATTTGTACGCAACTATTGTAAATTGTTAGATTGGTCCTTCCTTGGACGTCCTCGTTTCTTTTTTTGACGAGTATTCCGGCTATACTTTCTCCTATTCCTATGTGGCATGCACCAGTAATACCTGGTATCTGCATGAGGACTCTGAAACCGGCGTGGAATACATTCCGCTTTTGCTCAATCACGAGCAGGGCATCTACGACGGCGGCATAAGCACTGAAAGCGACATTTTGGTGTCCAAATGGTCACACTCCAGCGGGGAGCGGCCCTCTGAAATTTCCTTTCAGTTCGCCCGACTGGGGACCATTGTGGAGGTTACTCTGTGGGGGCTCAAAGAAGGAGACATCCTCAAGTCCGGAACCTGGTACACCGGAGACACTTTCATGGCCACTTGCGACCTTGAAGAGGTCGTTTCCTACAACCCTGAAACAGGCCGATATCGCTACGGCGTTCCAGAGTATATGCTGGGAATGGTGAACAACGTGGCCTTCCATTCCATCGATTTCTCCTGCACGGACGATACCCGGCCAATAGTGGCGGATGCAGATGGCAAAGCCTCGCTGTATCTTCGCTGCCTTCCTGGGATGCTGGACGACTGCTTCGGCATAATCTGTACCGTTGACAGGGACGGGGAAGAATGTGACTATTCCCGCATCGTATCCCTTTCCGCCCTTGGCCGCAGCCTGGAATTCAAAGATGCAGGCCTCACCACTTTCCAGGTGAAATTATATCCTGCACAGGCCGAGACCCTTCCGGAAAGTGTGCAATATACCACATCCGAATCGGCCGATCATGACGGATTCATGGCTGTCTGGGAAGAGGGTGCGCACCTCAGCGGTTATGAATGCTATTACAAGAGTGACGAGTATTCCGATGAAAAAACATTCCTTTCGGTGGAAACGGTCTCAGATGGTTACGTGGGCGTCGTTGTCCCTTCCGGTATGGAACCTGGCAGGTACTATCTCTATGTCAAAGGCATTCCGGATGCCGAAAGCGGCCCCCAAAGTTTCGACACCTTCGTAAAGGTCCTTGCCGTCGGTACGACGGTTTCCCTGGAGTTTGCCGGCTGTGCCACCCCCCTTGTCGAGGGATCGGATTACTATCAGGTGACAAACCGGGACGACTGGTACCCGGAGTGCGCGGGCGAATATGCTTTCATTACGGCTTCCAATACCGATTTCGGCACTTATTACGGCTCCGCTCTTTCGGCCGTGGACCGGAATCAGAAGTGGGGGTTCCGCACGGCCCCGTCCCAGGAGTTTCCTGGCGGACTTGTCAGCCTTACTTTCACTCTGGGAAAATGGTACGACGTGGATGTCTATAATGAGCCCGAGGTCTATGGAATCCTTGCCGACCAGACAGAAGTGAGGCTGGATGACACTGTCGCGGAAACGGTGAATGACAAGCAATTCGAGTACGATTTGTCGGGATACGCCGGCTTCAGAATCAGCTGTGCAGGCAGCGCCACCTTGTATGATGTCTATCTCAACTATTACAAATAGAGTCCATCTATCTTGATTTTTGGGGGGAGGGCTTTCTTTGTAGACCTCTCAAACAAGAAGGACCGCTGCGTCTTGTACAGCGGCCCTTCTTGTCTTGGTTATATGTCTGCTGTTGATGATATGAAAACCCTGTGTCCCCTCGGATTCCATCCATGAAGCTCCCCCGGGGGCGCTTCATTTCTTGGGAAACCACCTTGCCTCTCATCCTTTTCCCAGTATCAAGACTCAGGCAAATTCCCTCTCAAACAAAAAGAAGAAATACTTCCAGGGTCATTTCCCCTTCTTCTTTTTCCTGCTCTCTAGCCTTAGTTCAGCTTCTTCTCTTGCTTCGTTGGCTTCTTCGTCCCAGACGGTCCTTTCAGGTCCGAGGGTGCCGTACATCGTGTTCTCGAACGAGTATATCATTTTTGCGCTGCGGATCAGCCTTTCGTTTTCCGTGTCGTCACTGAAACTGCCGAGAGTGTTGAAGATTTCCTTCGTGATTTCGAAGGAATAGTCCTCCATCCCTTCCCGGTTTATGTGCATAATCTCAGCGAAATACCGTCCGCTTTCCGGGTCATGGTATGCGGTCCAGTATTTGCCTTTCTTTGTTGATGTCATAGGTGGTCTTCTTCTTTATAGGTTATACATAATGAACGTTGCTTGCCGCAGTCCGGTCTTCTGGGAAAATAACAATTGCGGATAACAAAAACTGGCAGTCTTCTTTCCCTTTCAGACAAAGATACCAACTTTTTGGAAGAATAGGAGATTGTCCTTACCGCCTCGACTTAAATATCCCCAGTACGTACGTATAATTCGGAACCTTGGCCAGGCGACCGTCCCCCTCCAGACCTTGTTGCCCTGTCCCGGCATATCCTCTGCCTATTACCAAGTCCTTGTGGAGTGCTCACAGCGTCACTCCAATCTCGAACTGTAGCGACTGGGCACATCCTGGAAGTTACCACCGACCGTTGCGGTTATGTCCTTCAAGCTTATCCTTTGAAGTCACCATCGCCACCCGCAATCCTGACTCGGTCAAAAATGCACAGAACCTAAGCGTTACTTCATCAGCGGACCTTCCAAGACCGCTGACACTTCCCAGATCCTTGTCATAAGGGGAGCCCAAGATGTGCGGTTGGTAACGGTTGAGAGAGGCAGCGATAATGAAATCGGGGGTGCACTCTCATGTGCATCCCCATTGCCGTGTACTGCCCTGCAGGGCAAGGTTCCGAGGCTATTTGAACTTCCAGGAATCCAGCCTGAGGGCCTCTCCCTGGATTAGGAAAAACAGGTCCTGTATACCTTCAGGCCGTTCTTCAAGGTGAATGGACTTTTCTCCCCAAGACTTCATGTCGACAACCGCCCCTCCAAGGAAAGGTCCTTCAGGGGAACCTGTCCTGACCTCCACCGTTCCCTGTCCGCAGGCACGCAGCAGAAGCTTTGAGGCCCCTTTCCCGAAATCCACGCCCCTGACTTTCAGCACAGTGACTATGCTGTCCCCGCATGAGGTGAGAACCGTGTTGCCAGGGGCTCCCTCCTGCTCGAAGCTGGCATTGATGGTCCCGGCGACAGTCTCGATCTGCTGGAGGGAGAATGGATCCAAGGTCCCGACTTGGGGCACGCCTTCACGGGTCATGACAGCGGGTCTGATGTCGGTCCCGACAACTTCTATCTGGTCAACGCATATGTTCCTGAATCCTCCTCCCGTCCCGAAATAATTCTGGAGGTCCATGTTGTGGTACAGCAGGTACCACTTCCCCTTGTACTGGTGGAGGTGGGTGTGGTTGTTGCTGTGGGGGATGCCTTCGATGTGAAAGTCTCCCGGGTTCGGGAAATAGTCATGTCCGTATTCCCAGCTGGAGGGGTCAAGTGGGGTCTTCGACGTCATATAGGTCATGCAGCATCCTACCGGGACAGGACCGGGGGCGGTCCATGGCTTGTGGTCGGTCCAGTTCATGTTGTAGGTATAGACGTAGGTCCCGTCGATGAAGTTCAGTTCATTCGCTTCGAAGTGGTACGCTGCGGGAAGTTTTATGAAATCACCCTCACAGCTTATCAGGTCTTTCCCCAGTCTCACGATGTATCCTGCCCCGCCTCCGAAGGAGAGCCATCCCACTCCGCTTTCATCTATGACGGCACCTGGGTCGAATGCGGCTTCCGGTCCATCCAGTCCCTTCGAGTCGGTATCGACTATGCTTCTTCCCAGTGGACTCGTCCATGGTCCTACCGGGGAAGTTGAGGTCAGAACTGCACTGCCGTAGCCGCTATTTGAGAAATAGAGGTAGAAGTGCGTCAGACCGTCTTCTTCGATGCGGGATACCACGGAAGGTGCCCATGAGGCTATTATCCAGGGAGCCAGTTCCCCGGTGGGGAT
>CAJOLJ010000139.1 GCA_905235445.1 uncultured Bacteroidales bacterium
ATGGTGGGCCGCTACGTCAAGGATATCCCTGAGATGGCAGTCCAGCTGATCGAGGTGAATGACCGCCCCATGACGATAATCTACCCGAAGGGACTCAGTACGAAGGCTCCCGCAGAGGGCGAGGCCCCGGTGGTGGATCGCCGCCTTCTTGCCTACAACGTAGTTGCCGAGGATGGATCGGTCGGAATCAGGATCCCGATGAATGAATGGTGCCGCCAGCTTGCCTATAAGCTGGGACGCCCCATCGTGTCCACATCCGCCAATATATCGGGGAAACCTTCCCCGAAAAGTTTCTCGGAGATTCCCGGGGAAATCAAGGACGGGGTTGACTACATCGTTCCCCCGAAGCTTGAGAAGGACTCCCTCGGGGTGGCATCCCAGATCATCCGCGTGGAGATGGACGGGGAGGTGAAAGTGATAAGATAATTTACCCTCGACAAGGGGCAAGTAGCCGCAAGTACGCAGATGGAAGTTTTTTTCGGCAACGATTTTTTCTACGACCAGGGGAGCAAATTCGTGAGACTGGAGGGTGAGGAGTCCTCTCACTGTATCCGGGTCATGAGGCACCGCTGTCCCGACCCCGTGGACATAATCGACGGGGAGGGCACCCTGTATCACTGCACCCTATTCGATGACAACCCTCGCAGCGCCGTGGCAAAAGTGCTGGAGGAGACCCCGATGTGGGGAATGCATCCATACTCGCTTACCATGGCGGTGTGCCCGACCAAGAATAACGAAAGGTTCGAGTGGTTCTGCGAGAAGGCAACCGAGATGGGCGTAGATACGATTGTCCCCGTAATAGGGGAGCATTCCGAGAGGAAGGTTTACAAGACCGATAGGGCTAAACGGGTAGTCCTGAGTGCGGCGAAGCAGTCCCTGAAAGGGAAGCTTCCCTGCGTGGAGGAACCGCAGAGCGTATCGGACTGGGTGAGGGGCGGCTCCTGCGACACAGCCTCGCTCAGGCTCATAGCCTACTGCTTCGAGGACGGCTCTTCTCCCAGGCAGTCCCTTTCCTCCGCCCTGGACTCCTACCTTTCACGGAACCCTCCATCAGACGGTTCTCCCTTCCTTCCATCATCATCCTCATAGGCCCCGAAGGGGACTTCTCCCCTGCGGAAGCATCCCTCGCCATGGAAAATGGGTATCTCCCGGTCCACCTTGGCGACAGCCGTCTCAGAACCGAGACCGCGGCGCTTTTCGCAGTGGCGGGAGTGTACTACCGCTTCCTCATGGAAGGGGACAGGCAACAAAAACAGTGACAACTGATAACAGATACTGGATAAAAGGAAATACAATGAAAAGATACGTATCCTTGGATGTCCTTCGCGGACTGACGGTGGCATTCATGTGCATAGTCAACAATCCGGGCAGCTGGGCACACATGTATCCCCCGCTCAGGCATGCCCCCTGGAACGGCTGCACCCCGACGGACCTGGTGTACCCGTTCTTCCTCTTTTGCGCAGGCTGTGCAATGGCCTTCTCGTTCTCCAAGTTCGAGGGCTTCTCCAAGAAAGCGGCATTGAAGATCCTCAGAAGAGGGTTCGGAATCTTCCTAGTCGGTGTGCTATGCAACCTGTATCCATTCTTCCCCACATCCCTTCATGACCCCGATGCTTCGTTCTGGAGCAACTTCGTGTACTGGCTCCAGCACAAAAGGATAATGGGAGTGCTCCAGAGGATCGGTATCTCATATCTGATAGGCGGGACGATAGTCATGTGGCTGAGGTCCCCGAAGAAGATCCTCCTGGCCATGGGAATACTCATGGCGGTCTATACGGGAATCCTGCTCATTTTCGGGACGGCCCCAGGTCCATTCACCCTGGAGGGGAACATTTCCGGGAAAATCGACGTGGCCCTCTTCGGGGACAGCCATGTCTATCACGGCTACAGCAATGAGGCTGGGGAGAGGGTCGCATTCGATCCCGAAGGGCTCCTCGGCTGCATGATGGGGGCGTGCACCCTCATGCTCGGATATCTGATAGGCGGACTTCTCCTTTCCAACTCCAGGGCCCACGGCCTGGATCCCACGGACCACCGGACTTCTCCCATAGGTGTCGTCGCCAAGGTGTTTGTGGGCGGCTGCCTGAGCCTCATCGCAGGCGTTGTCCTGAGCATATGGATTCCCATAAGCAAACCCCTTTGGAGCGCATCCTACGTGTTCTATGCGGGAGGATGGTCCATGGTCTGCCTGGCATTCCTCTCATACTGGATAGATGTCAGGGGTTACGAGAAAGTGTTCACCCCGTTCAAGATCATGGGTACCAATGCCCTCGTGGCATTCGTCATGAGCGCGGTGCTGGTGAAGACCGCATCCCCGCTGGGTTGGAACTCGGCCCGCTATTTCGGGGCTAGTGAGTTCACCTCCCTGGTGTGGGCGCTGATATTCACCCTCATCATTTTCACCATCCAGTGGTTCCTGTATAGGAAGAAAATCATAATCAAGATTTAAGCCCCATGTACATAGGCATCATATCCGATACGCACGGCGTGTTCTCCGACCCTTTCAGGGAGTTCCTGTCCCCGGTGGATGAAATCTGGCATGCAGGGGATTTCGGGGGAGCGGAACTGGATTTCGTGCACCGGATTTCCTCGTTCAAGCCGCTGCTGGGAGTCTGCGGCAACTGCGATTCCCCGATAATCCGGGCTGAGTGTCCCATGGTGCAGCTTTTCAACTGCGAGGGGATGAAAGTGCTGATGACCCATATCGGAGGGTCCCCCGGGCATTATCCCAACAATGTGCGGGCCCTTCTGGATGCCCACCGTCCCGATATCTTCGTCTGTGGGCATTCCCACATCCTGAAGGTAGCCAAGGACCCCGTGTACGGGTTCATGTACATTAACCCAGGGGCTGCCGGGGTGCAGGGATGGCAGGTGGTGAGGACCGCCCTGAGGGTTCACATAGATGAGGGGAAGATGCATGACATGGAGGTTTTTGAACTGAAAAGATAATTTGACAAACCGACGATATCACAATTATGGCTGTACAGGGAAACAAGGGCAAGACTGCCTTCTTCTGCACCAACTGCGGAAATGAGTTCAGCAAATGGATGGGGCGCTGCCCCTCATGCGGGCAGTGGAACACACTGCAGGAGCAGACTGTGGTGACGGGAAAACCCGCCAAGAATGCTTCCTCCGAGCATCTTCGTCCCCTTTCGGAAAGCAAGCCCATGCACCTTCACGAGATCGGTTCCGCCCAGGAGCGCCGCATATCCCTCTCGAACGGGGAAGTGGACCGCCTGCTGGGAGGGGGACTCGTGGAAGGGTCCCTGGTCCTCCTCGGCGGGGAGCCCGGGATCGGCAAATCCACTCTCTCGATACAGATCCCCCTCGGATGCCCCTCCCTCAAGACCCTGTATGTCTCCGGCGAGGAGAGTCCTCGCCAGGTTAAAATGAGGGCGGACAGGATCGGCGGGGACAACAGCAACGTTTACATCTACTCCGAGACCAGGATGGAAGCCATCCTGAAGGAGGCCGAGGCCATGCGTCCCGACCTTGTCATTGTGGACTCCGTCCAGACAATGTTCTCCGAGGCCATAGACTCCTCGGCCGGGTCGGTCTCCCAGATAAAGGAGACGGCCTCGATGCTGCTCCATTTCGCGAAATATACCGGCATCCCCGTTATCCTCATAGGCCACATCACAAAGGACGGCTACATAGCGGGTCCCAAGCTCCTTGAACACATAGTTGACGTGGTACTGCAGTTCGAGGGGGACGACAGGGGTTCATACAGGCTCCTTCGCAGCATAAAGAACCGTTTCGGCTCAACCTCGGAACTTGCGGTGTTCGAGATGACGAGCGGCGGACTGAGGGAGGTCACAAACCCTTCGGAGATGCTCATGCCCATGCACGAGCAGGGGCTTAGCGGAACTGCGATTGCCGCGATGCTGGACGGTCTGCGTCCTTTCCTCTTCGAGGTCCAGGCCCTGGTGAGCAGTGCTGCATACGGTACCGCCCAGCGCTCTTCCACGGGGTTCGATGTCAGGAGGCTGAACATGCTCCTTGCGGTCCTCGAGAAGAGGGCCGGGTTCAAGCTCACGATGAAGGACGTGTTCCTCAATATGGCCGGAGGCCTGAAAGTGACAGATCCCGCCTGTGACCTGGCTGTGGTCTCTGCCGTGCTGTCCTCCAACTTCGACTATGCCCTTCCCTCTGATGTCTGCTTCGCAGGAGAGGTCGGGCTCAGCGGGGAGATCCGTCCTGTCGGGCAGGTGGAAAGAAGGATAACCGAGGCCCTTCGGCTCGGGTTCAGGAAAGTGTACATTTCAAAGTACGCATCCTTCGACAAGTCGGTGCTTGCCGGAGGGGACATGCAAGTAGTGAAGGTCGGGGATATCCCCTCCCTTGTGAAGGCCCTGTTCAGGAGTTAGCCTACTTCATCCATGAGGGCCTTAGGTACAGGCCCCCTTTCCCCAGGGAGTCCCTTTCTGCTTTCCAGGCTCCGTCTTCCCATGTTGACGGGGCTTTGTCCTTGTAGATGGTCCCGTCCAGATGGTCCAGCTCGTGCTGGAATATGATGGCCGAATATCCGTACACGGTATCGCGTACGGACTGTAGCGTCACGGGATGGGTGTAGCCCACAACTACGGAAGTGTACCTCGTCACATCCCCCCTGTACGGCGGGAAGGACAGGCAGCCCTCCGGCCCAACCACCGTGGAATCACTGTGTGAGAGAAGACGGGCATTGGGATAGATCTCGAAAGGTTCGCCAGGTTTGTCGTAACGCAGGACCACAATGACCCTGTGGGTGAGTCCGACCTGGGTCGCCGCGAGGCCGACTCCGTCCTGTTGGGGAGACTGTACCGTCGCCATCATCTTGGCGGTGAGGGTCTTGAAAAGAGGGGAGGAGATTTCCTCGGGATCCAGCGGGACGCACTCTGTCCGGAGCACGGCAGTGTCCAGTGGCTCATGAAGGGTGTAGACATACATCACCGAGTCGGATTTCTCGATAATGTCCCTCTCCCTTTGGGAAAACTTGCCCACGGAAGTGGGCCTGGAGCAGGAAAGGGCGGCACAGAGTGCCATGCCGAGGATAAGGGTCAAGTTCGTTTTCATTTCAGTGTCAATTCATTTCCGCTATCAGTGCGATTATTTCCTCCACGACTGTGCTTTGCAGGGTCCCCGGTCCCACATAGGCGTTTGTCATGACCGAGAACATGGTCATCTCCCCGTCCGGGGTCGAGGGATCGACATACCCGCTGAAGCAAAGCACGCCTCCCATCGAGCCGCTTTTCATGTGGATGCGGTCCTTCAGTTCCTGTGGTTCCTTGGAAAGGCGGGATGTATACTTCTGCCGTCCCGGCTGGCCCATGGTGCCGATGAATGAAGGGAAGACCTTGGTCTTTTTCATGGCACGCAGATAGTCGCAGAAGAACTCGGGGCTTATTGCATTGGACCTTGCGAGGCCGCTGCCGTCATGAATGCGGACCCTGTAGTAGTCCGGGTCTATACCGATGTTCCTAAGTGCTTTGTTCCTTGCGACCGTGCAGGAATCGTACAGTGCGGACCCGGTCATCTCCTTGGAGAGGATCCTCAGCAGGTACTCGGCGTAGAAGTTGTCGGACCGATAGTTCGTGATTCTGCAGATCCTGAAAAGTGAAGGAGATGAGATGGTGGAAATAATCTTCAGGTCATTGATGTCCTCGGCCATCCCGGCACTCTCCCAGGTGGCGGGGTCCAGGCGTATCCTTCCGTCCAGGTCGGTATCGGCGATACCCGACACCGTGATTCCGTTTTCCTCGAGGTACTCCCTTAGGTAGTGGGCGCAGGTAAGCGCCCCGAACTCATTGGCGCACTCTTCCTTTTTGGGCCTTCGGTCAATGGCGAAAGTGCCCCTCATCTGGGCAACCGGGGCAAGCGGGGTGTTGTACAGGTACAGTTCATCGCCCGTCCCCTCCTTGCCGGTCTTGCAGTTGAAATCATATCTCATCCAGGGGACAATGGGGTGGGTGACCTCGCATTTCACGGAGTCCCCCACATGTTCACCCGGGGCCACCTGGATATCCAGGACATTCCTGTAGAAGCTCAGTCCGTTCCCTCCTGTCCCGTAATAGGTTCCCAGGTCCTCGTAGGTCCATTCCGGGTTGTCCTCCGCTCCTTCGAAAAAGCGTCCGTCACCGATGATGCGTCCGTAGATTTGATTGATGCCGGCTTTCCGGATGTCCTGCAGCCACCTGGACAGGACGACATTCTGCGGGATTGCGATGGAGTCATCCGAGAACAGTGTGGGGTCCGCCCCTCCTATGATATATAGGTCACCGAAAAGGGTCCCGTCCTCCACGGCTCCGCTGTACCCGAGGCGGGTCTTGAAAGTGTAGTCCGCACCGAGTTCGTTCAGTGCGAGTCCCGTGGAAAGTAGCTTGGTATTTGAGGCGGGGGTCAATTTGCGCTCCCCGTTGTAGTTTACGAGGGTCTTCCCGGATTCAGTCTTTGCCATGACCCCGAGAAGGGCGCTTCTCATGGGCCCGGAGGCTGTTATGCCCTGGATGTACTTGTTCAGAGCGGATCCTTTGTCAGGGGCGGAGGTGGCTTTTTTCGCACCTTGTGCATGAAGGGCGTTTCCTGCGGGGGGAGTGAGCAGGAAGAAAAGGGCGAGGCAGGCTCTCGCAGCGAAGGACAGTATGTGAGGGGTACGTATCATTGACAGTAAAAATCAGGCGGGTCTTTTTTTATGCGGGACGTTTCGTCCAGGGGTCTTTTCAGAAAAACACCTTAGGCAACATCTTTGCAAAAATAGAGTTTTTGGGGACAATGTAAGCAACAAATAGGCGCTCTTTCAACCATCTTCGGGAGGGACTGTCCCTGCAAAGGGGGTGTCAAGGGGGGACACTTTGTTAATGAAGGGAGTTTTCGTATCTTTGTTGCACCTATTTTTGGGCGATGACTCGCCATTAATCAAAAACACACACAATGACCAAAAGAGTTTTAGTATCCGGAGGAGCGGGATTCATCGGAAGCCACGTTACCGTGGAACTGATGGCCGCCGGTTATGAAGTAGTCGTCGCC
>CAJOLJ010000140.1 GCA_905235445.1 uncultured Bacteroidales bacterium
GACGATGAGTTCCTGGCCCTCGGGAAAGAGTTCCGGGACAGGAACCTGCCCATCGATATCATGGTGATTGACATGGACTGGCACGAGACATGGCAAAGCGCTGCCCGCCGCCTTCGCCGCGACGAGTTCGGACAGGGCATCGGCTGGACAGGCTACACCTGGAACAGGGACCTGTTCGGGGACCCGGAAGGGTTCCTCACCGAGCTCCATGACATGAAACTGAAGACTTCCCTGAACCTCCATCCCGCCTCCGGTATCGTAGTCCGCGAGAAAATGTATCCCGAGTTCGTGCAGGACTATCTTTCCAGGACCACCGACTATGACGGGCCCGAGGGCTACGTCTACAAGGAAGGCGACATGACTGCGGCAGGAAAGCCCGCCAAGAAAGGCTACCATGCCCCCGTTCCGTTCCGCATGGACCAGCAAGCATGGGCCGATGCGTATTTCAACTCGGTAATCCATCCCCTCGAGAAGCAGGGCGTGGACTTCTGGTGGCTGGACTGGCAGCAGTGGAAGGAGAGCAAGTATGTACCGGGACTGAGCAACACATTCTGGCTCAACTACACCTTCTTCAATGACAAGGTCCGTCGCACTGCCACCGAGGACCCCGCCGACGTACAGCGTCCCCTCATCTATCACCGCTGGGGCGGCCTTGGTTCCCACAGGTACCAGCTGGGATTCTCCGGCGACACGCATATCCTCTGGGATGTGCTGAGCTACCTTCCTTATTTCACAGCTACCGCATCCAACGTACTGTACGGCTACTGGGGCCATGACCTGGGAGGCCACATGCAGGGAAGGAGCCAGGCTCCCACAGATCCCGAACTGTACACAAGGTGGCTCCAGTACGGAGTGTTCTCCCCTATTTTCAAGACCCACAGCACCTCTTCCGCCGTTCTGGAAAGAAGGTTCTGGGCATTCCCGGACCACTATCAGTACATGAAGGATGCCCTGGAACTTCGCTATGCCCTCGCTCCCTACATCTACGACTCCGCCCGCGAGGCCTACAAGAGCGGCATCTCCATCTGCCGTCCCCTCTACTACGAGTATCCCGAGAACGAGAACGCATACACCTGGAAGGAGGAATACTTCTTCGGTGACAACATCCTCGCAGCCACGGTCTGCAAGCCCATCGACCAGGCTACGGGCAAGGCCGAGAGGTCTGTGTGGTTCCCTCCGGGAACGGACTGGTACGACATGGCCCATCGCACCATGAAAAAGGGTGGCACCACCGAGACTCTCCAGTACACCATAGCCCAGAATGCTTGGTTTGTCCGCCAGGGAGCGATCATTCCTCTGTCCGAGGAAGGCATCCAGAACCTCCAGGACAAGAGCAACGGTCTTCGTCTTTACATCGCACCCGGCAAGGGCAACAGCACCTACACCCACTATGAGGATGACGAGGTATCGCAGGCTTATGACAAAGAGTACACTTCAACCATCTACACCAAGAACTCCACAGCCTCGACACTCACCCTTGAGATTGGTCCAAGGCAGGGTTACTTCAGAGGGATGAGCGAGGTCAGGGAAATTAGCGTGATACTTGGCGGCCTTTCCAGGAAGCCCCAGTCCGTGACCATGGACGGGCAGACCCTCAGTGTTGACTATGACCCCGAGACTCTCGAGGCAACTTTCAAGCTTCCTTCCCACTCTCATTCCGTCGGAAAGAAAGTTACAGTAAAATACTGATCCTGAACTGCAGCGATGCAGGAAAGGACTGTCTTGTCATCATTTCAAAATGCCACCGGGAAGTGCCGAAAGCAGTCCCGGCGGCATTGTTTTATCACCTTCATTGTTTTATCACCTTCCGGAATTGTTTTCTTCCGCAACGCACCAAGCCCTTTCCACAAGCCTTGCGAAAAGCTCCGCATAAGTTTTTTGAATATCTTTGCACTCAAAGAGAAGACTGCACATGGCACAGGCAAAAGACTCCCCCAAACACCGTTTCATCAACAAGGCCCTGGTCGGCGGACTCGGGTTCTCGGATGCGCACAACCTCATCATATACATCTCGGGACAGGATGCCGAGGCATCGAAAGTCGTGGAAAACAATATACCGGAAATAGAGAGCGTACTGCATTCGCATCATCAATTCGAGCTTTTCCATGTACCCGATTACATCCAAAAATGCATCCGCACCCATCAGTTCTCATACTACTTCCCGGATGAGAAGGCCATCCCCCAGCCCATAAAGATGAAGGATATCTACCTTGACCTGTGGAAAAAATTCGTCCCGAAAAAGGATCTCCCGAAAGCAGGTGCCTTCCTGTCCGCAACATACAACGGCAGGCTCATCTACTATCCCGTGGATACGGACGACATCTCCACCCTGGAAGCCACGTTGGGCATATACTGCGACTATGTAAGTGATTACAACTACCACAACTATTGTTATACCTCCCGTTTCGGAGGCATATACGATAATCCATATTCCCCACCCGAGGATGAGAATGCGGACAGGAATTTTGATAGAATGGTCAGGGTGCTCTCCGATGAGATCCGTGAAAGGGTCGAAAAACTTCGTGTCTACGGCGTAAGCGAGATGGTCATAAAGTCTCTCTTCCAGAAAGAGCAGAAACTCAGCCGTCTCGTCATCACCGATGATTTCAGGATCGTGCTGCCTGATTACGACAACATGGAAATCAAACTCGAGCCTCTGCCCAAGGCTGTATTCATCCTGTTCCTCAGACATCCCAGAGGCATCATGTTCAAGTACCTGCCGGATTATCGGGAAGAGTTCCTCGCAATATACTTAAAAGTCACCAACCGCAAGGCCTCCGACCTAGTGAATGAAAGTGTGAACAAGGTCCTCGATCCCACCAAGAACTCAATCAACGAGAAGTGCTCCAGAATCCGTGAGGCCTTCATATCCCGTTTCGATGACGGCCTTGCCTATAAATACTACATAACAGGGACCTCCGGGACAAAAAAGAAGATAAAACTTGACAGGAGCCTCGTGGACCTCGGTCCCATGAAAGCCCTTACGGAGGAAATGAAAGCCCTTGCGGAAGAAAATATTGATGACGACGATGACTGATATGACGAGGAAATATCTGATGAGGAACTGAAGGCAATGCATGCCCTTGACGGACTGGATGGCTACAAAGTAGATGATTCGGATGACGAATACGGTATATACTAATATTATCCTTTGACTAGACTTAACATGGAACCCGCTGTCTTTTTTGGCATCATCGCCCTTGGCCTGGCATTACTCGTGGGCTATCTCGGCAGCAAACGACAAATCGGTTTTCCACTGGCGTTCTTCCTTGCCCTTCTCAATCTCCTGGTCGGGTTGATTGCGGTGCTGTGTTCAAAGAAGGTCGAGAATACACCGGACAAACAATAATTTTAAGCAATATGAAAACAGCAGGGTGGATTTTCATCGCTATCGGCACCATCAGCGGCCTAGGCAACCTCATAGGCGGCAATGGCATTTTCGGCGCACTCTTTTTTATCGCCATCGGCATTGCGCTGATCCACTTCGGAAAGCAGAAAGAGATGGCCAAAAATCAACAGGAGCAGGAAAAAGGTTCTGTCCTTCCCGCCCAAAGCACGGAACAAACGAGCAAGGATGCCCTTTTGAAAGAACCCACTTCAGAAATCAACAAACAATACCAGGAAACAGACCATGCGTAGACATTGTTACCCCAACCCCGACGAATACGACGACTTCGTGGACAGTCACTATGAAAGGACCTACGGAGAGTATGCAGGCACTTATGCCCAGGATGATGCAGGTTACAGTGATGAAGAGATAAACGACATCTTCGACGGTGAGCCGGATGCATACTGGAACATCGACTGAAAACAAAGACTGGACTCTGCCGATATGAAAAGAACTCTTATTGCACTCTCCGCAGCCATACTGACATTCATCTGCTATTCCTCTCTTGCCCAGGACAGAACCACTTCAGCCAGTGAAGACTATCTCCGCAAGGCATACGAGGCAATTGATGAGAATGACTATGACAAGACTTATGATTATGTCTCCAAGCAGCTCTCGTTGACCCCGGACAATGTCGAGGCCCTTATCCTGCGGGTGAAACTCTGCATCCTGAAAAAGGAATTCCGTCAGGCTCTCGTGGACATAAACAGGGCAATCAAAGTCAACAAGCCCAAGCTGTCAGAGATTCCCAATTCCACTCTACACTACTGGAAGGCCTCCGTGTACCGGTTCATGTCCGATGACGTGAAAGCGCAAGAGTGCCTAAGGAGTGCATATGAACTCTCCAAGAAAGACAACCCGGACGAGGTCCATCCCCTTGGTTTCGAGTACGCCCAGAGCCTTTACGAGGCTGAGCGCCTCAATGAGTCTGATGCCATATACCGGGAACTGCTCAAGTTCGATGGGACAGATGTCGCTTCGATGGTCGGGCTTTCCAGGAGCCTGCTTCGGCGTGGCAAGTATAAAGAAGCCCTCCGGCAACTCCAGGATGCCCTTCGTATAGAGCAGAACTATGATGAGACCTACCGGTTCCTCATGCACACCTACGACAACCTCGGGCAGAAGAACAAGGCCATCGATGCCGCCATAGATTATATCGAAAGAGCTGAGGAACCGAATTTCGACTCCATCCTTGAAACCTTTCTCAAAAGCACCAACTACGCTGTCGCCAACCTCCGCTCACACATAAGGAAAAGCGACAAGCCTGTACTTTTCAGGATAATCCTGGGTGATGTCCTCCAATTGTCTTCTCGGCATGAAGAGGCACTGAAAGAGTATATCACCTTGGAAAATGAACATGGGACAGATACCGTCATATACCATGAAAAAGGCCTCTGCTACAAGAACCTTGGCATGTTGGAGTACGCCATCCAAGAACTGACCCTGGCCATCGAGACAGGGGGAATGGACTATGACACATACTGTGAAAGAGGTGCCTGCTACCGTCTCTTGGGAAACTTCACAAAAGCGATAAGTGACTTTACCGCAGCCATTGAAGCTGAGCCAACGGAGTCCTATCCTTACTATCAGAGAGGCTGGTGCCATGAACTATCCGGCAATCTCCGCAAAGCACTGGAGGACTACAACCTCGGCATCGAACTCAATCCTGACTATCCTTACCTCTATGTGCAGCGAGGTTTGCTGCTAAAGAAGATGGGTAACCAGGATAAGGCAAGGAAAGACTTCGAGGCGGTACTGCAGAAGGATACTGTAGCAACGGACGGCAGTTGCACACAGTTTGCCCTGGCAGAACTCGGTCGGGAGGCCGAGGCCATAGCATGGATGAAGAAAATCATCGCCGAGAATACATCCGACTTCAGTAACCTCTATGATGCAGCATGCCTGTATGCCCGTTTGGGAAGAAGCGAAGAAGCCCTCGACGCCCTTAAGAGAGCCTTCGAAAACGGATATCGGAATTTTGCGCACGTCGGGTATGACCCCGACTTGGACTCCATTCGTGAACTGCCTAGTTTCAAGGAACTTGTGTCAAAGCACAAGGCACTGCATGAACAGAGAATAAGATCCGGTGAGATTCCAGTTCCTGGAAATACCGCCACCGCAGGGGCAAAGGATGTCATCTACCTGAAGTCATAACCTGGACTCGGATTCAAGTCGCAGCAGGATGTGAATTCAAAAAAAAGACTGAAATTGCCGTTCTCTCTTGCCATCACAATGATGGCAATGATAGCAATGACGACAAAAGAATACCACCGGCTCCCTCTTTCTGAAGAACCCGGTGGCAATGCTTCTTTATCTGGCTAACCTAGCCTTGCTACTTCTTCTTTTCCTCTGTCGCAGCCTCGGTTGCCTTGTCATCCCACTCGAAAGAGTAGACTATGGCCTCCACCTGACGCAGGTACTGCCTCTTATCGTAGCGGGGAGCGTAGACCCAGCCCTCAACCACG
>CAJOLJ010000141.1 GCA_905235445.1 uncultured Bacteroidales bacterium
GTATCTGGGTTTCACGAAAGAAGAAGTCCAGGCTCTCTGCCGGAAGCACCGCATGGACTTTGAGGAGATGGAAACCTGGTACGATGGCTATCAGGCAGGGGACCTCTGCTCCATCTTCAATCCCAATTCCGTGATGATGGCCATAAATAAGAGAAAGTGTATTCAGTATTGGGGGAACACAGGTGCAGGAGATGAGTTGGTCCCATATCTAAAGGCTGATCTTATCGAGGACATTAAGACTCTCTTGGAGGGAGGAAGCATCCCAGTGAAAACGACAACATTCAACAACAACCCTGATGATACGAAGACAAGGGACAAGATTTTTACTGCCCTAATACATCTGGGATTTCTCTCCTATGATGGGGAAAAAGCCCGTATCCCCAACCAGGAACTGATGATGTTTTTTTTACGATAATATTCAGGATTCCAACTTGGGCGGGTTGACGAATGCTCTGTCCATGTCCGAGAACGTACTGAACGGTATCACAGATAACGAGCCGCAAATAGTCGGAGAACTTATTGCCCGGTATCATAACGATGTCTGCGGGGCGCAGGAGTACAACAAGGAGCAGCTTCTGTATACGGCCCTCCGTGAGGCCCTCTACTATGCCCATTCACAGTACATATTCCACAGGGAATATCCTTCCGGCAAGGGCTTTGCCGTCCTTGTCCTAATCCCGAGGCCCGGGAACAGGATTCCCGCTGTAGTTGCGGAACTGAAATGGGACAAGGATGCCCGGGGCCCCATCGCCCAGATTAAGGAGCGCCACTACACCCAGAAGGTGTTCGAGTACACGAAGGAGGTAATTCTAGTGGGAATAAATTACGACCCCAAGACAAAGGAGCACCAGTGCACCATAGAGAGGGTCTGCGCTCCGTAGGGAGCCTTTCCTGAAGCAAATATGTTCGGACCCGGCCCTAGTCGCCATGGCAATTCGCAAGTCTACTCCCCTGGCAAAGCACAGAAAAGACGTACGCTCAGAGCGTAGTTCCTGCCGGTTATGTACACGTTGCAATAACCTACGTTGAAGGTGAGATAGTGGGCTTCGACGGTGCCCTCTCCCTGAGAGGACCAGAAGTAGCCCCGAGTGCCACCGTAGCCAAGCATTCCACCTGAGACATACCCGGCAAACGGAAAGAAAAGGCTCGTCGGGTCATATCCGTCCTTATCCGAAAACTGCCTTCCGGGAACGGCGATGCGGTAAGTGGATGAGTTCGGGAAATTCACGAAAGAGTTCACTTCCTCAAGTGTCGGAAGACGCCATACCCCGACGGCATCGCACCCTTGGGTTCCGCTTGAGAATCTCGCCAATGCATTCTCGAAAGTCCAGTACCCCTCCCCGAAATCCTCTTCGCTCCTCGCTCCTTCATTCATGGTGGCAACGACATATTTCCTGGAGTCAAGGTCCACCCTAACCGCCTCGCGTCCCTTTTACATACCTCTCGTGCCAAAGGGGGCATTCCCCGAAAGGGCGGGACGGGATATGATATGGTTTCCGCCCTCCTGCAAGTCAACGTCATGTTCAGACACTATGGGAACGTCTCCATAGAACAAGGTATAAGTCTTTGAATGCGATGGCGGGAAAAGTGCTTCTATCGTCGCGGTACCGCCGGAGAACTCCTTCACTGAGGCTTCCACTGAAAGTTCATCCAAGAATGCGACTCCGTCCATGGAGCCTTCCACGGTAGCGGACCTCACCGTGACATTACGGGGGCTTGCCCCAAGACCTCCAATGACGAAGGTTATCCGGCCTTCCGCTTCCTTGGGGGGCCCTTCGCACGAAAGGGCAACGGGGAGGATGGCCAGTGCGGGAATGACCATTCTTTTCAGGAAAGAGGTAATCGTCATAAGAAAAAAGATTATCCACTCGGCTTCCCCCCAAAAAAGATGCCCGCCCCCATCAATGGGCCTTGCCCTAAGGTGCTGTCTTTTCGGCGTTTTTTTTCTGGTACTCTGTCGGGGTCATCCCGAATACCTCCTTGAAGTTGCGGGTGAACACCTTGGGGGAGTTGTAACCCATCTTGTAGGCGATTTCAGAAACCTGCAACTGGCTTTCGAGGAGCCACTGCGCAGCCCTCTTCATCCTTATCTCCCTTATGAACGCAATGGGGACCTTGCCGGATATCATGACAAGCTTCTTGTAGAGGTAGCTGCGGGAGATATTGAGCCCGTCGGCCAGGAGTTCCACCGAGAAGTTGGGATCGTCTATATGATCCTCGATTATCTGGATGGCTTTCTGGACGAACTGGCGGTCCAGGGGGGTGATGGTAATCTTGCTTGGCTCTATCTTTATTTCATCGCGGAAGGCACCCCTCCTCGCGACCGCATCGGAAATCATCTTCTCTATCCTCAGGCGCAGGATATCCATGCTGAAGGGCTTGGCTATGTAGTCATCAGCCCCGTTCTCCAGGCCTTCCCTCTGGTACTGCTCCCCGACCCTTGCGGTAAGAAGTATGACGGGGATATGGGAAGTGCGGATATCGGTCTTGATTTGGGAACACAGTTCGAGGCCGTCCATCACCGGCATCATCACGTCACTTATGACAAGGTCCGGGTCCTCCTCCCTGACGAGGTCCAGGGCTTCCTTTCCGTTGGAGGCCTTGAGGATGTTGTAGTTGCTCGAGAGGCTATACGCCATGAAATTGAGGAAGTCGGAGTTGTCGTCGACAACCAGGATAGTGTAACCGTTGTGGGTGGATCCCTCCGCCTTGGCGGGAAGGGCCTCGCCCTGAGGGCTATCCGAGGGGATGACATCCCCGGGAGCGACGGTACCTGCGGCCTTGATGGGAATGAGAATGGATATTATCGTTCCCTTGGGAATATTGGGGGAAGCGCCCACCACCCCCTCGTGCATCTTGACGTAGCGGGCCACGATGTACAGTCCCAGTCCGCTTCCGCCACCGGCCCCTCCGACGGAGGGCCCCTCACCGCTTTCCCCGGCACCCTGTCCCGGGACCGAAGGCACTTCACTCTGGAAGAAGATGCGGAACACCTTTTCGCGGTCACCTTCCTTGATGCCGCAACCCGTATCGAGGAACTGGAGGCTTATGTTCCCGTCCTGGCGGGAAGCCCTCACCTCTATCTTCCCGCCGTCCTCGGTATACTTGAAGGCATTGGAGAGGATATTCATGACGACCTTTCGCATCTTGTTGTAGTCGAAGTCGGCCATAAGTTCGGTCTCCTCCGAAGTGAGCTTGAAGTCGATGCCCCTCTTCTGTGCCAAGGTACTGAAAGAGGCCATCTGGTCCTGGATGAGGGACAGGATGTTCCCATGGACATAATTCATGGTCTCGGCCCCTGCATCGAGCTTGCGGTAGTCAAGAAGCTGGTTTATGAGTTCCAGGAGGTAACCTGCGTTGTTTCGGGCGGTACTCAGAAGGGAGTTCCTCGAAGATGGGTTCCTTTCCATGTACTCGTCCAGGGGATTGATGATGAGAGTGAGCGGGGTGCGGAGGTCATGGCTGACGTTGGCGAAGAACTGCACCTTCATGTCCGCCATCTCCCTCTGGCGAAGGATTTCCTCCTTCTCCTTGAGGGCCTGGGCGTCACGGCGTCGTTTCCTTGCCACGGCGTAGGCGACGGCACCCGCCCCGGTCAGCAGCAACACTCCCCACAGGCAAAGGGAGAGCGGAGTCCTGTACCATGGCGGCTGTACACGTATGGATAGGACCTTGACGTCCTGGGAATAAACATAATCGGAGTTCCGTGACCTAACCTGCAGGGTATACTTCCCTGCCGGGAGATGACCCAGCTGGATGCGGTTCCCCACAGCCTCGCTCCAGTCATCCTCATCTCTCAGGCGGTAAAAATAAGTCGGCCTTCCCTGGTTGAAAACAAGGTCCGAGAATCCCAGCATCAGGAATGGGAACCCTTCCTTGAGCACGATCTCCTCGGCATTCTCCAGGGACTTGCCGCCGAGCATGTCGCTGAGGGAACCGTACACCGGGTCCACCGATGAAAGGTGAAGGGTGGGAGCATACTTTGTCTCGCTGTCCTCGGTGGGGATGATTTCGGTTATCCCACGGGAAGTTCCAAGAAGTATGTCCCCGCTGGATACGGGGAAAAGCGCACAGTCATTGATGCTTCCCAGCCCGAGGCCCTCCCTCTGGGTGTAGTTTCGGATCCTCAGCGGACTGGTTCCCGGGAAAATCTGGCTAACCCCGACTCCAGTACCAACCCATATATGACCGAAACGGTCCTCGCACAGACTGTTGACCATGTTGGAACCCAGGTCCTTAACCTGGGTGGACTTCCATCCTCCCTCCTTTTTCTCCATCACATACAGGCCCCTTGTCCCACCGGCCCATATCCTGCCGTCCCTGTCGGTAATGACGGTATAGAGGTGTGCCGGATGGTCGTCACCCTCAACCTCGGAGAGAACCTTGCTCTGACCCGTCTTCATGTCCACCTTGACTACCCCTCCGGAGGATGCTGCGTACAGGTATGCCCCGTGGGGGCTGAGGTGAATGTCCCGGATGTTGTTCTGCTCCGCCCTGTACAGGGTGTAGAAAGTGCCTGTGGAGGTGATAAGTTTCTGGATATGGCCGTTGAGCGTACCGATGAAGATGTTCCCGTCGCTGTCATGCTCAATGCCGTAGATGTCGTCTGAGGCAATTGTGGAACTGGTGGACGTATCATACCTGGTGACACGCCCGTGGTCATAGCAGATGAGCCCGTTATGATAAGTTCCCGCCCATACGCGCCCCTGGGAGTCCAGGTGCACGGTCCGGATCACATTGGCGCGGGGGTCTACGCTCTGGATTGAGTAATTCTCCTTATCCATCTTCAGAAGCCCCGACCCGTCAGTTCCCAAATAGTAGCAGTCGGGTGCCTCACACAGCGACTGCACATCGTAGCGTCCCCCGAGATTATGGTTTATGAAAGCCTGGGCGGAAGCTGACCAATAAGAGATGCCGTCCTTGTAGTTGCCGATCCAGACAGTGCCGTCAGAGTCTATGAAAACGGTAATGAGGTTGTCCGAGGACACGGAGCTGGCGAAGTCCGGATCATGGCGGAAGTTTCGCAGTTCCCTGTCCATGGGACTGTATACGAAAAGCGCCGTATGGGTCGTGGATATCCAGATATTCCCGTCCGGGGCCTCTTTCACCGCACTTATCCTGTTGAACTTCCCGGTAGCCTCCTGGAGGGGTATCTCCCCCCATCCGCCACGGCTGGAGGGTTGGCGGAACATCCTGGGACTGAGCTGGGAATAGACCCAAATGGAGCCGTTCCGGTCAAGGAAGACGCTGGGGCTGTTCCCGGCGAGGCTCCCCTCTATCTCCTTGGGCAGGGGCACCGTCTGAAGGGCCCCGCTTTCCATATCCATGACAAAGAGGCTTCCGTCATTGAACATCAGATAGGAACCTGCTTCATCGAGGTACAACTCCGAAAGGCCTGTCTTTTCAAGTTTGAAGTCCTTCAGCGTCCCTCCCTTGGAGTCGTATATCCTAAGTCCCCAGTCTTCCAGCGCATAGAAGTATCTG
Source organism: uncultured Bacteroidales bacterium (assembly GCA_905235445.1). Lineage (GTDB taxonomy): Bacteria > Bacteroidota > Bacteroidia > Bacteroidales > UBA932 > Cryptobacteroides. The sequence continues at coordinate 5,485 of CAJOLJ010000141.1, forward strand.
CGGCCCTTGTCGGACCCCACCCTGCGTGTCAGGGGTGTAATGCCCATCCCGAGGATGTTCTCCACTCCATGGGTCGAGAAAGTACCCCTGTCGTAGCTGAACACTGAATATCCGGAAAAAGTCTTTATCCAGATATTGCCCTCCGGGTCCTCGACTATGTAGGAAATCTCTCCCTGCGGCAGGCCGTACTGCTCCGGGAAGAACTGCTCGACGCTGTAGGAATCGTACCTGTTCAGTCCGGAGAAGGTCCCCACCCACAGGTATCCGTGGGTGTCCCTCAGAATGCTCGTCACCAGGTTGCTCGAAAGTCCGTCCTCGGTTGTGAGGGTACGGAACATCATCTTCCTGGGAAGGGTTCCGGCAA
>CAJOLJ010000142.1 GCA_905235445.1 uncultured Bacteroidales bacterium
CATCTGGCCCGGCCTTCCCGGCATCGGAGACAATATCTCCATCACTTCCACCTATGGGGGAGGAAAAGTGAGCTGCCTGCACAATGGCAATGATGCGACATTGGGCATCCTGCATTTCCCGGATGACCTGAGTGAGGAGATACCGGAAAAACAAGCCGAGATCCCCGTCGAGATACGGGTCAATGAACCGGGCAGATATTCGGTCGAAATCTATCAGGACGGAAACCTGACCATATCTCAAACCGAGGATCTGGTCTCATCCAAGGGCAGGATCATCTACCTCAGCCTGTCCAATAAAGACACTGCGTTCATAAAAGTCAAAAAATCCGAAAAATGATGAAACAGTATAAGGTTATGATGCGATGGTCGGCGCTATGTCTGGCCATTGCCATGCTCATGCAGGGCTGCAAAGACTCCTCTCAGAAAGCCCCGGCCGGAGTGCCGATAGATGATATCGAAAGTCTGTTCGACGCTTCTTTCCAGGCGGAAACGGCAACTATCCTTTCTAAAAAGGAAGCACAGAATAAGAACGTCTCCTTCGCAACGGTACGTAACCCCAACCGGAAACTGGCCCTGATGGCAAAAGACGGGAACGCCCAGCTGCAGCCTTTTTACCTCAAAGGCATCGAGTGCGGCTTCTGGGATACAAGAAGAGGGGGCAGCGCCGATTATGACAAGGTGTTCAGCGCCTACAATCAGATGGGCGCCACAGTCATGTTCATGATCCACTGGAGCGACATCGAGCCCCGGGACGGTGACTTCGATTTCTCCTACACGGACAGTATCGTGGAAACGGCGAAAAAGCACGACCTGAAAATCGTCTGGATCCTGTTCATGCACGAGCAGTTCGACATGCCTTTCCTGGCTGAGCCCGAAGAGCAGTGGATGTACAACCTCGATACCCGGGATGGCGATAACTACGCTATCCAATGGGTGAAGTACGGAGATGGAGACATCTCCAAGGACATTGCCACTCAGCGGGCGAAAAATGATTCCGAGATCATGCCCTGCTACTCCCATCCGGAAATCTACCGCCGCATCATCCGGATGCTGGGACAACTCTCCGCACGTTACGCCGACTCGGGAACCGTCATAGGCGTGCAGATCGGCAATGAAGAACACTTCAGTTATCAGGGAGAGGATGCGGATTATAATCCCTATACCCTCGCTCTGTTTGACAAGTGGAAAGAACAGACCGGCGACACATCCTGGACCAGGTTCAAGATGGATATGGTGAATGCCTGGTTCTCACATTTCACGACCGTCTGGCACCAGCAGGCTCCGTATCAGATCACGATGATCAACCCCATCGGCGGCACACCGGAAAAAGGGGAGAAGGGTATCATCGACAAAACCGGTACGGATGCTACCACGTTCCGCGACAGCAAGGTCGATGCGATCGCCACGATGTTTTACGGAACCTCCGCCGGCAAGGTATGGAAGAATCTCGATCAGGTTTACAATGACAACACACTTACAGCTATCCTACGAGGCTTCCTATGCTGATCAGCACTGAGATTGGTATTCGTGGCAATTCTTTGCCGGTCACCCAGGAATACATGACCAATTTCATTGAACGCGGCTCTCAAGGATTCGCCGTATTCTCCTATGGTAGCGTAGGAAACCGCGAAGGCGAAATAAACCAAGCCGGAGAGTTCTTCAAGAACTTTATGGCCATGGTCACCGCCAATGAGGACATCATCTGGCCGGGCCTTCCCGGTTCCGGAGAGAATATCTCCATCACTGCTACCTACGGCGAAGGAAAGGTAAGCTGCCTGCACAATGGCAATGACGCGACGCTGGGCATCCTGCATTTCCCGGACGACATTTCCGACAGTGTCAAGGAAAGACGTACCGATATCCCCGTACAGATCATTGTCCAAGACGAGGGCGAATATTCCATTGACGTTTTCAAGGACGGAAAGCTTGTTGCGTCCAATAAGGAGAAGCTTACCTCCGGGAAAGGCAAGGTGATCTTCATCGACTTGTCCAACAAAGAGGCGGCATTCATTAAAGTCACGAAACAGTAATCATGATGAAACTATCTTTTCTCCTGTCTTCGATCATCTACCTTTTCATTGGCAGCTATTCGGACCCTAAGGACGAGGGGATCCAGGTATTCGCATTCGATACGGAAACGGCCGAGGTCAACTACATCTGCGGCGCGACCGGAATCCTGAGCCCTGGCTTCATCTGCCTTTCCCGGGACGGACGCCTGGTCTATTCCGTCGGCGAAGTGCCCGACGTGGATAAAACCACCGTCAACTGCCTGCGTTTCGATCCCCGCAAGAAAACGCTCACTCTCGTGAGCAGTCAGCCGGCCCTTGGCGGCGCACCCAGCTACATCGCCACTTCTCCGAACGAGCGAATGGTCGTAACCGCCAACTACTATACCGGAGACATAACCACTTGCACGGTCAACCGCAAGGGCATCCTGGGGAAGCCGGTGTTGTATGGTTTCGAGGGTCACAGCGTCAATCCCGTTCGCCAGACCCATCCCTACATGCACGGCGTGTTCTTCACTCCGGACGGCAGTGAACTGTGGTGCACCGACCTGGGAACGGACCTCATAAGGGTTTTCCCCGTTGACAAAAAGGGTTTCCCAAAGATAGACAAGGAGCATCAGCGGGACTATTTCATCAAGTCCAATCTCGGACCCAGGCACCTCGTGTTTTCCGATGACAGGCCGCTTGCCTATCTGCTCGGGGAGATGTCCGGTGAGGTATGTACCCTGGACTACTCGACCCCCGGCCAGATCCGTCTTGTGCAGGCGCTCGCCGAGGCCAATGAGTACAAGGGCGAGAGCGCTGCGGATATACATATGTCCCCCGACGGACGTTTTGTCTATTCCAGCTACAGGGAAACCGGCGACGGCCTCGCCATCATGAAAGTGGAAGCTGACGGATCCCTCACCAAGGTGGGATACCAAAGGACAGGCCGCTACCCCCGCAACTTCGCGATTTCTCCAGACGGCCGTTTCCTGCTTCTTGCAAGCCGCGACGACGGTGTGGTGGAGATTTACTCCAGGGATCTCGAAACCGGGCTGCTCACGGATACCGGGAAGCGCATCCCGTTCCACAACCCTTCATGTCTCAAGTTCTTTGTACCCAATAAAGCAGTGAGGTAAATGAAAAAACGGTTTTCTTTCTCATGCCTCTGCCTGACCTTATGTGTCTTGTCCGGGGCACAGACCATGAAGGAGTGGGACGATGTTTCAGTCTGGCAGCTCAACCGGGAGACATCGCATTCCCTTGAGCTTCCGCAACTGACCACTGACTACCAGAGTATCGAACAGTCGCCCTACTACATGAGCCTGAACGGTATCTGGGAGTTCCGGTGGCAGCCCAATCCGGACGCCGAGCCAGGGCCATGGACCGACATCACAGTGCCCTGCCCATGGCAGATCTACGGATGGCGCAACGGCAAGCAGTGGGACAGGCCGCTCTACTCCAACTATACCTATCCCTTCAAGTGGGACGACAAGACATGGAGCGTGATGGCCGAACGCCCCACCGACTGGACCTACTCCGGCGAGATGACAAACCCCGTAGGTACCTATAGACGCACGTTCACTATCCCCCCTGCATGGAAGGAACGTGAGGTGTTCATCCGTTTCAATGGTGCCGGACATGGATACTATGTCTGGGTGAACGACCAGTTCGTGGGGTATGCAGAGGATTCGTTCCTTCCCTCGGAATGGAACATCACTCCCTATCTGGACAGGAAGGGGGAGAACACCCTCACCGTCCGGTGTTATCGCTTCACGAGCGGCTCCTTCCTTGAGTGTCAGGACTACTGGAGGCTGACCGGAATAGAGCGGGACGTATTCCTTTGGTCGGCTCCGAAAAACCGGATCAAGGATTTCTTCTTCCAGACCCCCACGTTGAACAGCGCAAGAGTACAGGTCGATGTCGAAGGGAACGGGCGTGTCCTTGTCGAACTTCGTGACGGAGGACGCCTCATTTCCTCTGGCTCGCCCGTCGGCGGTGTCGTGTCATTCGACAACATTCCCGGGGTAGAGCCCTGGTCGGCGGAGAACCCACGGCTGTATGACCTTTGCATTACCCTGTTCCAAGGGAAGAAAGTAGTCGACCGTCGTACCGCCAGAGTGGGATTCCGGACAGTCGGGATCCGTCAGGACGGCGCTCTTCTTTTGAACGGAGAGCCCGTTATCCTTTATGGCGTGAACCGTCATGACAACAGCCGCTTTACAGGGCGCACCATCACAAAAGAGGAGACCCTTCTGGATGTGCTTACCATGAAACGTTTGAACGTCAATGCTGTACGTACTTCGCACTATCCCGATAACCCCTACTTCTACGACTTGTGCGATGAGTATGGCATCTACGTGCTGGCGGAGGCCGATGTGGAGTGCCATGGTAACATGAGGATTTCGGGTGAGGAAGCCTTCAGGGAACCCATGGTGGCGCGCAATGTACGCCAGGTGCTCACCCTCAGGAACCATCCCAGCATTTTCTGCTGGTCCTTCGGAAATGAGAGCGGAGGCGGCGGGAACTTCCGGTATGTTGCAGACAGTGTGGCCAGATACGACCCCACCAGAATCACCCACTATGAGGGCAATTCGGACTACGCCATGACCTACAGCCGCATGTATGCCAGTCTGAGAGATGTGGAGCGTTACGCACGCGAGGCGGAGGAAAAGGTGAAGCGTGGAGAGAACGTGAAACCGTTCATCATGTGCGAAAACAACAGCGCCAGGGGCAATTCCCTTGGAAGCCAGCGGGAATACTTCGATCTCTACGAGCATCACCCTTCGCTTTCGGGAGAATTCATCTGGCAGTTCCAGGACCATGGCCTTTTCGACGGGACTGATTACCTGTATGGCGGGGATTTCGGAGACAAGCCTTACGATGTTGTCATCAATGGCGTGGTGTTCGCCGACAACAGCCTGTCGGCAAAGTCCCTTGAGATGAAAAAGACCTATCAACCCGTTGTCTTCGAAATGCAAGACGGCAAGGTGACACTCAGGAACAAACGCTTCTTCCGTACGCCCGAACAGGACTACGACTTCTTCTATGCTTACGTCGACGACGGCTTTCAAAGCGGAGATTGGACAGAGATGACGAGCAGTGAACTGACGGTGGATGACAGTCATTCGGCCATTCGTCTTAGCGCCCGCCTGAAAGAGGCCACCCTCTGGGCTGAAAAAGGTTACGAGGTGGCCCTCGAGGAGTTTTTGCTTCACTCCTCCGGCACAGAAGAGAAGATTTCTGCAGCTCCAGACGCCGATGGTCCCGAACTGAAAGTCGAAAAAAAGGATAATCGCCTGACTGTCGTTCTGGGGTCTTTCCTCGCTAGCTTCGAGAATGGACAGATCGTGGACGCACAAGGGCATCCACTCTTTGAACTGAACGTCTTCAGAACGCCCCATGGCGGGGAGCAGAATATCTCGGAGAAATGGGACAAACTGGGTCTTAGGAACCTCGAATGCCACAACGAGAAGACTTCTTACACGAACAACGGCACTTGGGTGGATGTGCTTATCACGAACGAATATGTCAGCAGGACAGGACGGGCATCTTTTACTACCGAGGAAAAGTTCACCATCATGAACAACGGTATCGTCGTTTTCAGCGCCGATATCGATCCCGGTGAAAAGGGGATTGAACTGCCCCGCATCGGCTACCGCGCCGTGCTTCCGGGCTCTCTGGAGAACATGGACTGGCTGGGCCGCGGCCCGCATGACAATTACCGTGACCGCAAGGAATCCGCCTTCTTCGGACAGTGGAACAGCACGGTCACCGGGCAGTGGACCCCGAACATGCTGCCTCAGGAGACCGGCAACAAGGAGGACGTGGAGTGGCTCTCCCTAACTGATGAGGGTGGGCAGGGCCTGCTGTTCATCGCACCGGAGGGGATGGCTGCTTCGGCCGGACATTGGGATGACCGCAAACTCTACATCGACCGCAACCACCGTGTGGGCCATCCTTCCGAGGTGCGTATGGAGGATGTTACCTATGTGAATCTCGATGTCTACAATCGGGCCGTGGGCTGCCGCAACGACGTGACCGAGAAGTACCGGATCCTTTCCGACAAGGTCCATTTCGATCTGATTGTAAAACCCGTCACCAGGAAACTTTCAGACCGGCAACTTGCCGAGGAAGCGAAGGTGACAATGCCATAGGAAGACAAACGGAAATGAGGAGAATTTTAATTTGTGCAGTCGTCTTTGTCAGTCTGGGCTGTGTGTCGTATGCACAGTCCGGGTGGAAGTTATTCTCTGAAGAGACTGCAAAGCAGTTCATCCACCGTTTCCCTGATGCGGATGCCATCCGTTGGGGCATGCAGGAAAACTCTTTTTCCTGGCAATCCGGTTATATAATGTTCGCACTTGAGCATCTTTGGAGATGGTCAGGCGAGACGAAGTTCTATGATTATATAAAGGATTTCGTGGACAAGAATGTTGACTGCGACGGCAATCTCCGACAGTTTTCCCCGGATGCGCTTGATAATTTCCTCCCGGGTTATGCCTGCCTCCTATTGTATGAACAGACGGGGGAGGGACGTTATGCAAAAGCCGCGGAAACGATCCGCGCTGGTTTTGATACTTATCCCCGTTTTGACAACGGAATGTTCTGGCACTCAAGGGGCATCCGTCAAGTCTGGGTGGACGGTGTCTTCATGGGGCAGATGTTCCTTGCCAGATATGCAAAGACGATGGGACATCCGGAGGATTTCACAGAAGTGGTCCGGCAGATGAAAGGCATCATGGATTTGTGCGGGAAGGATAACGGCCATTTTCTCCATGCATGGGATGAGGAAGGACCCTCTCAGGAAGTCTGGAGTGAAGGAATGGGATGGCTTGCCGTCCTGTGGGCAGACGTCTTCGACTTTCTGCCTGAGGACATGAACGGGAGACAGGAACTGCTGGACAGGCTTTCTCTCATGTGCAAGGGCCTGAAGCAATCCCAAGATCCGTTGACCGGCATGTGGTGCCAGGTCGTGGACAAGCCTTCAGCTCCGGGCAACTGGAACGAGACTTCCGGTACAGGCATGTTCCTGTATCTTATCCAAAAGGCGATCAGCAAAGGTTTCGTGTCGGAAGAGGAGTTCTCTCCGGTGACCCGGAAAGCCTATGAGGGAATACTGAAAAAGGCCATCGTCAATGCTGACGGCTATATCAACCTTATGGACTGCAGCAGTATAGGGGTGCAACGGGACTATGAGAGTTACATTTCACAGCCTCATTTCGCCGCATACGCTTCATTTATCCTGGGGACGGGCATCATGGAACATGGGTGTCCGATGACAAATGAAAATAAAACAGAACAGACAAAATGAAAACGCTCCCTGTCATTGCCGCCATGATAATATCGGCGGCGCTTTGTTCAGCCCGCGTGGCAGAGAAGGGCCCCGCTACGCTAGCTAACGCTTTTCAGGGCACCTGGAACACCGATGAATTCTCCCACGGAAGAAGCAATCCATCGGTCGGGTTGCCTCAGGCCAATTTCTTTTGGAGCCCCTCCGGACTCAATTATGTGGATGCCATCTGGAGCGGCTATACCGGCGGCGGACTTACGCTCATCCCCTTGTCCGCACCCGATGCTTCCCTCAGGCAGTCCTTCGACAGAAACAAGTCAGTCGGGATGCCCCACTACATGAGCATCATCCGGGAGGACGGCACCATTGGTGAGCTGACTGCTCTCGACTGCACGGCTGCCCTTCGTTTCACCTACTCCGGGAAGTCCCGGTATGTTCTTCTGCGAGGAGCTGGCGAGACAGTGAAGATTGACGGCAGGACAATTACGGGTGAAACAGTGGGCTGGAAAGGCAGCAAGACCTACTACATCGCCACTTTCGATGGCGACTTCAGTGCTGAGCGCAGGGGAGGGGATCTGCTGCTTACCTTTGCTCCTTCCAAACGCCCCGTCAATGTCACGGTAGCTGAGTCCCGCATCTCCCTTGAGCAAGCAAGGATCAACTTCGGACGTGAGGCCGGAGGCAAGACCTTCGATGACATCCGCGCGGCATCGCTTGAGCAGTGGAACGAAGCCCTCGGCTGTATCGAGATAGAGGGCGGGACGCTGGAGCAGCGGAAAACCTTCTACTCCTGCATGTACCATACTTATCTCCGTCCCTCACGCTTCTATGAGACAGATGACGGGGGCAATGACCACTATGCCTGGGACGATGTCATCTATGACGGGAAATACCACACCAACCCCATCCTCTGGGATGCCTACAGATGTCTCTTCTCGCTTTATGACATCATCCATCCCTCCATCCAGAAGGATTATGTCAAGTCTCTGGTAAGGACCAAGGAACTCACCGGAGCGTGGCCCAGCGGACACGTGATGATAGGCAATCATGCCATCTCAGTGCTCGCAGACGCCTGGGCCAAAGGCATCAGAACCTTCGACCCGGAGCAGGCGCTGGAGTACTACTACGACGAAATCACTTATTCCTGGGTGGACACCTTGGAGGACCGCGCCTACAACATCGAGCATATCCGTGGGAATGGCCGTCTTGGCTTTGAGGAGTACTTCACTAAAGGATACATCTCCTTCCCCCAGAATACCAAGCGTGTCATCGAGTCCACCTCCAAGACGATCGAGTACAACTACGATGACTTCTGCGCCTACAAGCTCGCGCAGATGACTGGCAATCGCTTCTGGGAGGACGTTTTCGCCAAGCACATCTACAACTATCGCAACGTCTTCGACCCGTCAGACGGTTTCTTCAAGGGACGCGATGCCACAGGCGTGTTCGATGAAGACTTCAATCCCTACGAGTGGGGAGGCCCCCTCGTGGAGGGCAACGCCTGGCAGTGGAGGTTCGCCGTGCAGCAGGATGCGGCCGGCATGATGGACCTCATGGGAGGCGAGCAGGCCTTCATCGACAATCTCGATGAGATATTTGCAGCACCTGCCGACTCGTCGCTCAACCTGTGGGGCGGATACGGATTCCGCATCCATGAGATTACGGAGGCGGCTGCCGGTGGACAGGGCCAGTATGCCCAGGCCAATGAACCCTGCTTCCATGTCATCCATCTCTACAGCCATGCAGGACAGCCATGGAAGGGACAGCCCAAGCTGCGCGACTCACTCCAGCGACTCTTCGACTCCTCGGCCAAGGGATTCCCCGGAGACGAGGACGGCGGCGCGATGTCAGCGTGGTACATCTTCAATTGTATGGGATTCTATCCCGTCACGCCCGGCGTAGCTGAGTACACCTTCGGAAGCCCCCTCTTCGACAAGATAACCATCCACCTCGAAGACGGGAAGGACTTCGTCATCGAGGCCGAGAACAACTCTCCCGCGAATGTCTATATCTCGTCTGTGCAACTCAACGGAGAGGACTATTCCCCCAGCTTCCTCAGGCATGAGGATATCATGAACGGCGGTAAACTCATCTTCAAAATGTCCGATGTCCCCGCAAAGGAAAGGGGCAGGGCTCTCTCCGACAGACCCTATTCTCTCAGCCGCGATCCACA
>CAJOLJ010000143.1 GCA_905235445.1 uncultured Bacteroidales bacterium
TATGTGGCTTCCTATGATTCCCCGGATATCCGTGGAGGAGCAAAGGGCGTGGTGGGCAAGCTGGAAGAGTCCGTCCGGGTCACCGCAGAAATCATTGTCGATTATGACAGGGATCTTGTCCTGGGCTGACAGTGAGAGGACGGGAGCGGAGAAGAGGAGAATGAGGAGGAAGAGCCTTTTCATTGTGGGATGAGGTTCTGGGAAGAGGGTTATCGGATGGAATGCTATTGCTATAATAATAAGGTGAAAGTGAAATGGAACTTTCCCAGTCCGACCGGGACGTTCCTTCGGGGGACAAAGATAAGTATTCACAGTGTAATCCGTAAAGAAAACTGCCGGGGAAAGGCTTGGACGCATGCCCAAGAGGCGGGAAATTCCACAAAAGGTTCTTGTATATATCAAGAAGGATTATTATATTTGCGGGAGAAACGAAAAATGATTTTAAAATAATTCAACCCTTAACAAATGGTTATCATCACAAGTAAAGCTCCTATGGCAAAATCTCGGGCATTCGCGCTTGCAGCTGTCATCACCACCGTGGTCATCATCATCATGGCCTCCTGCTGCACCACGATAGATTCCGCATCCGTCGGAATCCGCTTCAAGAAATGGTCCTCCAACGAGAAACTCCGTGGCGGAGTCGAGGGAACCTGCCGCGGATGGGTTTGGTACAACCCCATCACGGAAAGCATCTTCGAGTACCCGACCTACATCCAGAGGGTCACTTACGAACCTTTCACCGTGAACCCCAAGGATGCCGCCATCTTCTCGATGACCCCTACCCTGGCCTACCAGATCGACGAGACGAAGGCAGTGGACATATTCGTCAAGTACCGAAAACCTGTGGCTGAACTTGAACGAGGATACATAAACACCTGTATCTTCGAGGCGTACAGGACCTGCGCCAACAACTACACTTCCGATGAGCTCATGGCCAACAGGGCCAAGTTCGAGACCGAAGTGAGGGCAAGGCTGGATGAGTCCATGAACCGGGAAGGTTTCATTGTGCGGGAATTCACGACCAAGATAGACCCTCCCGCATCACTTACGGAGGCAATCAATGCCAAGAACGAGGCTGTCCAGAATGCACTCAAGGCGGAGAACAAGGTGAAGGAAGCCGAGGCTGAGGCCAAGATTGCCATAGCCAAGGCAAAAGGAGAGGCCGAGGCACAGAAGATCCAGGGAGACGGAGAGGCTTACTACAACAGGGTCGTGGCAGCGTCCCTGAACGCCCTGCTCGTGCAGCAGTACGCAATCGAGAAATGGAACGGCGAACTGCCCCAGTATAGCGGTGGCGGGGCCCTTCCTTTCATTAACCTGGGCAAGTAAGACCGTACATCCATAGCCCGGTCATCTCACATATGGGGCGCACCGCACTCGCGGTGTGCCCTTTTCTTTTTGTCACCCTCTCCCCAGGAAATCTTCCATTTTGTGCCTAATGTGCACCTAACGCTCCTAAACTATTCGATTTGTAATTATTTCTATCTACATTTGTAACCAAGGCCCCAGCCCCATGGGGCCCAACCACATGAAAAAGCTCAAGACCCATCAACCATTCTTCTGGACCCTGTACAGGGACGGGTTCAGGAACATGACCTGGGGACGGCCCCTGGTTTGGCTCATCCTGCTGAAACTCTTCATAATGTTCGCTGTCCTGAGAGTGTTTTTCTTCCGCCCCGCCATGGCGGGCCTGTCCGATGAGCAGAAAAGCGAACAGGTGGGAGAACGTCTCACCTCTCCGGCAGCTATCGCCACAACCGGGACTGCCTCACCTGAAGACTCACAGACACAATTCTCATTAACCAATTAATCCCGTCATTATGGATGTAGTCATCTGGTCTCGCATACAGTTTGCGATGACCGCAGCCTATCATTGGCTTTTCGTCCCTCTCACCCTGGGACTCGCCCTTGTGATGGCCATCATGGAAACCATCTATGTCGTAAAGAAGGACGAGTTCTGGAAAAAGGCCGCACAGTTCTGGATCAAGCTGTTCGCCGTAAACTTCGCCGTCGGCATAGCCACCGGCATCATCCTCGAATTTGAGTTCGGCACGAACTGGAGCAACTACTCCTGGTTCGTCGGGGACATGTTCGGGGCCCCTCTCGCAATCGAAGGCATACTGGCCTTCTTCATGGAAGCGACTTTCTTCGCCGTGATGTTCTTCGGGTGGAATAAAGTATCGCCGAAGTTCCACCTCGCCTCCACCTGGCTCACTGGAATCGGTGCCACAATCTCCGCATACTGGATCCTCGTTGCCAACGGCTGGATGCAGAACCCGGTAGGTACCACCTTCAATCCCGACACGGTCCGAAGCGAAATGGCTTCGGCCCAGGCATTCTGGGAAGTCATATCCAACCCTGTCGCAGTGAGCAAGTTCTTCCACTCGGTAAGCAGCGGCTGGGTCACAGGAGGCGTGTTCGTCGTAGGAGTAAGCGCATGGTACCTCCTGAAAGGAAGGGAAAAGAAGTTCGCTATGAAAAGCATCCTCGTCGGAGGCATCGTAGGGCTTGTCGGAAGCGGTGCTGTCATGCTGTCCGGGGACTCCTCCGGAGTCCATGCAGCGGAGTTCCAACCAATGAAACTTGCCGCCGCCGAAGGGCTTCGTGACGGAGGCAGGGGTGCAGCCTTCACAATCGTTCCGGGAGTGAAGATTCCGAAGATGCTCTCCTTCCTGGCAACACATGATTTCAATGGGTATGTCCCAGGAATCAACGATATCCTGAAAGGATACACGGACAATGACGGGAACGTCGTCCCTTCTGTCCAGCAGAAAATGGCAATGGGGCGTACCGCCCTCGACGCCCTGGCAAAATACAGGGAACTCAAGGACAGCGACCCTGTGAGTGCAGCAGCAGCCAGGAAGATTCTTGATGAAAACGTCCAGTACATGGGATACGGCCATCTCAGTAAACCGGAGGACGTGGTCCCTCCCGTCGGGGTGGTATTCTGGGCCTTCCGGTTCATGATCGGAATAGGAATGCTCCTGGCCTTGGTCATGCTTCTGTCCGTATGGTTCGCATGGAAAGAGAAGATCGGAGGCATGAAATGGCTTCTTTGGCTTACCATCATCTGCATACCTCTTGTGTACATCTGCGGACAGAGCGGATGGGTAGTGGCTGAAGTAGGCCGTCAGCCCTGGACCATCCAGGGGCTGCTGCCGGTGAACGTGGCTATATCAAGTCTTAGCGTAGGCGCCGTTAAAACCACGTTCTTCATCTTCCTCGCCGTATTCGCACTCTTCCTCGCCATCGAAATCAGGATCCTCATCGGGGCCATCCGCAAAGGACCCGAACTTCCCGTAGAACCCCAAAACGCATAAGACCATGAGCTATACTTTCCTTCAGAATTATTGGTGGGTTCTCATCTCCCTCCTTGGTGGCCTGCTCGTGGCCCTCATGTTCGTGCAGGGAGCGAATCTCCACCTGGGGAACCGAACCCTTGACGATACGCAGAAGCGTATGATCCTGAACTCCACCGGTCGCAAGTGGGAACTTACCTTCACTACGCTCGTAACTTTCGGCGGAGCCTTCTTCGCCTCCTTCCCTCTCTTCTACAGCACCAGCTTCGGCGGAGCATACTGGGTATGGGTGCTGCTTCTCATCACGTTCGTGTTCCAGGCTGTATCCTATGAGTTCCAGCACAAGAAGGAGAACCTTCTTGGAGTGAAAGGGTTCCGCATCGCACTGATGGTGAACGGATTCCTGGCACCGTTCCTGGTGGGGACGGCAGTAGGTACGTTCTTCACCGGTTCCGACTTCAAGGTGGACAAACTATCCATCGTAGACCCCACCAACCCTGTCATCAGTACCTGGGGCAACACCTGGCATGGCCTCGAGGCCCTGGGCCAGCCGCATGCAGTCCTTCTTGGCATCACGCTCGTATTCCTTACCTCCATCCTCGGTGCCCTGTACATAATGAGCAATATCGATGATGACAGAATCCTCTCCCAGATGAGACGCACCGTGAAGATTGCGGCGATTCCTTTTCTCGCTGTCTTCCTCACCTGGCTTGTCATACTGCTCCTGCGTAAAGGCTACGCCGTATCCCCCGAGGGGACAGTGTCCCTTGAAAGCGGGAAGTACCTTCACAACCTGCTCTCGCAGCCTTGGCTTCTGACAATGACCCTGGTGGGAGTGGTGCTCGTACTTTGGGGAATTTACCAGGGAGCATTCAGCAAGTCCCGGAGGGGCATCTGGCCTGCAGGAATCGGGACTGTGCTGGTGGTAATGGCAGTATTCTTCCTGGCCGGGTTCAACGGAACTGCTTATTATCCTTCCTGCACTGACCTCCAAAGCTCCCTTACCCTCGCCAACAGTTCCTCGAGCATATTCACCCTGAAAGTGATGTCATGGGTATCTCTTCTCATCCCGTTCGTGGTAGCATACATCGCATTCGCATGGAGGGCCATGGACAAGAAGAAGATCACCAAGGAAGAAATCATCGGAAAGGAGAACAAGTATTAGTACTCGGTCAGATGGTATCCAGCCATGGGCCGGAAACTCTTCGGTCCAAGTTGAATCAGGGCGCACCCACTGTCTGGGTGAGCCCTTTATCATGTTCCGAGGATTTCTTATTCGATGCAATGATTGTAGTACAGCAGTATCATTTTGTTCCGCAGAAGACCGTGTTCCGTTTTGCTGGAATTGTAAGGCGAAGAAGTGAAGATGAACGGTTCAATCATACTGCACTCATATTCTTTCTGTTCAAAATGATAGGATATTAGCGATGGATGCATTATCTTTGATAGGGCCTTATGCACCACTCGACCAGGTCCCCCATGGAATCCATGGCATCCAACCACACTGTATCACACATTGACACACACTTAGATTAACATGAAAAAGTTCCTCCTTCTCACCTTAGCCCTTTGTGGGGCGATTCTTCCCTCCACCGTCCTCATGGCGCAGGACACCAAGACCATTGACGATATCCTCCCATGCCGGGGTCTTGCCATTGAGGCCCCTTCTCACAAGGGAGTGGACAAGTTCGTGAAATTCATTGAGCAGGACCTTGCTCCCGCCCATATCAACCTACTCATCCTTCGCGTGGACTGGAACTATGACTATGAGAGTCACCCTGAATTGAAGGACGAAAATCCCCTGACCAAAAAGGATGTCAAGCGCCTTGTGAATGTATGCCGCACTCACGGCATCAAGATAGCCCCGCAGATCAACCTTCTCGGGCATCAGTCTTGGGCCAAGACCACCTATGCTCTGCTGAGGGAATACCCCCAGTTCGACGAGACACCTTCGGTGAAGACTGAGAACTACGAGAAATGGCCCAATGAGTGGGGCCTGTACTGCAAGAGCTACTGTCCCCTTCATCCCGATGTCCACAAGGTCGTATTCTCGCTGATCGATGAGATCTGCGATGTCTTCGAAACCGACACCTTCCACGCCGGCATGGACGAGGTATTCTACATCGGAGAGAAAGAGTGTCCCCGCTGCAATGGCAAGGACAAGGCCGAACTCTATGCAGGAGAGGTCACTGCCATAAGGAACCATCTAGCCGAGAAAGGCCGCAAACTGATGATCTGGGGAGACCGTCTCCTTGACGGAAGGACCACTGGTCTTGGCGAATGGGAAGCGAGCTACAATTACACCTGGAGGGCAATAGACATGATTCCCAAGGATGTGATGATATGTGACTGGCACTATGAGAGGGCGGACCTTACAGGGGTCTATTTCGCCATGAAGGGACTGGACGTTGCGGAATGCGGTTACAATAGGTCCGACACATCAGCCCAGCAGCTTGCGGACATAGTTCGCTTCCGCGCCCAGAGCAGCAAGGAAGTGGCATCCCACCTGCGTGGCTACATCCACACCATCTGGTCTGGGGCCGACAGGTTCCTAAGAGCATTCGATGATGTCAAGGCCGGCAAGGGAAACGGCAGGGACTCTGACGCAGCGGCACTGAAAAGAGTGCTCAGTGACATGACAGACCTATACAACTCGGTTCAAAAGTAATAAGGCGCCCCACCTTTCCGCCCCACTCAACGCTGTCTTGTTTCCATCATAAACGACACCCGCTCTCACTCTTATCATGACAAAAGCCCTTCTCACGAAACTGAGACTTTTGTCCCAGATGCTCCTCCATCCCCAAAGCAACGACCCGGTGGAGATAGTCCGGCATATGGGAGCGGTGCAGGCACAGGACTACGGAGCCATGAGGTGGGCCATCGGGATAAGGATGGGAACA
>CAJOLJ010000144.1 GCA_905235445.1 uncultured Bacteroidales bacterium
ACCTCTGCCGTGATACACTCACCATCCTCTATCCCGACGAGAGCAGGTACTGGTTTATGAGTACGGAGGACCTTATCCGGGAACTCGGCATCAAGGAGGCCCTGGAGGAAAACATACAGAGCCACGGCGGATACATGATAGACGAGTGGCAGTTCGTGGACCGCAGGCAGTGTCCTACGGACCTGCGTTACGTAGTCAGCCTGGAACCTGCCCCGAAAGAAGAGTAGCCCCCGGAAATGCAATGCCCTCCGAAGATAGGATATGATATGAAAAAAGTCCCGGCCTTCATTTTGTGCCTGCTCATGCTTGGGGCATGCCGCAGCGCTGACCCCGGCCTTCCCATTCCTCCGGGGGAGGAAGAGGCCCTTTTCCGCGGTTGGATAAAAAAGGTGGCCTCGGACGGGTTCGGAGGCAGGAAGCCGATGGGCCCGTATGAGAAAATAACCACCGAGTACATTGTATCCCAACTGGATAGCCTAGGCATAGGTCCGGCATTCGGGCAGAGTTACTTCCAGGAGGTTCCCGTTATTTCCACGCAGACGTCATTCGACGGCGGTGGCATTGCATTCAAAGGTGCCAATGGCAGCGGTGTCCTCCGCAGCCCGGAGGATTTCGTAGGATGGACATCCCGCCCCGCTGGGCGTGTGGACATTCCTGCTGCCCAATTCGTATTCTGCGGGTTCGGGATTGAGGCCCCCGAGTTCGGCTGGCATGACCTGGAAGGACTGGACCTCAGGGGGAAGGTCATTCTTGCCATGGTGAACGATCCCGGGTTCTATGACGAAGGGCTCTTCCAGGGAAAGGACATGACCTATTACGGGAGGTGGACCTACAAGTTCGAACAGGCTGCAAAGGCGGGTGCCGCCGCCT
The DNA here is from genome assembly GCA_905235445.1 of uncultured Bacteroidales bacterium. Classification (GTDB taxonomy): domain Bacteria; phylum Bacteroidota; class Bacteroidia; order Bacteroidales; family UBA932; genus Cryptobacteroides. The sequence goes on from CAJOLJ010000144.1 coordinate 871, forward strand.
GCCTTGTCATTCACGAAAGGGCCGCTGCGGGATACGGTTGGAATGTCTGTGCCAACCATGCGGGGAGTAATCTTGCGCTGTATGACCCCGAAAGCAAAAACTCCGGCAACCTGCCCCTGAACGGCTGGATCCATGAGGATGGATGCAGGAGGCTCTTCGAGTGTGCCGGGGTGGATTTCGATGAAGCACTCTCCGCTGCCCAAAAGCCCGGGTTCAGGCCCATTGAACTGGACCTCAGGGGGGATATCAGGATGAGTGTCGAGCATGAAGTCCGTACTTCGAACAATGTGTGCGGCATCCTTAGGGGAAGCACCTATCCGGATGAGGCGGTTGTGTTCTCGGGGCACTGGGACCACCTTGGGATCGGCACTCCCGACGGGAGCGGGGACTGCATCTACAACGGGGCGGCGGACAACGCCTCGGGAGTCGCGGCCACCCTTCTGTGCGCAGCCCAGGCAGCCAGGTTGCCCCGTCAACCCAAGCGTTCCCTCGTTTTCCTTTTCAGTACATCCGAGGAAAGCGGACTGTTCGGCTCGGAACAATACTGCCGGAACCCCGCCGTCCCCTTGGAGAACACCCTTGCCTGCATCAATTTCGAGAGTATGGCTCCCGAACCCCTGACACGTGACGTAGTGGTCTTAGGGGGAGGGAAGGGCCCTCTTGATGATTACATTGTGAAAGGCGCCGGGAGACAGGGCAGGTACGTGACCTTCGACAATGACAATTCAGACGGATGGTTCTTCCGCTCGGATCACTTCAGCTTCGTGAAGAGGGGAGTTCCGGCGGTCGTAATTGAAAGCGGGGTGGACCTTGTCCATCCCGACCGTCCGAATGCCTACCCTTTCGATGTGTGGTACCACAAACCCTCTGACGAGTACCGTCCCGACTGGGATGTGGAAGGCTCCCTCGCCCATGTTCATCTCATGTTCGGGGTGGCGCTGGAACTCTTGGATGGGAAGTAGAAGGAGGGGGGAGTATCTTCCCCCTTTTTTTCTGCGTAACAGGACCGGGGGACCGGTCCTCGGGACGTCCCTTTCGTAAAGAAGCGTCCGATATCGAAGATGCAGGGATGTGCAGGGGGAAGGACCCCTACTGATACTTCTCGCCTTTCACGAGAACGACATTGAGCCTTTCCACCTCGATGTTTTCCCAGACGTGCTCCAGCACGTAGGGCTCGTTGGCGATATACTCATCGAGCTCCTTCCTGCTTTCGAAGTCCATGACCAGGGCGGACCCCATCATCTTTCCCTCCTCGTCAAGAAGGCCTCCGGCACATATGACGTGGGCACCCAGGGCGGCCATTCCTTCGAGATGACGGGGACGCACCTCCATCCTTTTCGGAAGCTTGCCTGCACCGTCGTAGGCTTTTACGATAAACTGCATAGCGGGTCGTTTTGATGAATGTAAAAGTGACGTTGTAAAGATAGCCATTTTGTCTGAATCCCCCTATCAGGTGAACATGGCGGGACACCTACTGGGGGGAGAGTATCCACCGTGAAGATTCCCCCCATGAATCAAATGAGTCCTTCATTTGTTGCCTGGGGGGCGTGAACTTTCACTTCTGGAGGTTTTGTCGTTATATTTGTAAGTGGAGTTCATCTCCCTTATGTATCCGTACATTCCCATCATACCTCTGTTTCATTATGAAAAGGTTTTTTCTTGTCACCGTTTTTCTTGTCAGTTCACTTCTTGTCGTAGCCCAGAATCTCTCTGTCATGGAGGAGCTTCGGGAGGATCCCAAAAAGGCCTATGGCAATGACTATCCCTATCTGTACCGGATGGGACCCCTCACCAAGGCTCCCAAAGGATACAAGCCGTTTTACATCAGCCATTACGCCAGGCACGGTTCCCGTTATTACTGGAATGACCGCCTCTACAAGGAACTTGACACACTTATGCAAGCAGCCGATGCAGGAGGAGTCCTCACCGAGGAGGGAGAGCAGTTCTACTCCCGCTTCAAGGAGGTCAAGGCGGAACTGATGACAGGTATAAGCGAACTTACCATAGTCGGCTGGCAGCAGCATCAGGACATCGCCCGCACCATGTACAACCGTTTCCCGGAGGTGTTCAAGGGGGGCGGCAATGTCTCGGCCATATCCTCCCTCTCCGGCAGGTGCGTCATCAGCATGTCCGCATTCTGCCAGGAACTCGTCCAGTGCAATCCCAAGATTGAAATCAGGGAACAGTCATCCCGTTTCACCCTGGACGGGGTCGTTCCCACGGACAAGGAGAACCCCATCAAGCATGACTATCCTTCCGTGAGACCCCGCTACGAGAAGAACCGCTCATCTTTCCAGTCCGATACGACTATCTATCAGACCATCCTTTCCAGGTTTTTCACTTCCACCCAGGGCCTTCCCGGACGTCCCCGCCATATCGTTGACAACCTTGTGAGCCTGTACACCTCCCTTCCCAGCATCCAGCATGAGGGACTCCTCGGGAACCTCATTACGGATGAGGACATCCTCCGGCGTTGGGAGAGCTCGAACCTCGGTTCATATTCCTGGGTGTTCGGGGACCAGAACAAGATGATACCCATACTCAGGGACATCATACTGAAAGCCGATGACGTCCTCAGTGGCAGGAGCGACCACAGGGCGGACCTCCGCTTCGGCCACGACAGCTGCATAGGTCCCCTGACCGTCCTCATGGGAATCAACGGTGCAAGCCTCGACCCCGAGGATCCCTATGATGTCAAGTACTGCTACCAGAACTGGGAGACCTGCAAGGCCTGCAACATCCAGCTCGTATTCTACAAGGGGAGGAAAGCTTCGGACCCCATTCTCGTCAAATGCCTGCTGAACGGTTCGGAGGCCACCCTTCCGCTTGCGTCGGATAAATTCCCGTACTACAACTGGTCAGAGGTCAGGGAATACTATCTCTCCCGCTGCAACCAGTTCGAAAAATAGGATCCTCAGTAGAGTGATTTCCTCCTTCACGGGGGAGGAATGCCCCAGCCTTTCATCCGGTACGGCCTCGCCCCCGGGTGAAAGGCTTTCTTTTGCACAAGGAACACAAACTGCCGCATCCCAAATGGGTGAAAACGGAATTGGCTAAAGAAAATAGGCGTAAAACTAAAAGAATATAGTTGCATAGCTAAAACTTTTAGTTATCTTTGCGTCAAAGACACCCACCCATTCACTGCCATGATGAAAAGACTCACAAAGAAAGAAGAAGTCATAATGAATCATTTCTGGGACCGGGGACCCATGTTCGTGAGGGAACTTCGCGAACTGTATCCCGATCCCAAGCCTCATTTCAGCACTCTCTCCACACAGGTCCGTACCCTCCAGGAAGAAGGGTTCATCGACCATAACGACTTCGGACCCACATATCAGTATTATGCTAAGGTTACCCGTGAGCAGTACAAGCAGCACTCCCTCATCGGGATAATCGACAAATATTTCGGGAACTCGTACATGAGTGCGGTATCCGCCCTGGTGAAAGAGGAGAAGATATCGGTCGAGGACCTCAGGGAGCTCATAGAAATCATTGAAAAAGAGAAGTGATTATGCCGCCCTTCCCGCTATATGAAGGCAAGGTAGCCCTCTCCACTGCGGTCTTCTACCTTTTCTTCCGTTTCCTGCTCAGGAAGGAGACGTTCCACCGCCTTAACCGGGCGGTGCTTGTGGGAAGTGCGCTGCTGTCCTTTGTCCTGCCTCTTTGCACCATCACTGTCCGAAGGCCCCTGGAGATGGCCCCGCCTGGGGTGCTCTCCCGCCTCGGGGACGGCTCGTCTTCGGGGATAGGGGAGACCCTTCATGACGTCTTTGCAGCGGCATGGTTGCAGGGAGCTGTGGGAGTTGTTTTCTGGGTCGGAGTCGCTGCGGTCCTGCTAAGGATAGGGATATCGATTCTGTCCACTCTCAGGATAATCGCAGGAGGTGAAGTAGTCAGGAAGGAAGGAGCGCTAAGAATCATAGTGACTGAAAGGGACATCGATCCTTTCAGCTGGATGCGGTACATTGTTCTCTCCCGTAGGGACTGGGAAAGGGCGAATGCCCCGATTCTTGCCCACGAGAAGGCCCATATCTGCCGTGGCCATTCGGTGGAACTTCTCATAGTGGACATAATGGCTGCCTTCCAGTGGTTCAACCCAGCCATCTGGATGCTCCGTCAGGACCTCTGCGATATCCATGAGTACGAGGCTGACGAGGCTGTGCTTCGTAGCGGGGTCCCTCTCAGGGAGTATCGGTATCTGCTCCTTGCAAAGGCAGCCCCTCTGAGTGCCTATTCGGTAGTCAACTCTTTCAGTCACAGTGTGCTGAGGAATCGTATTACCATGATGTCAAAGACAAAGTCCCCATCCTCGAGGGGATGGAGGCTGCTGTATGTGCTCCCTGCGGTGTGCCTGGGACTGGGCCTTCAGGCAAAGACCGTCTATGTCCCGACGCAGAGCGTCAGCCATGCCCTCCCCAGTGCCGAAGGACCCCACGAACCCCGCCTTCCTGAAATCCCGGTCCTTAACCTAAGTGCCGATGCCACCGTCGAAATGAATGGCCGGACAGTTCCCATTTCACGGGTCGGTGAACTCTTCGCCCACAGTGGGAGCTCCACTGTCAGGATAGTGGCAGACCCTGACCTGAGGATGGGAGTTGTGTATGACCTGAAGACTGAACTGCGGAAAATAGGGGTCCTAAAAATCATATACGCCTTTCCCGCCGATAATGCGAGCGGTTATCCTCTCCCCCCGTCCACCCCTTCCACCTCCGCCTCCTCCTCCTAGCCTTGGATAGCGCTTAGGTGAAGGGACATTTATGTAGAATGAAAAACCAAATTTCGAGACATGAAAGCTTTGAACATGATCATGTGCAGGGTGGCGCTGCCGCTGTTTGCGCTCTCCCTTGCCGTCAGCTCGTGCCACGGCACGAAGGCCCTTCTT
>CAJOLJ010000145.1 GCA_905235445.1 uncultured Bacteroidales bacterium
GTCCAGGAAGAAACCATACTTGGGCCTCTGCTGGTTGCGTACCCTTGCAAGGGTCCCGTCCATCGAGTCCCCGAACCAGTTCACCACGAACCCGAATGAAGATAGCCACAGCCAGGCAATGTTGTAGTTTGACAGTGCGTAGCCGAGGGCTATTATGAATGAACCTACCGTTCCTGTGAAGGTAAGCATGTCCGAAGTCACCCACTTGGGGAGCTTTTTCGCCATTGACACGAGAGCCTTCTTCTCAAGGGCATTGAGAATGGATTTCTGGACTCTAACTGCCTGCCTGTTGTTGCCGATTGGTTGGGTATCCATATAAATTATGTTGAATGTGACTATTTGTCATCTCGTTATTAAATTTGCATCAGTTATAATAAATGCTGCAAAACCAATACCCCAAATCCCAGTTGTTTACAAATTGAACATAAGAAGCGAAATACTGGATAGTTATTCTTTTGGAAAGACCTCGCCGGGACCTCCCCGGAGAAAAAACATATTGCTTTTTCAATAAAAAAGCCCAAATTTGTCATGACTCCCCTCCAATGGAGCCACCTGACTGAAAAAAGCACACTGCACATAGGATTTCATATGGAAAGCAAAGACACGACACAGGTCGTCCTCCTCACCGGAGGCAGCAGCGGGATAGGTGCCGCGACAGCCCTTCTTCTGGCGAAAGAGGGCATGAAAGTGTATGCCACCTCCAGAAGCGGGAAGGCTCCCTCCCATCAGCTCATCGTTCCGATGGTCATGGATATCAATGACGAAAAAAGCGTCGAGGATGGTGTAAAGGCAATCCTGGAGGCCGAGGGAAGGATCGATTCCCTGGTCTGCAATGCCGGCAACGGTATCGGGGGGCCCGTCGAGTGCACCTCCGACGAGGAGGCCCGCTACCAGTTCGAGACATGTTTCTTCGGGACGATGAAAACCATCCGTGCGGTCCTTCCCCACATGAGGGAAAGGAGGTGCGGCAGGATAATAACCGTGACCAGTGTCGCAGCCGTAATCCCCATCCCCTACCAGGCCTACTACTCCTCGGTGAAGGCCGCCCTGCTGATGCTCACGAGGGCCCTGTCCCTGGAGGTGAAACCCTTCGGGATACAGTGCTGTTCCATCCTGCCGGGGGACACGAAGACCTCTTTCACCGCAGCCAGGAAGAAGATCGCCCACGTTGAGGAGGCCTACCGGGAGACGATGGAAAGGTCGGTCGGTAAGATGGAAAAGGACGAGCAGAACGGAATGTCGCCGGATGTCATAGGCAGGGCCATCGTAAGGCAGCTGAAGTGCCGCCGCATGAGGCCGACCGTCACCCCCAGGTTGGACTACCGGTCTATCTACGTCCTTTCGAGGCTCCTGCCCGAGAGGCTGATGAAATGGGTGGTCGGACTTCTGTACGCCTGAGGCAAGGCCATTTACGCACAAACAGGACAGGCACTTAAGGAAAGGGATGCTCCCGGGCGGGGGCATCCCTGATTGTCTGTGCGGCTGTGATGCAGGGCAAGGCGCCCTTTACTTCTGCTTGGGAACCACCCTGACGACACCCATTACAAGGAGCACCTCGGCCAGGATGTAGGTGAGCATCACGAGACCTCCCCTCAGCGGGAAGTCAATCCCCATGAACTCATTGATGGCAAGGATGGAGTCGGAGATGATGAATAGGAGACCGCCCCAGATGAAATAGCGGTATTCCCTTTTCTTCTGCATGAGCCCCACTATTCCCAGGCAAGGATAGGTGACCAGGGTGATGGCATATACCGTCACCGCCGCATTCATCGGCCAGTCGAGTTTGAAGATGGCTGCGATGAAGGCACCGAGAATCAGGGGAAGGCCACATCCTATGAGAGCCTCGGGCAGGGTCAGATTCTTGAGCCCCTTGCACACGATGGCAATATAGAAGAAATGCCCGATGAGGAAGGAGGCAAGCCCCAGGAGGAAGAATGTGGAGCCGCTTCCCAGGAGGAACACGTCCCCGCCCGTGTGGAAAAGCAGGGCGAATGTCAGGAGCAGGGGTATCGGACGGACCTTCACTGTTACGTTCTCCCTGAAGTACAGCAGCGCACTCAGGAGCAGCAGCGGCATCAGGCAGGGCTTCGCTATGACATGGAGTTCCTGGTTTCCGATGGATGTCGCAACGATATCGATAATGGAGGCCACCACAAAAAGCAGCCCGGGAATCATGTACATTTTGATTGTTTTCATCTGGATGTAATTTTTTGGCCCCCAAAGCCGAAAACCTTGCAGCGAGGTGGACTAGGGGGAGGTGAAAACTTTGTATATTCACGCAAATTTATCAAAAAATAGTGAACTTTGTTAGGCATGGCCCATTTTCATTGTATCTTTGTGAGGACCGGGGGCGCAAAGGCAGTCCCCCGCTCACCACATCAAGAATTCCCATACACTGCGATATGAAGTCCAGAATCCCTATACTTTTCCGTAAAATTTCCCTTGCCATAGGCGTTATCCTCCTGGTGAGCTCTCCCCTTTGGGGTGTCTTCAAGGAGAAGGACCTCTCGAAGACTCTCTCCGTCCTGCATTACGAACTTCGCAATGCATATCTGGACATGGTGAAGAGTTCCGAAGGGAACATCGAGAACGAGGGCAAGCAGCACCAGCAGCTCGTCTCGCTGATCGAGAGCTGCAATGAGATCTCCGTGATGCTCTACTCCCAGCCGCAGGACTTCACCTTCGACCTGACATACGCCCTGGACGAGGCATCGAGGCAGTACACTTCCTTCCAGTCCAACCGCCTCCCCTACGACGATATTGTATCCCACATCGAGATAGAGACCGACCGTTACGAGAAGCTCGTTTCCACCCTCAAGAACCTCCCTCCCACCGTTCGGAAAAAGAAATCGGACGATGACCTCCCGATAGTCATCGAGAGCGTATCCCCGGACGACTCCACCAAGGTAAGTCTCGATACCATCCTCGTGCTCCCAGCCTTCATGGAAGATGAGTACAACCCCTACGAACTGGACTCCGCCGGACAGGCGGAGAGGGACAGTTGCCTGTACTATGCGGAAAAGATACTGGACCAGTACTGGGAGATGCTTTTCAGGGTGGACGAGGACAATGAGTATTACACAGAGACCGATGCCCACCTCAAGGCCGCCTACACGTACGCCCAGGACCGTTACAAGTCAGTCCAGAAGAAAATCTTCATAGAAGGCCAGACCCCTTACCACGAAGTGCTCTCCGCCTTCGGCACCTTCAAGGACCAGGCGGTGAAGGATTGCCTGACCAAGTACAGCAACCCGAATGATTCGACGGTAAAGAGCCAGTGGAGGGGCGATTCGGTGATGTGGTTCGTGCTCGGGGCCTTCCTGTACATTTTCGCGGCAGCCCTCGTCGGGTTCCTGCTGTTCAGGGTCGCCCAGTTCATATTCCCGTCACTGAAGAAGGAGAAGGTCAAGGAATCCAGCCTCATCATAGTTCTGCTCCTGTCCATTGCCATTTACACGTTGACCATTTTTGCCCTGGGGTTCGCTACCGACAGCAATTTCCTCAAGATGGCCCGGGGGCTTCTCTTCCAGTATGCCTGGACCCTGGCCGCCATCTTCATCACCATGGCCATCCGACTTGAAGGGGACGAGGTGAAGAATGCCCTCCTCGTATACCTTCCCATTATCCTCATAACCTTCATAGTCATTTCCTTCAGGATAATCTTCATCCCGAACTCGCTCGTCCAGGTCATATTCCCGCCCATCCTCATCCTCTTCACCATCTGGCAGCTGTGGGCCGACCTCCGCAAGATGGGCTGCCTGCCGAAGTATGACCAGGTGTACATGTGGATAAGCTTCGTGGTGCTGTTCGCATCCAGCGTCATAGCATGGTTGGGGTACAATATGCTCGCCCTCGTGGTAATCATCTGGTGGGAGTTCCAGCTCACCATGATTCTGACCATAAATGCGGTGTCCGACCTCCTGAACCGCTACTACCGCTCGATCATTGCGCGAAGACTCAAGAACTACAGGGCCGAGAACCCTTATCTCCCAATCCGGGGAAAGGCTTCCTACATAGAGGTGTCCTGGCTGTATGACATGCTGAGGATGGTCGTGATACCGATCATAGCGGTCCTTACCGTCCCCTTCAGCATATTCATGGCGGGAAGGGTCTTCGACCTGGCGGACATAATGCTCGAGTACTTCAGCACTCCCTTCATCAACGTGGAGAAGGTGGTGCGCCTCTCCGGGAAGATGCTCGCCATTGTGGTCTCCCTGTTCTTCGTGACGAGGTACTTAGCTTATGCCATCAAGGCTTTATACAGGACCATGAAGACCAAGGCTGCCATAGCGAAGCTTCCCAACGGGAAGATGTTCAAGGAGACGGACATCAATTTCAACCTTGCCGACAACATCATAACCCTGCTTTGCTGGGGCGTCTATGCAGTAGTGGCGTTCGTGCTGATGAAGATACCGACTTCCGCCATTACCATCATAAGCACCGGTCTTGCGACGGGTATCGGATTTGCCCTGAAGGACGTGCTGAACAATTTCTTCTACGGAATCCAGCTCATGAGCGGACGCCTCAGGGTCGGCGATGTCATCGAATGTGATGGGGTGAGGGGCAGGGTCGAGAGCATGACATACCAGAGCACGCAGATCATTGCGGGCGACGGTTCCGTCATGGCGTTCCCCAACAGCTCTCTGTTCAGCAAGAATTTCAAGAACCTTACCCGCAACCATGCCTATGAGCTGCTGCAGATCCCGGTTGGGATAAAGTATGGAAGCGACATCGAAAAGGTCCGCAAACTTCTTATCGACGCCCTCCAGGTCCTATGCGTCAAGGACGAGTATGGAAGGGACGTGGTGGATCCCGAGAACGGCATAATAGTGAGGTTCCAGGGCTTCGGGGACAATAGCGTGGACCTCATAGTCCAGCAGTTCACCACCGTCGAGACACACTACAGTTACGCGGCGGCAGCCCGCGAGGTAATATACAATACCCTCAATGCCAACGGAATCGAGATACCGTTCCCGCAGAGGGATGTGTATGTGAAGCAGGTCCCGTCAGCTGACGATCCGATATTTCCGATAGCAGATCCAAAGGAACCGGTAAACGGGGATATCGAGAAATAAAGTACCATCCAGAAAATACAGAATGGGCCCATGGCAACTCGCCGTGGGCCCTTTTCGGATATTGCCTGCAGAATGTCGCAGTCATCAATGCTCATCCTGGTGGATGATGAGGAAACCCCAACACAAGATATATCCCGAGAAGAATCTCCCCGGGATAACAGTGTGGACTATTTGGAAGTAAGCTCCTGATACATCTTGAAGAGCCGTGCCACTATCTCGCTTTCCGTGGCATCTTTCGGGAATCCGTATGCTTCCATGACTGCGGCATCGTTGGCACGGTGGGCTTTACGAAGTTCTACGGGCATTGTGAGCTCGTCATAGAGGTCAGCCAAGGAAGAACCCGGATACAGGGCACGGGCATCGAGGATAGCCTGGGCTGTCTTTTCAATCTTGGCTTTTTGGGAATCGGTTGGGTTTGGCCAAGGGAAGTTG
>CAJOLJ010000146.1 GCA_905235445.1 uncultured Bacteroidales bacterium
GGGTGAGGACATCCCCGCCTTCCTGGAGCGGATGGACTATATGCTGGACCAGGAAAAGACCGGACTCAAGAAGAAAGTTTCCGATTACTACAAGGAGAATATCTGGTACACGCCTTCCGGCATCATGTCGGAGATGCAGCTGGACTATTTCGTGAAACTCGTCGGTCCTGAGCACATCATCTGGAGCGAGGACTATCCCTATATCCAGAACGAGCCCCTGCGTTTCTTCCTGGACAAGGCAGACCTCACAGCGGAGCAGAAATACGCCATAGCCCGCGGGAATGCCGAGCAAATCTTCAAACTGAAATGAAAAGAATCCTTATTGCCATCATGACTCTGCCTTTGGCCATGGCCTGTGTGCACAACGGCCCCTGCGATGACTATAATGCCATCTCCAACCTTATCGTGGGAGAGCGCATGTACAGGGCCGGCGGACGCAGTGAACAGCACCGGGGCTGCTTCTGGGACGATGCCACTATCCGCACCAGCTGGCAGAAAGGGGGCGTCGATACCTTTGTGGGGCAGTCTCCCGTGGAAATGCGCCATGACCTGCTCTCGGTGAACCGCAGTGCAAGCCCCCTGATTCACCAGGAGGGGGACCGCGCCTTCGTGGAGTATCCCTCCACGACGGTTCGCAGCGTGATGCTCGGTGAGAACGAGGCGATCCTCACATCCTATATGCGCCTTCTGTACAAGGTGGAGAAGCGGGAAGGGGAGTGGCGCATAAGGGAACTTGCCACCCTGTTCGAGGGCGACCAGATCTCCCCGGCCATTCCCGGTACCGACCTTCATATTGACACACATTTCGCCATGTCCCTCCGCCAGTCTTACCGCTGGCTCGCCTACAGCAGGATCAGCGCAGGGGGAACCGAATCGGATGACCTGCCCGGTACTGATAGGCCCCAGGATGTGAAGATGCTGTATGATGAGTTCAACAGTTACCTGTACGGTATAGACACGGAGGATATCGAGGTCCTGAGTCCCGAGTCCGGCAAGATTGTCAGGGGTACCCTTTACAAGCCTTCGGGAAACGGGAAAATGCCCCTTATCGTCTGCTCCCACGAACTTGGAAGCGACGGCATGCGCCCCTGGTGGGTGAACTATGCTAACCGCTGGGCCAGGGAAGGCTACGCAGTCGTGACATTCGACTTCTGCGGTGGCGGGGAGCGCAGCCGCAGCGACGGCAAGACTACGGATATGTCCGTCCTCACGGAGGTGTCGGACCTGGAAGCTGTCATGACGGAAGTCCGCGGCTGGGATTTCGTCGACGGGAAGAATATCATCCTCGCAGGAGGAAGCCAGGGAGGGGGTGTCGCCACCATCGTCGCGGCACGTCATCCCGAGTGGGTCTCCGCCATGGTGCTCCTGTATCCTGCCTTCTATCTGCCCGAGGACCTTCACCGCCGTTATCCGGACCTGAAGGATCTTCCCGAAAGCGATGACCGGGGGATGATCACCATAGGCAAGAGGTACATTCTCGACATGTACGACTATGACTACCGGGCGGATATGCGCTCCGTCAAATGCCCTGTGCTCCTTGTCCACGGGAACAAGGACAGGGTGGTGTCGCTTGGCGGCTCCGAGGAGGCCGTCGGCATATTCAAGGATGCCCGGCTGCATGTGATCGACGGTGCGGGGCATGTATTCATGACCGAGGCTCAGCAGGAGGAATTCCTCACTGAAGTCTCCCTCTTCCTGAAGGATGTAAAATGAAAAAGTGGAAACGAATGAAAAAGAGATTTTTACTTTATGTGCCGCTCCTTGCCCTGGTTTGGTGCTGCTCTCCCGAGGCGTTGGACCCGGTCCTTCCCGAGCAGGAGATCACGGATCCTTCCGGGGATGACGAGGAAGGACAGGACCCTTCCGGGAACAATGGACAGGGCGAGGGCGGGGAGGGCCAGATCCCGTCGCCGAGTGTCACAAGATACACTGATTCCAACGGGGATGTCGCCTACATCCCGGCAAATTTCTCAGTGTCCGGCAAGCAGGGCGAGAGAGTCATCCGCAGCGGACTTGTCGTGATCGGGCCCGACGGCAGCGAATATGTCTGGGTCCCCACTAAGGCAACTCCTCTGAAAATGCGCGACTTTGGCAGCTATTTTTCCGGCAGCGGTTCTCTTAGCGGCTACTCCGACGAGACCTCCCTGGCCTCCTATCAGGCTATGGCCCAGAGCGTTGCTACCTACGGCGGCTTCTACATAGGCCGCTACGAGGCAAGCTTCGGCTCCGGCACCAGCCTCAACGACTATGTCCCCGCAAGCAAACCCGTCACTTCCAGCCAGTCGGGTCGCATCTGGGTGCAGTTCTCCCCCCAGGATGCAACAGTGGCCTGCGCGAACCTCTACAAGGGCAATTCCACCGTCCAGGGCTTCTTCCTGTGGGGCGCCAACTGGGACACCACCCTTCAGTGGCTTGTGGACAGTGGCTGCAAAACCTACTCGGAGGTGGCTTCGAACAGCACTTCCTGGGGCAACTACTCCGATGACTCATTCTCCCCCAGTGCCCGTGGCAACTACACCGGAGCCTACGACCAGGCCAAGGCGAACAATATCTACGACCTCGCCGGCAACAACTGGGAATGGACCCAGGAGCGCAACGGCTCCAACTATGTGATGCGCAGCGGCGGCTACAACCTCATGGGCGGCGCCTGTCCAGGCAGCCGTTACCCTGCAGCCATCCGCGACCCCCTTCCCGGCAACAACCACCACCCGAACGTGTGCTTCAGGGTCGGGCTTCACCTGAAATGACAAGCATGGGAACACTTAACGCAATTATCGCTTCAAACATTGTCCTTTCAATGACATCCTTATTTGCGGCAGCAAAGTCCGAAAGCACGGTGACCGTCTTCGTCGATGCGAACGGACAGAAGGCTTACATCCCCGCCGGATTCACGGTATCGGAAAAAGATGACGAACGCCTCATTGGCGGCGGGCTGGTCGTAATCGGCCCGGACGGCAGCGAGTTCGTGTGGATTCCCACGGACAGGACTGCGCTCATGCAGAGGGATTTCCACTGCGACATGTACGGCAATCCGATATCGGCCTACAAGGACGAGACGTCCCTCCCCGAATACCGTAATATGGAGAGGAGCGTCGCCAAGTACGGCGGGTTCTATATGGGAAGGTTCGAGGCAAGCTACGGAGGTGGCAATGGCCCGGAGGACTACTGTCCAGCCAGCAAGAGAGTGACCCCGGAGCAGCCTGGGCGCATCTGGGTGCGGTTTTCCCCGCAGGACGCCACCAGGGCCTGCCAGAACCTGTACCGGGACAACCCCACCGTGCAGGGATTCTTCCCATGGGGAGTCAATTGGGACACTATGCTCCAATGGCTGATCGATTCCGGGGCGAAGACCAGGAGGGAAGTCGCCACTGACAGCTCCTCTTGGGGCAACTACTCCAACAGCCGCTTCGTCCGCAATTCATCCATCAGGTACACTGGTGTATATGAACAGGCGAAGGCCAACAACATCTATGACATCGCAGGCAACAACTGGGAATGGACCCAGGAACGCTACCGCTCCTACAGCTACGTAATGCGTGGGGGAGGCAACAGCATCATGGGATATGGCTGTGAGGGAGACATGGCCCCGGCGGCCATACGCGACCCCCTTCCAGGCAGCAGCCACCACCCGAACGTGGCCTTCAGGGTTGCCTTATATCTTAAATAAACAGTTTAAAACCAAATGAATATGAAAAAGGTATCTTTATTCTTGACTGTAGTTCTCCTCGGAACTATTGCGTGCTCCGCCCAGGACATTTCCTTGCCCGCTCCCGAGAAGACGGGAGGCAAAACCATCCTCGAGACGCTTTGGAACCGTGCCTCGGGAACTGAGTTCAGCTCCCGGATGCTCAGCGACCAGGACCTTTCCAATCTGCTTTTTTCGGCCATCGGAGTCAATCGCGAGAACGGTAAACTGACATCCCCGACGGCCAGCAACCATCAGGAAATCCGTGTCTTTGTGTTTACGGAAAAGGGTGTGTGCGAGTATCTGAACGAGAGCAACGTACTTCATCCGGTCGTTTCCGGTGACCACAGGGATATCATCGCAGGAAGGCAGGGCTGGGTCAAGACCGCACCCGTCGTTCTTCTTATCGTGGCGGACGGGAAGAAATTCGGAGGCGACGACGAGCGTTCGAGGCTTGTCATGGGTGTCGATGCGGGCATCGTCAGTGAGAATGTCAACATGTTCTGTGCTTCCATGGGATGGGTAACACGTCCTCGCATGTCCATGGACACACCTGCCGTCAAGGAACTTCTCGGCCTTGATGACACCCAGTACCCGCTCCTTAACAATCCCGTAGGCTACGCCAAGTAACCGGGGACGGGCATCCCTGCCCGAAGATCATCCGGTGCCCCTACAGGTATTTCTCTTTCAGGGCCTCCAGCCGACCGTCCGATTTGACCTTCTTTATGACGGAGTTCACCTCCTCCAGCAGCCTGGGGCAGTCCTTTCTCATCAGGAATCCGATTTTCCCGTTCGTGAAAGGATGGGCCAGAAGAGGAGCGGCAAGCCTTGGGTCGGTCCTGACATAGTACGGAGCCTCGACAATCTCGGTTATCATCACGTCGGCCAGGCCCTCGGCTATTCGTGAAGGTATCTCCTCGTTCCGGTCGTAGACGATGATCTGGGCATTGGTGAGATTTTCCCTGGCGAACTGTTCATTCAGTCCGCCGGGGTTTACCATTACCCTGACGTCACTTTGGTTCAGGCTTTCGAGGGAGGTGAAACGCCCGGCATCCTCGACCCTGCACAGAATCGTCTTGCCGTTGTCGAGGTAGGGGTCCGACATTGCCAGGGTCTCGAGCCTCTTGGCGGAGATGGTTATCCCGCAGCATGCCAGGTCGAATTTCTCCGGGTCGAGGGCGTCCGTATTGATGGTGGGCCAGGATGTGTGGTAGTAGCGAAGTTCCACTCCGAGTTCCTGTGCGAGTATTTCCGTAAGGTCCGCGTCCAGTCCCTCGTAGCATCCCGTCTCGGGATTCAGCCATGAAAGGGGACGGTAGTCTCCTGTTGAGCCTACGGTCACATACCCTCTTTCCTGTATCTGGTCAAGCAGGTCGGGCTGTTTGACAACGTTGTGTCCAAGTCCACAGGAAGTGAGCAGCACCGCTGCCAGGATAAGGGTCCAGATGCGTTTTGCCATAGAAACTATATTTGTCAGGTGGGTATGTTTTTGTCGGAGGGGAAGTGACGTTTTCCCATGAAAACTCCCACTCTCCCCTGTGCAAAGTTACTGTTTTAAAATGGCTTTACAGCAATGTCTGGAAAAAAGGGGACACTTAGGGAAGGATTGCAAAAAGTGAAAGAAAAGAGATGGGTAGGCATTTTTCTTGCTGGAGACCCACTGTATTGACAATCAATCACAACAATTACCATTCACTTATCATGAAAGATCTAGTACTTAGTGAAGCCTTAAAATTAACTTGGTACAATTTGTCTCGTTTTGCGAGGTGATATTATGTAATTCCACTGGGGGTAGAAGTCATCTATGAACCTGATTTG
>CAJOLJ010000147.1 GCA_905235445.1 uncultured Bacteroidales bacterium
CTACTGTACCGTATATCCTGAAATATGAATCCATGGGAGGCGGCGGTAAATGGCGAGGATGTACCTCCTGAAGGGAAGCAGGGCTTTCCATAGCTTGCCTTTCCCGAGGGGACGTCGCCTGGAGGGGTCCTTGCAGGGAAGTACGTCCGTAACCTTTCCCATGACATCGTTCACGCTGCAGCTCTCCGTTCCCCGGATGTTACCGTCACCCATGAGGGTGAGCTCATCGCCCTCCCGTTTGAAGACGCGGTGCATGACCTTGTTCCTTTTCGGGGGAATCTCGGCCAGGACCACGTCCCCGACCTGGATTTCCCCGGGAGGGACCTTGTGCAGTGCTACGCTATCCTTCCCGCCACGGATGAATGGAAGCATGCTGAGACCTTTCGGGGTGAAAATCACCTCGCTTCCTCCATCAAGGAGTCTTTTCATCTCAGCGAAGATTTCCTCGTCCCCGATGGGTCTCTTCCCCTTCTCACTCATCGTCCTTCAGGGTAACGCTTTTGTGGCACACCAGGGCCGCATCATTGTCGGGCAGGCAGTCAAGGGTGAAGCAAGGGACCTTGCTCACTACGGTGGCTATGCTTTCATGAAGGCCGTCGGCCATCCCCTTTATGGGACGGAACCCCGATGCGGAAGAGAAAATTGAGGAATAGGCCTGGGTGATTCCCAGCCTGTGTATCTCATTGAAGGGGGCCTGACGTATCCTGACGATTGCCCCTATGGGAACGTCCTTGGACTTGTAGCAGGGAGTCTTCCCGCTCCAAGGGGAGCCGAACACATGGACTGAACCATCGGGCATGCACCTTATGATGGGGTTGTCGTCATTGAGAAGTTCGGTATCGGGTATATTTTTGAGCCACAGGCTGCTGTGGGTGCTCTTCCCTGTTCCGCTCTTTCCGAGGAACATGTACCCACGTCCCCCGTGCATGACAACCGAAGAGTGCATTTCCAGGGCACCCTTGCATGCGGTGGAGAAGGCGAACAGGAGCATGAGGGAGTTATCCAGGGCGAAACGTGGATCCTTGCTTACGTATAGCTTGCCCCGGGTAAAGTCCTTGGACATGTCCAGCCATCCGCACACGGGGACGCTCTTCAATGGGGCCATCTCCACCATGTACCCTTCACTGTGGGAGTACAGGTTCAGAAGCGGCATGTCATCATCCTCGGCCTGGTCCACGTACAGTTCCTCCCTGTCATCCCTGGGGGTGAACCCCTCCACCATCTCCAGGGTGAAAATGGGAACGGAGCCCGCCTGCTCATCGGTAAGCAGGAAAGGGCGATAATTCCCGGGGATCCCGGGAAGGATGTTGCAGGGGTCCTTTACGCAGAAAGTGAAGCCCGCCACGTTGAATCTTGATTCGTTCATGCCAATTCCTTTTGAGGGCCCTTCCACCGTCGCCAATGCTTATTTTGAGGAAGAACCATAAAACTCACAAAATTAGTCAAATTGTGTGAATACTTAAAATCTGAGCCTGAACTTTGGTGTCGGAAGTAGAGTACAACTGCATTCCTCCGTACGGTTGCATCATTTCGGATTAAAGAAACCCCGGAAAGAGGCTGTCGCTCTCTTCCCGGGGGCTTTTCACTTTGGATTTTCCTGGAGGAACTATTTAGCATCCATTGCCTGGCAGGCAGTGATGGCTACCATCTTGTAGATGTCATCCACGGAGCAGCCGCGGCTAAGGTCATTGACCGGACGTGCGATACCCTGGAGGATGGGTCCTATGGCATCGGCCTCGCCGAGCCTCTGGATGAGTTTGTAGGCGATGTTGCCCACCTCGAGGCAAGGGAATACGAGCACGTTGGCGTTGCCTGCGATTTCGGAGCCGGGAGCCTTCTTCTTTCCTACCGAAGGAACGAGTGCCGCATCGGCCTGGAGTTCCCCGTCGATCTTGAGGGCGGGATCCAGTTCGGAAGCGAGACGGGTGGCTTCGACGACCTTGTCCACGACCTCATGCTTGGCGCTGCCCTTGGTGGAGAAGGAGAGCATGGCCACCCTGGGATCCGTGAAGCCCGCTACGCTCTTTGCGGTCTGGGCTGTGCAGACGGCTATCTGGGCAAGCTGGTTCGCGTCCGGCATGGGGGTGACAGCGACATCCCCTATGACGAGCACGCCGTTCTCACCGTACTGGGGAGTCTTGGTGATCATGAGCATGGCACCGCTGACGCAGGTGATGCCGGGGGCGCACTTGATTATCTGGAGGGCGGGACGAAGGGTCTCCCCGGTGGTGGAGAGGGCACCGCTGATCTGTCCGTCCGCATCCCCGCTCTTGATGATGAGACATCCGAAATAGAGGGGATCAAGAACCTGGACGCGGGCTTTCTCCAGGGTCATGCCCTTTTTCTGGCGGAGCTGGAAAAGAAGCTGGGCGTACTCTTCGGTCTTCTCGCTGGTCTCGGGGTCGATGATGGTGGCTTTGTGGATGTTCTTTAGGCCAAGACTGTCTGCGTACTCGAGGATCTTCTGCTCATTTCCGATGAGGATGATGTCGGCGATGTCGTCCGCAAGGGCGCGGTCTGCCGCCGTGATGGTTCTCTCTTCCAGAGATTCGGGGAGCACGATGCGCTGCTTATTGGATTTCGCACGTGCGATGATGCTGTCGATAAGTGTCATAGATTATGGATGGTGTATTGAATTTCCGAAATTCAGGATATCGTAGCAAATTTGCGAATAATATTTCTGAAAACTGCCTTATGCGGGTAAAATAATGAACAGGGCTGCCCCATCCCTGTTCCTGAAAGGGCCTCCACGGCGCAACAACAGTCCCTTCCGAAGGGACGTCGGCAATCCCATGAACTATCCGCTACCCCTACTCGAAACATATCTATGCCATGAACTGAAGGAATAATTGCTATCTTGCCCCTTGAAGGGATGCTGTCCCCTCGCCGCTCCCTCTGTCCGACCGGCATAGGCAGCACTCACCCAGGATAGCCTCCCGAAAAGGAAAACCGACACTAAATCATATCGAACCATCATCATGAATAGAGCACATCATCTCTTCGTGTTATCATTTCTGGCTTTTCTCCTTCTTGGGGCATCGTCACTTCATGCGCAGACAATAACGGGGGAGTACACCCTTCCTCCTGTCCCTGATTGGGCCCGTAACCCTGTCTTCTACCAGATCTATCCCCAGACCTTCTGCGACTCCGACGGGGACGGGATAGGGGACCTGCAGGGAATAATAAGCAAGCTTGATTACGTCAAGAGCCTGGGTGTGGACGGCATCTGGCTCAATCCCTTCTTCGATTCCCCCTTCAACGATGCCGGATACGATGTGCGGGACTACTGCAAGGTGGCACCCCGTTACGGGACGAACGAAGATGCGAGGAGGCTCTTCGAGGAGGCACACAAAAGAGGCCTCAAAGTCCTCTTCGACTATGTCATCAGCTACACCGCCATCGACCATCCCTGGTTCGTCGCTTCCGCAAAGCAGGAAAAGAACAAATACTCCAACTACTACATCTGGACCGAGACCAATTGGGTGGACCCGCCCAGGGAGTTCGCGGGACAGTTCATAAAGGGTTACGGTCAGAGGAACGGGCAGTTCATGAGAAATTTCTACTGGTGCCAGCCTGCACTGAATTTCGGATTCGCGAATCCCGACCCCTCCCAGCCCTGGCAGCTCCCTGTGAACCATCCCGACGTCCTGGCCATGAGGGAGGACCTCAAGGACGTGCTCCGCTTCTGGATGGACATGGGGGCCGACGGGTTCAGGGCGGACATGGCCGGTGCCCTCGTGAAAACCTCTGCAAGGCGGGGGAACGAGCAGTTCTACAACACGAACGAGAATGCCACCAAACTCTTCTGGCGGGAAATCAGGGAGCTTCTCGCAGTGGAGTATCCGGGAAGCTTCATGGTGGCGGAATGGTCCGGCCCCTCCGAGGCTCTGGACAACTGCTTCGACGTGGACTTCTTCCACTGGTTCAGGGGCTACGATGACCTCTTCCAGAAGGAAAGCTGGAGGATACTGAACGGGGTTAGCGAGGGTCACAGTTACTTCGATGCCGAGGGGATGGGAAACATAACGGACTTCCTCGCAAGCTACATGGGCCAGTACGACAAGACCAAGGGCAAGGGCTACATAAGCATCCCGCTGGGGAACCATGACAATGCCCGTCTGGGGAACAGGCGAAGTGCCAAGGACCTGGAAATCATCTATGCCTTCGGCTTCACCCTTCCGGGTGTCCCGTTCCTCTACTACGGCAACGAGATAGGAATGAGGCAGCTCCCCGGTTCCTGGCCACAGGTCGAAGGAGCCTACCAGCCCCGTAACGGGGCGAGGACCCCGATGCAGTGGGCCAGGGGGAAGAACCTCGGGTTCTCGGACGTGGACGATCCCGGGAAACTGTACCTGCCGGTCGATCCTTCGGACGATGCCCCGACCGTCGATGTCCAGGAAGGGGATCCGAACTCACTGCTCAACAAGACAAGGCAGCTAATCGCCCTCCGTCATAGCGAGAAGGCGCTTTCGGCATATGCGGAGTTCGTCCCTCTGTATGCGGAACGCAACGCCTATCCTTTTGTGTATGCCAGGGCTGCGGGGGAAGAGACCGTCCTGGTGATGCTCAATCCCCGCTCCGAACCCTCCGATGCCACTTTTGAAGTGAACGTTCCCTTCAGGAAGACAAAGCTCCTTATGGGGGATTCCTTCAAGATGGATCATGACAGGAAAAGCGGAAAGATATCCATCTCCATGCCCGGGCAGTCATATGCCATAGTGAAGCTTCTTAAAAAGTAGGCCTCCCAGTGCCACTCATTAATCCTTAGCTTGGCTTTTTGCATAGATTATGCATCACCATCCACAGGTTGCCCACCCCGACTCGCCTGCTGGGGTGGGCTTGGCGTTGCCAGGATAAACGCCACACTCAAACAGAAATGTGACCGGCAACCTTGCAAGTAAGAGTTATCAGGACGGCGGATACTGGAGCATTGAGAATGTCGCCTTCGGGGACGGTAAGATATCACCTTGTTTCACGGCCCTCACGGGTGCCGTTCCCACCCATGCTTTCACGAGAGGGGCAGATGGCAATCCCGTCGTGACCCGCGCGGCTACGGGAGAAGTCGTACCACTTATCCCGGTGAATATCAGGGATAAAAGTGGTGAAGCCAAGTTCAAGTATCAGTACGGCACCAACAATGGCGGGAAACCCAAGTACCGGACAATGACAGAGACCGACATTGAAAATGCAATCGTCAGGGAAAGCTACAGGCACTCGCCTGGGAGCGAGAAGAAGAGAAGAAACAATGTGGAAGCGACCGTCTCTTCCATCGTCAGCGAACTTGACGGCGACAAGACGAA
>CAJOLJ010000148.1 GCA_905235445.1 uncultured Bacteroidales bacterium
TAGTAGTCGATGATATCACTGTTCACGAAGTCCGGATGCCAATAGACGGGGATGTCCAACTGAGCAGCCTTCTCAAAGATGGGGAAGAACTCCGGTTCATCATAGAAGCGTCCGTTGTACTGCCCGGTGAGCAGCACACCCACGAATCCCAGTTCCTTCACGCAGCGCTCCAGTTCTGCCGCTGCAGCCTCGGGGTCCGCCATGGGCAGCGTGGCCATCGCCCTGAAACGGTCGGGATGTTCCTTTACCCGCTCGGCGAGGATGTCATTGGCACGGCGGGCCAACTGAACTGCCTCCTGGGCGGGGACCGTATTGTCTATGGGAGCAGTGTAAGAGAGAATCTGCATACCGATGCCTAGGCTGTCCATGTGGCCAAGGCGCTTGCCTTCGGTATCCAGGAGATCCTCCCCGATGAGGCGACGGCCGGCGAAGAAGGCCATTGCCTCGGCCATCTTCCCCGTCGGCCTGGGCTTCAGGGAGGCATATTTTGAATTGGCGTCGATTATCTCCTGGGCGGTGTAATGTTCTTCGACGGTGATAAGCGGAAGGGTGCTGAAATCCATTTCTTTCGTGTTTTTATCAGTGCAGGCGACGGCAAGTGCGACAATCCCTGCCATGAGTATTGTATCAAGTGCTTTCATAACAAGTGCAAAGGTAGGTGGTTCGAGCGGGATTGCTGTTACCATCACAAAGGAAAGAATTACCATTTTGTGAAATTATTGTTATATCTTTGCATTGATATGGAGACCAACAACACCCAGACCGTAATAGCTCTGACCGACAGTTTCTGGCAGGGAAACAGATCGGACAACCAGAGGCAGTATGTAAGTGAACGCCTCATCCAGACCCGTGGCCTCGGAGAGGGGTATAGCGCCCAGTTCGGTTCAGGAGACCCCTTCCAGCTGAGGAATCTGCATATTGCGATTCTGACGGGCGGAAGCGTGGACATAAGCGTCAACCTTCTTTCCAGGCACTATGAAAAGGGGGACCTGATGGTAATCACCCCGGACAGCATCATGGCCCAGGAAAGCCACAGCCTGGACTTTGATATGCGAATGATCCAAATGAGCCCGACTTTTGTCTCGGAAGTGATGCGGGGCCAGGTCCCTCCCATGTTCCTTCACAGGATGGAGGATTTCACCCTCCATCTTTCCGAGGCGGACAGGGCTGCCTACGATTACCTTTCGGAGGGACTGTGGGCGCTGCTGCATGCCGATACACTCTCCGACGAGGCTATCCGCGGATGCTGCAAATCACTTCTGGAGTTGCTGCGATCACTTCTTCTCTCCAGGGAATCAAGGAAAGCGGTCCTCCCGACGAGGGGGATGAGCATCTTCAACGAGTTCATTTCCATGGTGAACGCCCACTGCACCGAGCATCACGGCGTCGTCTTCTATGCAAAGGAAATCGGCATCAGCCGGGAGCATCTGAGCAATTTGGTTACCGCAGCGAGTGGCCGCACGGCCAGTTCCTGGATAGACGAAGCCCTTCTTTCAAGGGCTAAAATCCTCCTTGGCCATACCGACCTGACTTCCGCTGAAATCTCCGACAGGCTCAATTTCCCCGCCCCGGCGCATTTTGCCAGATTCTATAAACGCCTGACCGGAATGACTCCGGGACAGTATAGACGTGAAGCGCTTGGGGCCGCTGAGCCATAGGTTCCCCCTTCAGGTCAACCATTCTTGAATGCAGCTCCTCAGCGATGGCAGTCTTGCTTTCACGGGAAGGAAGCGTAGGGTCATACCTGACAGGCTCCCCTATCCTGAATTCCCTCCGGGTGGCATCGGTATACAGAGGATAGAAAAGCAGGCTCTGCCCCGTCTTCTCAAAGTACATTTTCCCGATATGAGCGAAGCCGGTGAAGAAATTGCGCAAATTGGATCCCTCTTCCTCCTCCCCCGCTCCAGCTTTCCCATCCCGTGTCCTTGAGTTCGGGAGTTCCGGGAATATCAGCAGATTGTCCCCTTCCGCCAAGGCATCGAGGCTTGCGTGCAGGGTGGTCATCACATCCCGGGAATTGCCCCGCACGACGGGAATGGGGTCGCAGGAATTGAGCACTTTGCATACCAGGGATGCCATGGCGCGGATAGCGGCCCGGGGCAAGCGGGGAAAGGAAAAGGCCAGTTCGACGGCGGTCTTTTCCTTGTCCAGCATTGCATCGTGGATCCATGGCCGGAAATATGTCGGCAGGTATACCACCGCCGAAATCGGTCCATAGATGAACCCGTGGTTGCAAACAAAAACCGACGGATACTCTCCCCTCTTGAGGTTTTCCTCCCCTGACACCTTCAACCTCAAAAAAGGACGGACAATCGAAGACAGGATGCGGATGACATAGCGGACGCGATATTTGCGGACGAACAGGACCATGAGATTTTCCCTGACCCTTGGGTCGCCTTCGCCACCGTCCAGATAGTTCATGAGTTTCTCATAGCTGCGCGCATCAAGAGGCTGATTGAGTGCGGCAAAAACAGCGATGATCATCGGAATGAGCGGCAGCTGGATCTGGAGGATCCTCAGGATGAGGGGGAACTGCCCGTCCTCTGCAGATGGCAGGATGCCGATCCAAAGAAGCAACACCGCTATCATGACCAAGGATGACACAAGCGAGGCCGAGCGCATCACCGCATGGTTGCTTTGCTCGAGGGATTCCCTGGTTTTTCCTCCTTCCAGCACACCGACCGCCTCGAATGCATCGGCAAAATATCGCAACCCCGCCGACACCAAAGCGATGCCGATTCCCCATAAAAATGTCCACAGGACCTGGAAGAGGGCTTTCGATGTATGGAATATGAACCAGTCGGAGGCAATCCATATCAAGGCACCGGACAGGAATGACCCGAATCCGATCGCTATCTTGCGCTTGGACAACAAAAGGTTGCACCCCCATTCGGCTGCTGCGACCATAAGAATCCATGCCCCGGCCGCCAGATAATCGGGCATGGCGGATTGTGTGAATGGCGCCAGCTCGTGGCACAGGCACATCAGTCCCCCAAGGTTCAGGGCGAGAATGGCATAGAACACCATATTGGAGAAAACCCGGTATGAAGCAAGGCTGTGAAATCCCCTGTCCCCTTTGCGGTGGACAAGAAGGGTAAAAATGATGCTGCACAGCATAAACGAGACTGCTCCGTAGATTGGATTCCCCCAAAGGACATGGCTGCCCCCCATACATCCCAGAAGGAGGAGGAGCGACAAGAGGTAGGATTCAGGTACGAAAGGTATTCCTGTCATTTTCAAATATGCCTTGTGCGATGAATCCCTGTTATCCATTCTCCGGATGTGGAGCTTCCCTGGGTCCCGGCACGGGAATCCCCGAGAACGAGTGTGCCTGTTTCCCATTTCACGTTATGGGCCCTGTCCGGCAGAATGGAACTCATGTACATTATTTTCAGTTTGAGTCTATTTGCTTTAAGATACGCATGATTTCGCTTGGGCTTTCCACCCTGCCGTGAAAATTCCAGACATGGAAGATCCCAAGAAGGCGGGTAATTGCGGATATCCTGAAATAATCCAGCTCTCTTGCGGAAAGCTGTTTGGCGGCAGGTTGCACCAACTGATGCGCATATGGTTCCAATGCCTTTTGCAGCAGGTCCGTGCGTCCTGCATTGAAGACAACGGTGATTTCATCGGCATGGTCGGTCAGATACTCCAAAGTTCTCAGAAGCAACTGATTCCTATCAGAGGAATCAGCGAGTGGAAGAGAGAGCACGAGTTCACCCACGAGCTTGTCACAAAGATAGACAAGAATATCGTGCGGCGTGTCAAAGCTCCTGTAGAAGGTGGCCCTGCTCACACCGGCGGCATCGGCAATTTCCGCCACGCTGATTTTGGAGAAGGACTTTTCGCGCATGCATGCCCCAAGACCGTCGCAAATTTTCGCAACGGATGCCCCAGTCCTTTTATCTGTTTTGATATGATACATATAGTTTCACAAAGGTAAGGACATTATCCGAAAACTACGATACATTATGTTCCATAAATGTATTGCAAATGTTTCGATACACTGCACTCGCATAATAATTGTGTGTCCTGCCCTGTGTAAATACTTAAATTGAACGTACCATGATAATATTCAGGCTTGACAAATTGCTTAAAGATAAACATATGTCCATATCGGAACTGTCAGAGCAGACGGAATTGTCCGAAAAGGACCACAGGGCCCTCCTTGGCCCTCCTTGAGGGCAATGTCCAGGCAATCCGGATAAGTACGATGAACCGTCTTTGCGAGGAGCTGGAGTGTACGCCAGGGGAATTGATGGATTACGAGGGGCCCCACTACTGATCGGGACCCCATTTCTTGTATACTCCCCCACCCAGGATTACCTGGGACACCCGGGCAAAGGGTGCATACCGACTACTGCGTCAAGGACGCTTGCCAGCCACTTATTGACAGCTTTGCCCCAGCGAAGACAGGATGGGGAAGGGTTACGTCCATCTCTATTTGAGTACGCAAACGTTCAACTTATCCCGTTTTGTCGGATGTTCCATCCGTCCCGTTAAAGATTAACTTCAAAGCCACCCTCTCCAGGGTGGCTTTTTAAGTACATTCCGAGGCGATCTCTTCTGTTGGCGTCGCAAACAGAGCAATCCATTAACGGAGAATCAGAGTGGGATCCAGAGGATAATGACCGGCATCCTTGCCATAAATCGCCAGGCCTCCGTCCACTCCCTCAGGAACCTCGAAGCGAATGAGGGCCTTTTCACCGGCCTTCAGCAGACGCTTGGGGATGCTGACCTCGACCCTATAGCCGTAGGATCCGGCCTCGTCCAAGGTTTTGTCCCTCTTCTGGACAGACCATGATAGGGCTCCCCTGTGGTCGGCAGGGTCATCCGGCAGGAACTGGGTGCCGCAGACAGTCCCGTTCACCGTTACCCGAAGGAATGAAGGGAAAAGGGTAGCGTCCGTCTGGGAATATGAATTGGGCAGGCGACAAGGATCGTGAGTACCTTCGCCCCGCATGAAATCTCCCCCGACACCGGAGTGTTCCGCACCCTCGCGGTCCTTGCCGAAGAGTTGCTTTGCGGAAGCCTCAAAGACCAGGAGGGCATCGTTTCCCGACCCCAGGTCCTCGGGAAGGGCGACCTCGAATTCGAAATAACCGCTGCCGGCTCCGTTGACCTTACGTCCGGACATGACGTTCCACTGCCTGCGGCTCCACTTCGAGTCCACGAAAGAATCGGGAGCGAAGGTCACGGTGCCTTTCACGGGAGAGGAATCCTTTACACGGATCAGGACGAAATTGCGGTGAAGGACCCTGCCGTTGGCCCCTTTCAGGACGAAGCGAACGGTATACAGGCCGTTTTCACGGGGAACCTGAACGGAGACGGGATCCAGCAGGACATTTCCGTAAGGGGTAAATGGTATCGTCATACTCCCTACCGCTGTCTCCTGTACCGGAAGTCCCAGCGAATCCCATCCGGCCAGGGACGTCTCCAGGGTCATGCTGCCCTGGTCCTTGTCGGTCATCACGGAAAGGAAGGGAGTTATACTGCGGACGCTTCCGGCAGCAGCCTCGAAGTAAAGGTCGCATCTTGGGGAGATGTAGTACGGGGAATGGAAGTCGGAGATGGTCATCCCCGGCACGAATTCATCCAGGCCGTCAATCTTCCAGGTACGGTCGAAGCGCACGTATCCGTTCCACTCGTTGATGACGTCATGGTGCTCTGTATAGAGCCATCCGGCACATTTCGGGTGCGCCCTGAAGGCATTCATCATCTGATGGTAGTCCCACGTTATGTCCACGTCGCCTGTCGAACCGTCATAGCCCCAGACATTCCCGCACTCTGAATTCATCATGGGAACCCCGTTCTGGTAGTTTCCGGAGGTATAATTCCAGGACGAACCGGGATAGGTATTGCTGCAGCTTTCATCAAGAAACGTCTCCCAGCCGTATCCGGGAAGATATGCATGCCAGGAGTTGATGTCGCTCTGGACATGGTCATGGTTGCAGGGGGACATATCCTCCACCAGTCTAGTGGGGTCGAGGTTCTTTGCAAGGTGATACATGTCGCGGACCCACTCCTGGGTTTCTTTCCTGTACTCCCTATGGTCCCCTTCCCATGGGGTGAAAAGACCCCATGTCTCATTGAAGTTGACCCAGGCGAAGATGCTGGGGTGATTGTAGTCACGCCTGATCATCTGACTCATCGCATGCTCCCAGTCTTTCTTGCCCTCGTCCCTGGGCTCATCCCACCAGTTGGGCGTGTCGGCCATGACAAGCAGGCCGAGCCTGTCGGCCCAATAGAGTTTGCGAGGGACCTCGACCTTGATGTGAATCCTGTTCCCGTTCAGGCCGAGCCTCTTGGAAATGAGGATCTCGTTTCGCATGAACTCATCTGAAGGGAAAGTGTAGTAACCGTCAGGATGATAGCTCTGGTCAAGGGTGAGCTGCAGATAGAGGGGTTTATTGTTCAGTGCGACATAAGGATAATCCGTCCCGGGAAGAAGAGTCGTGCTGATCTTGCGCTGTCCGAAATACGATTCCACCCTGTCACTTACAGTTCCCCCCTCTTCAAGTGCTATGGTCATTTCATAGAGGTACGGGTCATCAAGGTCCCACAAATGCTGGTTCTTGAGCGGGACGTCGACCGTCAGGTTCTTCTTTCCGCCTGCTTTTATGACGACATCCGGCTGGGAGGCGTCCTTGAATGTCAGCCTGACATTCGCCTTCTTTGAAGCCGGGCTGTCAAGGACTATCTCCGCCTTGACGCTGGAACGGTCAATGTCCGGAGAGAAATGGACCATGTCGATGTAATTCAGTCCGCGTACCTCGAGGTAGACGGTCTGCCATATACCCCTGACGTTGCCGTAGCCCTGCTTTCCGGTAATGTGCTGGTTATTTGGAGTGTCATCCGCACGGATGACGAGATTCTGCATGGACAGGGGCTCTGAGATATAGTCCGTCAGTTCGAACTCGAACGGCGTATACCCGCCTTGGTGAGTTCCGAGTTCCGACCCGTTGAGCCATACCCTGGTCTCCCAGTCGGATGCCCCGACAACGAGGAAGATCCTTTTCCCTTTCCATGATTCAGGGATGGAAATGTTCCTGCGGTACCAGCCTACATCCGCCCCGTCCTCTACCCCGGATGCGGGACTCCCCCATCCGAATGGCACAAGAATCTTCTTGTCAAAGGACACGCCCTCACTGTTCCGCACAGCGGCAAGCCCCACCGAGGAGTCGAAAGTAAAGTCCCACTGCCCATTGAGATTGATCCATTCGGAGCGTTCAAAATCCGGTCTTGGATGCTCCGGGAGTGGGATGCCCTGAGCGGAAATGCTCATGGGAAGCATTAGGGCAAAAGAGAGTGCTGAGGTAAATAAAAGTCTGTTTTTCATATATTTATATAGTCCAATGTTATTACTATCATGTTCCTGGAGTACACTCTTCGACTTCGCTGTGAGGTTCCCTCCTTGCAATTTAGGCAAGGGTGGGTTTCCTGGTGTTTCCTGCGTTCGCCAAAATACGATTCCCTTCATCTGGGACAGGCAAAGATACAATTATTCGGAGTGTTTCCATAGTTCCCGCCCCTAGCCTTTCGTCTTCACAAGGAAGAATGAAGAACGTGAAGGAAGACTGCCGATAGAATAGGACTAGTATTCCTGGTTACCCAATGTAAGGGGCCACTATTGCCTAAAGCAGATTATTCGGTTAAATTTGCGAGGCCATATAGCATTCATTATATGCAGCCGTATTATGACATCAAAAGACAAGACAGTCAAATAACTATGCACCAACGCTATGGGACGATTCGTAAACATGGGGAATGACCAACTTAAGTCCGAAGCCAGGTCCGTCAACTGCACCGCAGCCCGCCGCTTCGGGAAGACGACGTCTGCCACGATGCTTTTTAACAGGAATATTGCGGCCTTTGCCGCCATCCTTTTATTCGGGGCAAGCTCCTTTACTGCTTGTTCGAATGACGGTGATAAAAAGGTTTCGGGTGCTGACACGACAAACCGAGTAGACAAATACAAGGATATGGATAGCCTGGTGGAGTCCATGCCTTTCACCGAACTTCGGGGGGTAAGTGTCGGAAATGCACAGGATAATGAAGCCAAGACTGGCGTGACTGTGTTCTTCTTCCCCAAGGCATCCATGGCTTCGGCTGTAGTCTTGGGTGGTGGGCCAGCATCGCGGGAAGTGCCTCTTTTGGATCCTCAGCGCAACACCCAGCCCCTGAACGCCTTGGTATTCAGTGGCGGCTCGGCTTACGGCTTGGCAGCTTCCGACGGGGTTGCGAACTGCCTGGAAGAACATGGCAATGGCTATGACACGGGGTTCGGCCTGGTTCCCATCGTGTGCCAGAGCTGCATCTTCGACCTCTCTTACGGCAAGGGGACTGTTAGACCCGACCGGGAAATGGGATATAAGGCCTGCCAGAGAGCCATCGCCCTCAACTCCCCGCTCAGCGGGAATGTAGGTGCCGGCACAGGGGCCACCGTGGGCAAGCCTGGCGGCATGGCCTCAGCCCAGAAGAGCGGCATAGGCTATGCTGCGGCACGCCTTGGACGGTTGGAGGTGGGTGTGGCCGTCGTCGTCAATGCCCTGGGCGATGTCTTCCAGGAAGGTGTGAAGATAGCAGGAATGACCACCGCCGACCGCAAGGGCTTCATGGGTGCCGAACAGGCGCTGCTCATGAACCAGTATTCCGACCTGATAGTAGGCAACACGACCGTCGCAGCCGTGTTCACCAACGCCCGCCTGGACGTGGCCGACTTGCAGAAGGTGGCAAATATCGCCTCCACTGGCATGGCGCGCAGCATACGTCCCGTGTTTACCATGGCTGACGGCGACACCGTCTATGCCATATCCCTCAGCGACGGTGACATCCTGTCGGATGTCAATACCATTGGTGTGCTGGCATCGCTTGTGATGGAGAAGGCCATTGCCGATGCCATCCTATCCAGCAAGATTCCCGATGAGGAGTATCTGGCAAATATTTGAGGAAGTGCATCCCCTGCGGTCTTTCCTCTTTTGAGTTCGTGAGCAGCATTCTCCCATATGCCATTGACCGGGAAAACCTGTATGCTAACGTGTTCGCATCCGGATTCACTGTACGCCATTTCCTTCTTGCGTTAGCCATTCTCATTCAGTCTTCAGAATAGAGACAATAACCTGCAGACATGAAAACACTTCTGAAAATACTGACCCTTTTTATTGCTGTCGGGGCCATCGGCGGCAGTTGTTGCAAAAAACGCAACAACTGAATCCGGATCCAGTTCTCCACTATCGAAAGCATCTTTGATGTGCCGTGAAATAGTCGATTTG
>CAJOLJ010000149.1 GCA_905235445.1 uncultured Bacteroidales bacterium
CGACGTTACCGTGCCACCCGTAGTTGTGACAAACAAAGGAGGGTACTGGGTTGCGACTATGGTCTGGTCATAGGAGGTGTCAGTACCGGTGGCTTTCAGATGAAGGGTAATTGTGAAGATGTACCTCGTCATGTCATAGTGGGTTCCTGCGAAGTCGGTGTTCAGGGGGTGGTCTATTGTGACGTATCCGTTGTGGAGGGTCACCCAATTCACCGTGGAATTATCGTAGGAAATCGTATTGGAATTGAAGTAATCGTGGGTGGTGATCGCCACGCTGGATATTTCAACTTCCCCGCTGGATGTATAAGGGATGTCAACAGTCTCGGAATAGAAGTCCAGGTTCTTGTTCTCCTCCCCTACGTTCAGATAATAACTTTGCACCAGCGAGGAAAACATGATGTTATCGTCACCCCAAGGAGCCACCTGATAGGAGGCCAAAATGTTGACCGCATCATTGTCGGAATCGCTTCCGAGCTGTGTCACGTCCAGTATCAGGTTGTACCAAGTGTTTGATTCGAGTTTCTTCGTGGGGAGCATCACTTTGTAGTAGAACTCCCGCTGGGAGCTTGTGAAGGAACCGCCGGTCGACCTCCTCACTTTCCACGGGACGATGAGTTTGAGGAACGGCTCATGCAGATCCCCATAGTTCCATTCCTGGGGATAGCTGTAGAAAGCAGGGCTGCTGAATGCAGAGCTGTAGTCTGTCTTTCCTGGGATTTGGGTGATGTCTGTGCTTGGTGTGAAGTCAAAGAGGCTGTACCCGCCAGAAGCCTCACTCCCGTCAAGCAGGACGCTGCCATTGGCATCGCAAAGATACACTCGCACATTGTTGCCATCTGTCATCGGTTCCCATGTTTCCGTTACATCTCCGATGGTTCGGGTGACCTGATCCTTGATGTAGAAATCCATGGTGACTTTGGCGGCAACTCTCTCAAGCTCGACGTTGGCTGTGCCGAGAATGGCCTGTCCTGCCGTGGCATTGACAGTAACGTCGGTGGATCCGGTCATAACGAGTGCAAGGTCATCGGTCGCGACCGTTTTAGAGGCAGTCATGAAGGTATGGTCGTTTGCCTCGTTAAGGGTCAGGGCTTTGAGAGCGGTCAGGGTGCGTTTGTCCGAATCCTCGGTGCTTGTCCCTTCGACACCTAAATCGGAGGGGTCCCCGGGATAGTTGACGATCACAAATACCGTATATGTGTTGTTTTCGATAAAAGAGGACTCGACGTAGAAAGTGTAATTCGAGTTCACACCGGGAGATATTCTCGGGACTCGGTAATTATATGTGTCGTGTCCGGAACCGAAAAGGAAACAGTCTATTGTCTTTATGTAGTTTTCGTTTCCGACACCATCTTTGGTGGCCTTTGTCTGGGAGCCGCAGGATATGTTCACCCTAAGACCGTTCCCCTCGGAGACGGTCGGTTCCTTGGAGCATCCGCCAAAAACAGAAAGAGCGGCAAGGATGGATGCGCAGATGCAAATATGTCTCATTGTCTTTCTCATAGCCTTACAGTGCGGGGATTATTATTTTATAAGCTCCGTCTCTCTGAAGCTCGGAATCTATGGAAATGTCTCGTCCGGAGCTTGTCGTCACCGAGAAACTCAAGTCGGATTCGATGTCGGATTCGCCTACGCCCGGTCTGGCGTTGGCCGTGATATAGAAATCAATATCCGCTCCGGGGGTTATGTCGCCGGTGTTATCACCGATGGTCCACGTAGGAGTTGTTATGGTGTAGTACGACTGGTTCTGGCTTAAATTTATGTGGAACGTACAAGGTGTCGGAGCGTTTATCCTGAATATGCCGTGGATTGTCTTGAGGTCTCCGCTGCCGTCCTCGACGAAGGTCACATTCTGCCCGCTCACCGTACAAGTGTTGGCGTCCCATCCGAGGAATTTTCCCATGGCGGACTGGTCCTCCACCGAGGTACCCGCCGACTCTTCATAAGTCCAGGGCAGAACCGTTTCCTCGATCTTGAGGAAACCGCCCATGTAGGAAATGGTGTACCGGTACTTATTGCCTGCTTCCCATGATGTGCCTTTGGGGAATGACATACGTGAGGTCCTGTCCGCCGATTCTCCGGAAACCCTATACACGACCTCAATCGCATCTTTCAGTTCGTCCTCGGTTTGGGGCCAGAAATAATAATAGGCCGTCGACGGGCTTTGGGCCTGTGCCAGGACATCGATGGGTTCCGAGCTGGAATCGTAGTTGCTGATGTTGAAGTCTACGGGAGTTGCAAAATATCCGTCAACTTCAGACGTTGTGTATGTAACGGTGGGGGTGCCCTCAGTAGAGAAGTCTATACTTGCAGCCTTCTTGTTTGTGAGTGTGTTCCTCAGGTATACATTCTTGATTGTTATGTTCCCTGTAGTCAGGGGTGACACTTTGAAGGAAATGGCTACCTGTGCGAAAATATGGTTGAACACGAGGGGAACCTCGCTGTAGTCGTTGTCGTAGGTGTTTCGTCTTACAACGTCGGAATACAGGAAATCATACTGGCGTACGGAGTTGTTCAGTGTCTTGGCGGGAAGGGTTAAAGTGGTTCCGTTCAGGTTGTAAGAGCCCCCGAACCAGTTGTCGGTCACGTAGGTGCCATCACTGTTGAGCCAACCGAACAGGATGTGTGTCCCATTGTCCCAGTTGTACTGTGCATTCGTTCCATACCCCCAGGCCCCCGAGGCGTACCGAAGGGTGTTGCTGAGGTGCATACTGGTTCCGTTGAGCCAGTCACGGACCTCGAAAACGGAGCTGGTCGAAGCTGCGTCGGTGGCTTTTGTCTGTAGCGGCTCGGCAAAAACGATCTCCGAGGCGGAGGCTGGCGCGCCGGTCTTCTCGCATGATGGAATCATCAATGTCGCAAGAAGCAAGCTGATAGGAAGATATCTGGTTTTCATGTTCATTCCGATTTATTCGACTCCGATTTCAATCTCGCTGTTCACTATCCATTGCTGAACACGGGGACCGTCCATTTCTATGTTCCAAACGGCACCGGGGACAAGCAGGCCGGTTATCCTCACGAGACTGCAGGCCGAGAAGGTAATCCACTGGTCGGTGTTGGTCGTAAGTTTCAAGGACCTCGTGGTCCCGTTGTTGAGCGTAAATACGAGCCTCACTCCCGTTATGTCCTGCGGAAGGGCGAACAACTTGAAGCGCATGGACTTTGTCGGGGAGATTGCGGCGAGGGCCGAGAAATTGGCCGAGAGGGTATGACCGGTGGTGCCGCTATTCGAGAAGGTATAAGACATGTTGTCTGCCGGATCGAAGGTGGCGACGAATGTTCCGCTGAGGTCAAGGCCGGAGCTTACACCCATTGACTGGGCAGTGTTCGTTTCCATCTCGAAACCTGTTATGACAAGGTTATCATTCGCCCTCACCGTGAACTCGAAGGTTGTCATGGCAGGGTAGAAATCAAGGGAGATGCCATCGTCGGTGGGATCAGTCTTCAGGCCGGCAACCATGTAGGCATAGTCCATGTCCGGTTCATACATGAGGACACCGTCGGTTTCCCCGACGAAGGTGAGATTCTGGACCTCGGGATATGTTCCGGAAACGGTATAGGTTCCCGTCGTGGCAGTCGAAGGATATGCGGACCAGAAATAGTGGGTGCCGTTCCCCCACTGCAGGCCGTTCCCGCCTTCCGGGGTAAGCCCTGCGATGCTGAAGCGTGAAGCGGGCTGAGGGGTGTCGATGGCGTAAACGTGGGATGCACCGGTCACGTCATCGTTCTTTACGCACAATTTGATGCGGTCTCCGTCCACCCAATCGATGCGCTCATAGGTGTCGCCCCCATCCGTATAGGTCTCATTGCTGTATACAGTCTTGGTAGTCGGGGCAAAGAAGTGGGACTTTGCCGTAAGAAAGATTTTTTCTCCAACAAGGATTTTGCTGCAGGATGGCATGCCGAACAAACACAATACGACAAGCCACGGACTAATATCATGAATCCTTCTGTTCATCTAATCTCCTGTTATTTTTCGTTCGATTTTTTGGGTTGGATTCTGCATACAAAGCAGACATAATAAATTTCAGCAAAATTAAAAGTTACCTCGCAAACAGCCAAAATACATACCACCGGGCGAGCTAGTGGAACTACGCAGAATTACAAAATCACAAATCAGAATACGGAATTATGCAGCCAGACCCGTTTTTTGGTAGTTTTCTTTGATTCATTATAAAAGTTCGCCGTAAACTAAATGGTGTTTATGTCTAAATATAAATATCATGATTAATATGAAAGCAATACCAAAAATATGTTAATTATTCAAGCGGCGGTTGTAATAAGATATAAATATGTTAAAAAATATGTTATTCAACCGAGGCGCTGGCCCCGGTTCCTTCACCCAGCCTCTCGGAGGATGCGACACAGATTCCCGGGAAGAGTTAGCCGCCACTTTGGGGAAGTCCTGGACAGCTGAGGTAGTCCGATATAGGCTGCGTTCAGGAAAGTTGCAAGAGTCCCGGTATCCGCAAAGAGGGGGAATCCACCCCGGGGGCGGTTTCCCAAGGAGGAAAAGGGTGCGAAGCAAAAGAAATCCGCAGGTCCTTTGGTAAGGAACTGCGGAGCAAAGGCGCCGGGTGTGTCGTGGGAGAGAGTCGCCAGTGCGATGCCCTACTCGAGCACACTCATTCTCATCACTATGTCATCCAGGGGACGGTCTCCTCTTCCCGTGGGGCTCATCTGTATCATCTCTACGGTGTCAAGACCATCTTCCACTACTGTCCGTCGAGATGGGGTGTGCCGCCTAGGGTTGTATATGTCTTTTTCTGCAAATCCGAGAGGGTGGGACCCAAAGAGGAGGCGCGCTTCCTGGCTTCCTGAGAGAGCTTTTCCTGTAGGGCCAGCAGACCGGGTCGGTCCAGTAGACGGCGAAGGCGCATGACCTCATCCTTATTCTCGTTCACCAAGGAATTGAATATTTCCTGGAGCCTGGAGCCCTCAAGCTGTTTTTCCATCTGGCGAAGCTGGCCGTCACTGTAAGTGTCGCCCCAGACAATATAGAACTGGGATCCGCTGCTTCTTTTTTGTGGATTCACGCTATCTCCCTGACGGGCTGCCGCAAGGGCTCCTCTCTTGTGGATGAGAGAGGGGACAATCTCTGCGGGGATGGTGTAAGAGGGACCGCCGGTCCCAAGCTGCACACTTTGGTCCGCCCCCTTGGAAAGAGGGTCGCCGCCCTGTACCATGAACCCTTTGATGACTCTATGGAAGAGGGTCCCGTCATAGAACCCTTCCCGGGCAAGTTTCACGAAATTGTCCCGGTGCAGGGGAGTCTCGTCGTAGAGGCGGAGGGTGATGTCCCCGAGCGTTGTGGTGATTTTTACTCTCATGTGATATCGTATGAATAATCTGTGTTCGCAATCAGAACCTGTATGATACGGTAAGTCCGATGCCAAGAGTCCGTTCCCGTTCAGGATGAATGCTCAAGGATATTCCCGCCTGGACTGGAGTGTCTGACTTTAAAGTTGTTCCAGTACCTGCAGGCACATCCTGGAATTGTGATAGGGACATTTCCAGAAGCCGGCCTTGTCCCCGTCTGAGTGGCTTCCGTCCTGTTCGCAGCTCCAGAACCATTCGCCCCTCTTGCGGTCGATTAGGTTCTTCTTGATGTATTCCCAGAGGGCGAGGGCACGGTCGAACGCACCGGCGTCGTTGTGGTATTTCCAGAGCCAGAGGTTCCCGACAAGGGCCTCGGCCTCGACCCACCACTGACGGGAGGTGTCGACGGACCCGTCTGAGCGGACTTCGTAAATCATGCTGCCGTCCTCCTGCATCCCTTCGAGACCCGCAGTGGCGAGTCTAAGGCAAAGGGGTTTCACCTTATTTATGATGTCGGCATCGTGAAGGATGAATGCGGCCTCTAGGGCGAGCCAGGAGGTCTCGATGTCGTGACCATAGGAGAAACCGCTTCCGGCAACGGTCCAGTCGTCATCGAAATAAAGGTTAAGGTGTCCCGTTACGGGATCCATTACCTTGCCGAGGATGATATCGAGCAGGGCCTCTATGTTCTCTTTCAGGTCCTCCTTCGGATAGACCTTGTAGAGATTGGCGTAGGCTTCCAGTAGGTGAAGGTGGGAGTTCATGGTCTTGCGGGCATTGATGTCATGCTCGCTCAGGGACATGTCCTCAAGGGGGGAGAAGTCCCGGGAGAGGGCCTCGATGTAGCCTCCGCTCACCTTGTCCGCAAAATGCTTCTGGACGATTTTATAGAGGTTCACGGCCATCTTCAGCGCCTGGTCATCCGGGTTTATGCGGTAGTACTCGCTCAGACCGTAGATAGCGAAGGCCTGGGCGTAGAGCTGCTTCTTGGCGTCGCATCTCTTTCCGTTTTTGTCAACTGACCAGTAGACCCCGCCGAAACGGTTGTCCTGGAAATGGGACAGGAAATAGTCCTTGGCATGGGTGGCGGCAAGGAGATATTCCTTGTTCCCGGTCTTGCCGTAGGCTGCCGAGAAGGCCCAGATGATCCTGGCGTTGAGGATTATCCCCCTTGGGGCATCCTCCACGAGGGTCCCGTCGGAAGTTATCTGGGGATAGAAGCCCCCAGTGGGGTCTTTCATCTCGCGAAGCCAGAAAGAAAGGATGTTGTCACGGAGGGTGTCGGATATCTCCCTCAGGAATTTTTCGCTCCTGCTAGTCATATGGCCCTCGGATTATGGGTTTGAAAGAATCTTCCTGACGATGGCGGAAATGGTCTTTCCGTCCGAAAGCCCAGCAAGCTGCCTTGTGGCCACTCCCATCACCTTGCCCATGTCAGAGGGGGAGCTGGCTCCCACCTGGGCCACTATCTCACGAAGCTTGGCCTCCACCTGCTCTTCGCTGAGTTGCTTGGGGAGATATTCCTCAAGGACTGCCGCCTCGGCAAGTTCGTTCTCGGCGAGCTCCCCCCTTCCGCCCTGGACGTACAGCTCGGCAGCTTCCTTGCGCTGCTTCACGAGTTTCTTTATGAGGTTCAGGATATCACCGTCGGTGAGTTCCTTGCTTTTGCCGGATGTTTTCTCGACCAGGATGGCCGATTTGATGGCCCGCACTGCGTTGAGCCGGACTGTGTCATGGGCCTTCATTGCGCCCATGATGTCTTTCTGGATCTGACTTTCAAGTGCCATGATTGAAATGAACTTTTCTGGTGTCTGATATTCTTCCCGGGGACCCCCGGGTAAAAAGTCTAAATGAAAATCAACGGAATTTCTCGAGGTTGGCCTTCGTCAGGTCCCCGATGATTTCCTTGTGGAGGGTCTCGTTCTTTGGACAGATCATTATTACGTCACCCGTATCCACCACTATGTATCCGTCCAGGCCCTTGACGGCGACCATCTTGGTTTTGTCCACACCCAGTATGGTGCAGTCCCTGGAGTCCTGGAAGCAGGTATGGGGAAGGTTGGTGGAATTCTGCCGCTCGTCCTTTTCAAGGATGTACTTGTCGAGGGTCATGAGGGAACTGAGGTCGCACCAGTCGAAGTCCGCTTTCTTGACCCAGGCCCTGTCGGTTTTCTCGAGGACTGCGTTGTCTATGGAAATCGCATGCACGTCGGTGTAGGCCCTGCGGAGGAACTCTCCCCGGGCCGGGCTGCCGAGGGCCAGCTGCCAGTCCTTGAAAAGATCGGTGACCTCGGGCATGTACCTTTCCATTTCCTCCCGGATGACGGAACCTTTCCATGCGAATATGCCGCTGTTCCAGAGGAACTCCCCGCTCAGGCAGAATATCTGCGCCAGTTCCCTGGGGGGCTTTTCCGTGAAGGTCTTCACTTTCACGGGCTCCTCCTCTTTCAGGGCATCCCTTCCACCCATGGCCTGGATGTAGCCGAAGGTGGTGTCGGGACTTGAAGGGGGGACACCCAGGGTCATGAGAACGGGGTTTACACTGACATAGTCAAGGGCCTTTCCCACCTGGATACGATAGTTCACGGTATCATGGATGATGATATCGGAGGGGGTGACCGTTATGACTGCATCGGGATCGCGGCGAAGGATCTCGTAGGTTGAGAACACGATGCATGTCCCGGTCTTCCTGGCGTAGGGTTCCAGCAGGAGGTTCTCCTCTGGAAGTTCCGGCAGGCACTCCCGTACGAGGCTTGCGTACCGCTCGGCTGTTATGACCAGGATGTTCCCGTCGGGGACGATGCCCTGGCTACGGAGGTAGGCTCCCCTGAGGGGGGATACCCCGTTTCTTTTGTAGTCTATGAACTGTTTCGGTTTGCTTTCCCTGCTCAGCGGCCACAAGCTATTGCCGTTGGCGCCGGCCATTATGACGCAGTATCTGTGGTTCCTGTCCATTTGGCGATTCTTTCTTTGTGTTCCGTTATAGTTCCGTGTAAGTTTGTGCTCGGGGGGTGCTTCGGGCAGCAGTGTATCAGTTGAAAGTGACAAGGGTGACCCCGGTCCCGCCGAACTGGATGTGCTCGTCCTTTACGCTCGTTATGCCGGGGGTGGCACGCAGCAGGGTCTGTATCTCTTCCCGAAGTGCCCCGGTGCCTTTCCCGTGGACAATCCTCACCGAGTTCACGCCCAGCATAATCGCATCGTCAACGAACCTCATGACTTGGTCCAGGGCATCCTGGACCCGAAGTCCCCGGACATCGATCTCGGGCTTGAATTCAAGTTTGCGCTGACGGATGGAAGGGTCTTCGGCCGAGGCTGAGGAAGCGGGCTTGGGAAGGTCCTTGACTGCGGCTTTGTACTCATTGGAGGATATTCTCACGAGCCTGTCGGGGGAGACCTTGGTGGTAATGTTGCCGACAATGACGGTGACGCTCTTGCCGCTCACCCTGGAGACTTCACCGACCATGCCGCTATCCTTTATCCGTACTTTCTCCCCGACCTGGAGGGGCCCGGAGGGGAAGCCCTTCGGCCTGTCGCCCTCTGAGGGGGAGGTGGTGTCGCCGGATTCCTTCCGGCCTTCACGGCGGGCCTTCTTTTTCTTCTCCCGCTCCTGTCTTTCACGGAGTTGCCGGAGCTTTTCCTCTATGTAGTCGTCCTTCCGTTTCAGCTCGTCCTCCTTGGCGGTGGAGATGGCTTCCAGGAACCCCTGGAGGTCACGCCTGGCCTGGAGGGTCTTCTCTTTCTCGGCATTGGACTCCTTGATGGTCCGGATGGTGTTCTCGACCTGTTTGTTTGCGCCCCTGACAATCTCCTCGGCTTCGCGCCTGGCTTCCTCGAGGATTTCTTTCCTGAGTTTCTGAATCTCCTCCAGTTCCTTTTGGTAGCGGTCCGTTATGCCCTCGAGGGCCCGGTCGGTGTGGCGGATGCGCTCGAGTTTCTCATCGAGTGCACGGCGGTTGCTGGCTATTTTACGGAGGTTCTTTTCCATGCCCACGAACTCATCCCCGGCCCTGCTTTCCGCATCCTTTACGATGGCCTCGGGAAGGCCCATCTTCCTGGCAAGCTCGAAAGCGAAGGAGTTCCCGGGCATCCCGATGTCCAGCTGGAACAGGGGAGCGATGTTCTTGGCATCGAACTGCATGGCCCCATTGATGACACCGGTGTTCTCACCGGCTGCGTACAGCTTGAGGTTGGAGTAGTGGGTGGTTATGACGCCGTACACTCCCCGTTTGTCAAGTTCGGCGAGGAT
>CAJOLJ010000150.1 GCA_905235445.1 uncultured Bacteroidales bacterium
CGCTTCGGCCCGGGGTGATGTGCAGGGAGGTGGCGACAAAGGCTGCATCGTGCGTACGGCAGAAATATCCTGCCCTCTTTTTCGGTTTTTCTTTGCTGCAATCATAAAAGTATCTATCTTTGCAGCCACAATGTGGAAGGATTTGCCTGCTTGCAACCACTCAAAAAAATGCTAAAACTTTGGTAAAGCTCCCCTTGGCATATGGGGAGGGGTTTCATATCAGTTTTTGTGTTTTGGCTCTGCAGCAGGTATGCGGGGCTCTTTTTGTATACCCCCATCCCCACATCCCATTACATATTATATATAACAACGTACTATGAATTATCTTTTCACTTCAGAGTCAGTTTCCGAAGGCCATCCCGACAAGGTGGCCGACCAGATATCCGATGCCATCCTCGACGAGTTCCTCCGTCAGGACCCGGAGGCCAAGGTGGCCTGCGAGACCTTCTGTTCCACGGGACTTGTGGTCGTGGGCGGGGAGGTCAGAAGCGACGACGCCTATGTCGACATCCAGCAGGTTACCCGCCATGTCGTAAATGAGATAGGGTACAACAAGGCAGGACTGATGTTCGACGGCAACTCCTGCGGGGTCCTTTCCGCCATCCACGAGCAGAGCGGTGACATAAACAGGGGCGTAGTCAGGGAAGACCCCCTGGATCAGGGAGCCGGAGACCAGGGAATGATGTTCGGCTATGCCTGCACCGACACGGAGGAGTATATGCCCCTTCCCCTCGCCCTTTCCCATCTTGCCCTCAGGACCCTTTCGGACATAAGGAAGAACCACCCTTCCCTCATGCCATACCTGCGTCCCGATGCCAAGAGCCAGTTCACCATCGAGTATGACGGTGACACCTCTCAGCCCCTTCGCATCCACACCATTGTCATATCAACCCAGCATGACGAGTTCGCAGCCCCTTCTCTTGGGGACATCTCCTACGAGGAGGCTGTCAAAAAGTACGGACAGGACAAGGTCGATGCCCTCATGCACGACAAAATCGAGGAGGACATACGCAACATCCTCATCCCCAACATAAAGGCCCGTCTTCCGGAAAAGACTGCCGCCCTTTTCGACGGACACTTCCGCCTTTTTGTGAACCCGACGGGGAAATTCGTCATCGGCGGCCCCCACGGAGATACCGGTCTCACCGGAAGGAAAATCATCGTGGACACCTACGGAGGCAAGGGAGCGCACGGCGGCGGCGCATTCTCAGGGAAGGACCCTTCCAAGGTTGACCGCAGCGCAGCCTATGCGGCAAGGTACATAGCCAAGAACCTGGTTGCGGCTGGAGTTGCATCCGAGATTCTGGTCCAACTGAGCTACGCCATCGGCGTGGCACGTCCACTGAGCATCTACGTGAACACCTACGGCACCTCTGCCACCGTCGGGGGACATAAACTCTCCGACAGCGAGATAGCCGGAAAAATCGGGGAAATCTTCGACCTCCGTCCCGCAAAGATCATAGAGAAATTCGCCCTCAAGAACCCCATATACGAACCCACCGCATCCTACGGGCACATGGGAAGAAAGCCCTACAGGAAAGAAGTGGTGCTTAGGCGTGGAGGAAAGGAAGTCACCAGGGAAGTACAGTTCTTCGGCTGGGAACTTCTGGACAGCGTACCCACAATAAAGAAAGAGTTCGGGCTATAGATCCCTGTCCCTGCGCCCAGCGCGGACTTCCTGATCCACCCCCTTCGGTCCGTCCACGAGCGGGACGACATACACAGACGAAGGGCAAGTCACGAAAAGCATATCCCTCCCCTCTCCGGCGATACAGATGGAGAGGGGTCTTTCGTCCAAGTGGATGACGGGACCGCTCTCACCGTACTTGTCAATGACGAAGATGTCCCCGTCCGCGATGTACAGGTTCCCTTCCCCGTCCACGGCGGTACTGTACTGCCCCCGGGGAGCTACGGCTCCCCCTCTGGGGACAAGCTTCCCGTCCTCACCGGACCTATATGGGCGGGTCGTCCTGTCATTCTCGTTTATGACGAAGACATCGTTCGGGGAATAGATGCCGTAGGATATGAGGGAAGTATTCCTGCCGAGGTCATAGGTGTCGGGGACCACGGTCAGGGAGTCGGGAGCGACGTAGCAATACTCCGGCATGGCGGAGACCACTTTTTCATAGTCGGTCCTCCAGCGGCTTGCGGGGACCACCATCGTCCTTGCGCTCTCTTTCACCTCCCCTTCATACTTTTCCCTTCTCATCGGGGCCATTGTCCGGTCGGGACTGTCCGGGTTGAAACTGTACATCAGGGCCCTCCACCCTCCGTTGCCCCAACCGCTGTAGTATGGGTTGTCATCTGGCAGGGTCTCGACGCTTTCCTGTCTCCCGTCCACCATCAGGCCGGGTTGGGGGTCATACCTGAAAGAGACAAGGACATTGTCCTTGGAGTCCACGGACAGGGAGAAGGGTTTCCAGGGATAGTCGGCAAGAAGGGTGACGGAGCCCTTGGCAGGGTCGTACATGTAGATTTTCCTTGTGGCGTTCTCGCAGAAGAACGCCCTTCCGCTTCTGTCGCTTACGGCTCCCGTCGGATAGGAAAGCCCGGTGCAGAGCCTTTCGGGGAGATACTTCTTCCAGGACCTCGGATGGGAGAGAGGCTCCTCTCCCGTCACGGTGAGTCTCGCAAAATCCCAGGGGGCCACCCCCCTTCCCTTCACCATATCATAGACAGGATACTCGATGACGGGGATGACCTGGGTGTAATTGTGAAGGTTGCGTATCTGGATGTTGCGGCAGTCCCAGAGCCTCATTCCCCTGTCCTTGGGCGTCCTGGCCCTGATTACCCTGTACATCCAGCAATTCACTATCCTTATGTCCTCGCACCCCGACATGTCCATGTTGTAGCACATCGGACCTTCGGTCCCTTCCTCCTCGAACTGGAGGCAGTGGATGGACCAGCCCTTGACATTGCTCATCCTGGCCTCGGTCCTGACATGGTGCTCCAGGCTCATCCCGAGGATCCGCCCCGGCACCTCGGTGTCGCTGATGTAGATGCCGGCGGCGCAGTAGGTGGAAGCGGACCAGATGTTCTTGATGGTCCCGCCGCCTCCCTGGACCCAGAGGCTCCAGTATTGGTTGTCCCAGGCAAGGTCCCCTCCCCGGGAATACCGGGGAGCGGTAGGTGAACTGACAAAAGATGAGGGCCCCTGTCCCTGGGGACGTGGGACGGAAGAAGGCTGCGCACCGCCTGAAGGCGGGGAGGGACGACGGAGAGTTCCGTGTCCACCGACGAACTTCACGTCGTTCACGAGGGAATGCTCCCCGGCCATCCACTTAAGGCCAACGGCCCTGTAGTTATAGGCCCCGGTGGATATACCCACGCCGCTCAGGATGTTCTCACCCCCTTCCGAAGACTCCACCACGGGTACTGGGGTCCCGAACCCCGAGAATGCGCTTTCGCTCTCCGAAAGCACAATCTGGCAGGAGAAGGGATGAAGTCCTATGATGGAGGCACCCGGGGGCATCTTGACAGTGGATGTGACCCGGTACAGCCCTTCCGGGAAATACACCGGACGGCCCGATGAGAGGGCCCTTCGGATTGCTTCGGTATCATCCACCTGCCCGTCTCCCCTGGCCCCGTACTCGGTCACATTGACCCAGGTGCTCACCTCAGGAAGCAGCGGCAGGGACTTTTCCCTGGGAGCCTTTCCCGGGGACTTGTATTTGAGGGGCTCATAATCAAGGGTCTCCTCTATCTCTCCGACCGAGGAGAGGTCCGGCAGGATCAGGCCATAGCAGTAGTCCTTCACAATGTAGCTCCTGTCCGGGATGGACAGGGTTCCCCCGGTAGCCTTGTTGCACACAAGGGAGGGGACATCGGTACACTGAAGGGAAGATATGTTGAGCTGGGTCGCCGTGGAGAGTGCAGCACCTATGCGGATGCCTGCATCCGTGACATTCTCGAAAAGGCTCTCCTCCACGCTCAACCTGTCGGGTATCCCTTCCTCCATGTCAAACACGACCGGAACCGAGGCGGCATGCACCCCGATAGCGCTGATGCCGGCTTCCCTCGTAAGGACGGCAGCCTTGCTCTGTCCCGTGAAATAGCAGTCCATCATCATGATGGGCCAGCCGGGCGAGGCGCGGGAAGTGTTTATCCCGTACTGTCCCCCGAAAAAGCGCAGGTCCTCAAGTTCGTTCCCCGCCTCATGCACTCCGCAGAAGGCGTCCACCATGTTGAAATCACAGTGGGAGATGAAACAGTGCTGGGCGAAGTGAGCCCGTATGACGGCAGTGGCTGGATTGCCCTGTTCGACCGTGAAGTCTATATTGGAAATGGCACTGTAGAACGTACCTGGATTGGCATCCTGGGGAGCGGACCCGTCGGTGGGGAAGTTCCCGGTGAAATGGAACATATAGACGGGGTCTTTGCCTTGATATCCCGGTGTGTAGGCATTCAGGACAAAGACAGGAC
Organism: uncultured Bacteroidales bacterium; assembly: GCA_905235445.1. Taxonomy (GTDB): domain Bacteria; phylum Bacteroidota; class Bacteroidia; order Bacteroidales; family UBA932; genus Cryptobacteroides. The sequence goes on from CAJOLJ010000150.1 coordinate 4,423, forward strand.
GGCGGCTCCCGAAACCGACGAGACGGATGGAGGGGGGAATGGTGACGGTATGGGTAATCCTGTACCGGCCTTCCGGGATGAAAAGCACGCCGTAGCCTTTTTCCTTTTTCAGGGTGTTAATGGCCTGCTGGAGGGCGTCTGTCACATCGGTCCTTCCGTCGGAGGAGAGAGAGTACTCGTAAGCATTGAAGACAGAGGCCATCGGGTCCGATGGCTTGGTCCCGTATACCGAAGCGGAATTGAAAGGAGGGGTTGTTTTAGGAGCGGCACTAAGGAAAGCGGCAGAAAAGGGAAAAGACAGCATTATCGCTGTCAGAAGTGAGGTCACGCTTAACCTCGCAGGAATGCGACTTGCTGCTGACTTTCCATCTTTCATAGTGCGCTGCTTTTTGCTTTAGAACCTGTCTCTTTCCATCTCCCTTCGGGCATCCTTTTCCTTGAGTGTCTGTCTCTTGTCGAACTCTTTCTTTCCCCTGGCAAGGGCTATGAGGAGCTTGGCGTAGCCGTTGTCGGAGATGAAC
>CAJOLJ010000151.1 GCA_905235445.1 uncultured Bacteroidales bacterium
GTGAGTTCTTGTCTGGTCATTGCTTCTTTGTTTTTGAGGAACAAAGGTACTGGCTATGACCATTATGGCAATGACGCAGTTCGCTGACAGCTTACGAAGATATAGACAAATTCGAATTTGTATGAACAGACTGAAACTCCTCCGAATTCTATTTGTCCTTTTCATTGTGCTTACGGTGATCTTTGCCGTTGGGCTCATTGACTCAAATAATAGGGACAATGTCCTTGGCAGAATAGGCCTTTGGTGTGGTTTTATCGCAATGCTTATTGATGCCGTGGTTGCGTATACGATGATTCGAAAGATAAAAAAGGGGCAAGACAGCTGAATCCGAAATTATACAGTTATGGACATTTCCCAGAAAAGCCGATTATTTTACGGTTACTTATTTACTTTTATGGCCGCTCTTTGGCTGCTTCAGCTACTCCTTGATACCGGGCAGCTGGTCTTGAATATCATAGGTCTCTCATTGTGTGTTGTATTGGCATCTGGTATGTTTGTCGGCCATTATCGCGAGAAGAAGAATAAAAACAAGCGAGACAATTCGGATTTATGAAAATAGACCACATTGCATTATTCTGTAAGGACTTGGAGCGGATGCGCCAGTTCTTCATTGAGCATTTTGATGCTCATGGTAACGAACCGTACATCAACCCACGGACGGGATTGCACACCTATATCCTGACATTCCCCGACGGTGGCGCACGACTGGAACTGATGTTTCGCCCCGACACGATAGCCGCTGACCCTTGGAAGCCAAACATCGGATTCATACACGTCTCGATTGCCGTGGGCAGCAAGGAGGCCGTCGATGCAAAGACCGAGGAACTGCGCAGTGCCGGTTTCACCGTGGCAAGTGGCCCGCGCACCACAGGCGACGGTTATTATGAAAGTTGCATCCTAGGTCCGGAGGGCATACAGATAGAGGTGACGGTATGAGGCTAATGTTGTTGACAGAATGAAATCCTACCCAAATATATTACTGATGATGCTTTGTTTCCCGATGCTTGCGGGAGCGCAGACGCTGACTTTCACCGACCACGAGCCATTAGGCAACATGCGGACGCAAGTGACAGAGCAGTTCTTCCGCCTTGTGGAGCAGGAAAGCAAAGGGCGCATCCGTATCGATGACCACTGGAACGGCGAGATATCATCGAGTTATGATGCCTACGAGACGGTGCGCAGTGGCATGAAAGCCGACATGGCTACAGTGGTGCCCGAATACGACAGTCAGAGGATGCCGCTCCACCAGTTGTTCAAGAGTTTCCTTGCAGGACCTTCTGGCGAGGCACAGGTGGCACTTATCCGCAAAGCCTACAAGACGATTCCCGCCCTGACAGAGGAACTGCACCGCTCAGGCATCCATCCTGTGCTGGTGGCTACGGGTTATCCTGTGGGCTTCTATAGCCGAGAGCCGATCTCCGGCCTCGGTGAACTAAAGGGACAGACGTGGAGAACGGCCAGTTTCTGGCACATTAGTTATCTGGAGAATACAGGAGCTGCGAACAAACGCATCCCTTGGGGAGAACAAGTATCCGACTCGCTCCGCACGGGAGCTATCGACGGCATCATGGTGAACATCGACAGTGGATGGGACATCGGTGCCCACCGTACCGCCCCTCATCTGCTGGTGTCACAGGAACTTTGGCTGGGGCACATCTATTTAGTGGCGATGAACCTTGACCGTTGGAATGCTCTGCCAGCGAAGGACAAGCGAGCCATCGAACGTGCAGCAAACAAGACCTACAAGACGCTTGGCAAGACGATGGACTCCAGTTATGAGCAACTGCTACAGCAACTGAGAAGTGAAGGCTGCACCGTGCGCCGCCTCACGCACCAGGAAGTGTCCGATTTCGTCACCGACGTCCGTCAGAACGAAGTCCAGCAGCAGTGGGTCGGTCAGAAGGAATCAGAAGGCATCAGCCAAGTCCGACGTGTGTTCGAGAAACTCCGCTCTTTGGTGTCGAATAGTGTTCAAACCATCAAAACTCCTTGATGAAGTCCGGGAATCCTTGCTATGCCATGGGATCAAAATTTCTCTTCCACCCGCACTTAGAAAATCGAACTTAAGAATCTGCCCAGCACTCCCGGACAGGCGGCAAGAGTGAAGAGCACTCCATAGAGGGCTCCCCAGAAGTGGGCGCTGTGCCCGATGTTGTCCAAGTTCTTTTTTGCCATGTACCAGCAGTACAGAAGATACAGGGGAGCGAAAATGTATCCCGGAATTGGAATGGGGATGAAGAACATGTATATGCCCATCGTGGGCTGGAACAGTATCGAGGAAAAGAGCACGGCCGATATCGCACCGGATGCCCCGAGGGCATTGTAATGGTAGTCGTTCCGGTATTTGAACAGGTCCCACAGCGAGGCCGCTGCTATGGCACTTATGTACATGGCGGCAAAAATGGCCATTCCAGGTATCCTTCCGTACAAGGCTGTGAAATACCCCTCGACCACCGGGCCGAAGAAATAGAGGGTGAGCATGTTGAAAATCAGATGTCCCCATCCTCCGTGTACCAGTCCCGAGGAGAAGAGCTTGTACCATCTCTTTCTGTGCCAGACTTCGTAGGCGTTGAAAATGAGCTTGTGAATGTTCAGTATCCCGTAAAAGGAGAGGATACTGATGAGGCTGGTAATGATGATGATCGCTATTGTTGCCACTGTGTCCTTTTTCTAATGATGAAACCTTCTTTAAAGTCCGTTTGTGTGCAGATCGGTTTTCGGGGCTATGGTATGTCTATGGCGGTACTGAAAGTGTTGCCTTCCTTGTCCGTTATGGAGACTGTAATGAATGAAGTGCCGGGCGGGACATCGCTTTCCTTTATGTAAAGATGAAATGTCGGAAGGTCCATTTCGTAGGGAAGGAACAGCAGGTCCTCTGAGGCCAAGTCCGGAAGAGGATAGTCTATCGCGTTCCATAGGTACGACTCTCCTTCCAACGCCCAGGGGTAGGAATCATGGAAGAAGGGGCTCATGCCGTCCAGGGAGGATTCCCGGTATCGGAGGGCAATGTACCGTGAAAAAGTGATTCCCGTTATGTGGACGGAGCCTGAGAGGTCCTCTCCGGCGGAACTTTCGAGGGCGATGGATGAGAACTCATTCTTGAATGCCATCTGGGTTCCTACCGGGCGGGACTCTTTCACTTCCTCTCCCGGATAGGAATTGTCTCCCCTTGAGGCGGCTATTTCCTTGAGGGCATCGGGGTCATCGTAGATTGAGGCATACCTTGCGACTTTGTCCAGGCTCACGCTTGCGCGGCAATACTTTTCCCCGTCAATCTCTCTCCAGGAAGCCTCGGCGCTTATTCCCTGTAGGGTCTCGTACTGGGTGAAGAAGCAGTCCCGGACAAGGGGGTCCCTGTCCTTTTTGCAGGAACACGCAAACAGGTTCAGGATGACTGTGGCAAGAAGAAGCGAAAGGAGGTGCCATGGCCTCTTTTCCGTCCATCCTTTCACGCATGCGCACGTACAAGTATATATAGTAGGTGTCATCATTTTGCGGTCTCAAGGTAAACGGATGTGCCGGAAGGTGGGAGGTCGTAGCTGAGGAGCCTGAAGTGCCAGGTGAACTTCTTGTCCTTTGCAGGGGTATCGTACTGCAGGGTAGGGGAGTCGTATGAGTCCCCCATGGAGGGATTTACGCAGGAGGGGGAGAAGTAGCCGTTGCAAAGGCCTTCCCACCCGAAATTGAAATGGAGCAGGTACTCCCCGTCGGGAGAGTACTTGGCACCGTCCACCACCCAGGAATGCGCTCCCGCTGAAATGTCAGCGAGCCTGAGGACCGCTGAAATGAACACTGGCTTCCCCTCGGAGAGCATCTCACTGGTGAGGGCGAGAAGTTTGTCCGAGTAGGAAAAGCCTGAGTTGTTCACCACGTTGGGGAAAGCGAGGTCATTTTTCATGGTCGAGCGTATGCCAGCGGCCGATATTGCGGTCCCGCCGTTAAGGAACATCTTCCCTGTGCAGTTGAAAGTTGCGCCAAGAAGTTTCGGGACATCTTCCCGTCCACGGGAAGAGAGAAGCTTGACTTCGGGGGCGCAGGTCATTTCTTCCCAGGACAGGGCATTCCCGTCAACGTACAGTTCCCCAGGTTCTCTGAGCGTTGCAAGGATCTGGCAAAGCGCTGTGATAGAGCAACCTGTAAGGCGCTTCTTCCCTCCTGCGGTGCAGTAGGTGTTGAAAGGAGGGTCCTGACCCCAGCGGAGGTGGGTGAGAGGTTCAGTGGTGAAGAGTTCCTTCGGCACATCTTCTGAAGACTTCGTATGGGAGCGGTTCCTTCTTTGCAGGCCGCACCTTATAAGGAGGAGCGCGAAGTCCCTTCCCCCGTCTACGGGGTAGAACTCGCCATTGTCCGCATCCCAGAGTTCCTTTTCATTGAGGGCGGGAACTTTTTTTCTCAGATCTTCCCCGCATAGGGATCCGTCTGAGGTCACGGCAATGATTGAACTTACCGCAGTATTCGCCCCAAGGACAGCGAATCCCTCGCTCTTCTCATAGTTCACTATGTAGGCATCCGGAATGGAAGAGTTGCTTTTGGTGGGTGGGGTGAAGAAAAAAGTCTCTATGGACTCAATGCGTCGGGAGGACTTGGTGGATGGGCCTTCGTTTTCGGTAAAGCGTGCAAGGGTGCAGAGGGCATCCTCGAGCGGAACCGGTTCGGCCTCTATGGAGGCTGTATCCTTTGTCGTAGTGAAGTCAACATCCATGAAGGCGCATCCCGTCAACAGAGCGAGGGACAATGAGAGCGAAAGCATCTGCAAAGTATGTCCGAAAGGATTCCTTTTCATTGGATTGACATCTACGGCCGATAGGCTATCGGGATACAAAAATACGGATTTTCGTCTTCCTTCGAAAGAACCGCATGCCCTCCATGGGTCAAGAACACTGTTTACCCAAATTCCGGCATTTTCATCCCAGTTGGGGCGAAAATAGCCCTGCAGTGCCCCCTGGGGCAATTTTTTTTCGTCTTCGTGAAAAAATTTTTTCTCTCACAGCCTCAACGACTTCAAACGTTACACCCCTCCCGAGGGGTGAAAAATCGTCGTAAATTTTTTCGAAAAAAGTTTGGAGGTTATCAAAAAGTGCGTACCTTTGCAGTCCCGCTTGAAAGAAAGGGGGTCTCCAAGGGCCTTCACGAAGGCTCGAAAGAGGACAAGAGAGATCATTGAAAAGACTGAGGAAAGTACAAGAAGCAAGTACCGAACCGATGGCCGCAGGGCCGTCGGACACGATAGATCGAGAGCGTCAATTCC
>CAJOLJ010000152.1 GCA_905235445.1 uncultured Bacteroidales bacterium
CTTTTGAGCCCCCGCCCGGGCTTCCGTGGCCCCGGACGGCTGCATATGTTACGTGCCACGTAACGCAAAGGTGCGACAATATTTTGGAAGTGCAATGGGTCGGGCGATTTTTTTGAAAAAAGTTGGGGAAGGCCTCCCGGGCCCTCCCACGCACCCCGCGGAGGGCCGCAGGGACGTCCCGGACGCAAGAAAGGCCTGGCGGTGCTGTCCGTCCGGCCTGTTGTGCCTGTGGCGACAAGGGACCGGCTCAGGCGGTCCTGTTGCGGTTGCGCGACTTCGCGCTCCCGATGCTTATGCCCTCCATGATGAGGCCGAAGGTGGTCCACTAGAGCTCACAAAAGCCCTCGCCCCCATGCCTTCACACGGGACCTCGAAGGTGCCCGCCGAGCCTGCGGTGATAGAGGACGAAGCCGTCCGAGTACCAGTGCAGTATCTTGCAGCTGCGGCTCCCCTTCCCGAACCAGACGAACACGTCGCCCGACATGGGGTCAAGGGTAAGCGTCGTTCAAGCTCGTTAAACAGGAATAGGTTACTGTTGCTCCAACCAAGCCACAAAGTCCTTCCTGCTTATTCCCAGGGTTCGGAGATTATTTTGGATAACAAACTCAGGGATGGGATCCTTGTGCGTCTGAATGACTATGGGACGAGACATCCCCTGTTTCATCCATGCTTCATGACCGCCCTTTGTCCGCACCTGCGACAACCTATTTTGCCTCAAAAAATCCCGGAATTCGGCAAGGGTGACATTATTCAGCCCTCTCATGCAAATGCAGGTATTCTTGCCGGTGTGACAATACGTTCATAATTGGTATTGCTATCCAGCAGACTCTTCATCTCGGGCTTGCGCAGCACGGTGGTCGTCTTGGGAGGGCGTACACCAGACTTCAGGATTTTCCAGCCGTGAAGTTCCAAGTCTTGTTGTAGTGTACCATATTCCACACAGGTCTCAACATAAAGCTGAAACGCTTCATAGAAATTGCTGATAGCCTCATTGAAGTTATCGGCACTTGTGGACAAGTCCAACGAAGGACAGTAAGCGATATAACTGCCATCCTGCATAAAAACATAGTACTCCAGCAGGAAATGATACTCCTGTCCCGAAGTCTGTTCAACGGCACTGGCCTGAAGGATTATTTTATTTTCGTCCATATTTATACACTGAAATCTTTATGAATTAAATGTAGTTCTTCAACTTACGCACAAGATAAGATATTGAATTCCTCAAGGGCCCGCATGAATTCGGAAGCGCTGAGGAAATAGCTGGGATACGCCTTCTGCAGTTCTTTCATATCGGAGACCGAAACGAGAACCACTGCTGCGTTATTATCGTTGATGGCTTTCTCCACCTACAAATAATAGATGGACGCTTCGCATGGGTGAGTGGATTGCGGGGCACCCGCAGATGTATGCAGACATGACCGAGAAGGAACGTAAGCGTCGTTCAAGCCCGAAAAACAGCAATAGAACCCCCTGTAGAGGAGAATTCAGAGGATTAAAAATTTTTTGTGGTGAACCCTAGAAGATTATTCACTGGTTCCAGTACTGAGGGAGAGCCCTCCACAGTTCTTCTTTCGGTATCCTCTTAATGTTCGCGAGTGCGTAGGTTAACCATGTACATGGGTTGAGGCCTTGCATTTTTGCCGTCCCGATGAACGTATAGAACTTGCAAGCGTCATACGCAGAGTCAACGCTTTTGAAGAAACGAGAGCTCCTACGACCCATGAGTACGTCCTTTACAGCCCTATCTGGCAGGTTGTTAGTAAAAGGAACTTCTGGGTTGTTGAGGTACGCCATGAGTCCTTCCTTGTGGTCGAGGAGATACTTTGCGGCATCATAGATGGAAGAGTTGGGGTCGGCGGTGAGCACTATGTTGGCTGCCCAAGCCAGGAAGGATTTCCAGAAAGGTCTTTCCTTTCGCCTCTCTTCCGTCTTGCGTGTATTGGTGTAATGTTGTTCCTCTATGTCCCTCTCCATATCTGACAGGACCTTGTAGAAGGCGATTCCGGTCTTGGCTTCCTTCGGGCTTTCCGGGAAGCTTTCGTCAAACAGTCTGCGGGCGTGAGCGTTGCAGAGGCAGTTCGTCCCACCTTTTTCTTTGACGGGTTCGTCCCACCCTGTGTAGCCGTCATGGAGGCAAGCGCCCTTTCCCTCCTGAGGTGTCCATTGCTCCAGTGCGAGGCGGATGTCTTCCTGATAGCGTCCGTGTCCCGCATATTTGGTCGGGTCATTCTCGTCCTTCCTCCTGCTGACCCAGTAGAGCTCCATGTGCAGAGTCGGCGATACAATGACAGCGACGTAGTACTTGATGCACTTGTGCGCGTCGGTGCTTACCACGTTGGTGGGCACGCCGTCACCGCACAGGGTGTTGCTTCTGGTCATGATGTCGGTTATCATCAGGTCATAGAGGGGGTCCAGCAGGATGCTTACCTGCCTGTGCCAGCAATCCATCAGCTGCCGGGTGATGAAGTCCATCCCCATCCTCTTGAACATCTCCTCCTGCCGATAGAGCGGCATGTGGTCATCGAACTTGTTCGTCTCGATCTGGGCCAGGATCTCGGGCGAGGAGTAGCCCCTGTCTATCGGCCTGGGGAGCCTTTTCGCCTGGATGGGGGTCCCGTCCGGATCCCGTTTCCTGACCACCTTTGGGTACTCGGTGACCCTCACCATGAACGGGGTGTCGGTGGGCACCAGCTCGAGCGTCTTCTCTCGCCCGGGTGTGCCGTACCTGTCATCCGTGCCCTCGGATACCTTTACCTCGATGTAGTCATCCGGGTTCTGGTTGTATTCCTCGGGATAGACCACGATGGGCTTTCCTCCATACAAGGGCAGGTTGTCGGGCAGTTTCTCCTTCGTGCTTTTGCGCTTCTTCGGCTCTTTCCCCTCGACGATCTCCCAGAGCTTCTCCTTGGCCCGTATCTCGCGGCAGTACTGCTGGGCCTCCTTCGCCCTCTGCCGCTCCTTGTCCGTGACCTTGAGAACGTCGCTTTCGAGGATTTCCGTGAGGAGGGCGTCGAGTTCCTCGTCCGGGACCCTGCACTTCTCGCTCTTGGTGCCGAAGAGCATCCTCGTGTAGCGCCGTATTGCCTTGATCCTCTTCCGGCCCTTGGTGTCCTCATCCTTGAGGGTCTTGAGCAGCTCCGCCGACACCGTCTCGGAGAGTTCCTTCCCGACCTTGTCGAGCTTGCCGTACAGGCCCATCCTCTCCTCGGGAGAGAGGTTCGCCTTCGTGACGAGGTCCTTGGTTATCCCGAGCGCCTCGACGAGCTTGGCATCGGTGGTGGCGCTGGCCTTGGCGACCGCATCGCTGACCCTTGCCTCGAACTTGGCCTCTGCCTCGGCTATCCTCTTGTCTGCCTCCTTCAGCACTGCCTCCTTGATCCTGTCCTTCTCTTCCTGCAGCTTGTCCATGTCCTCGGCGACCTTCCGTTTGGCCTCGTCTACTTTCTCCCGGTCCTTTCGCAGTGCCTCCCTGTCGGTCTCAAGGGCATGGAGCTTCTCCTCTAGCTCCCTGCCGGTCCGCTCCCTTTCCTCCTCGAGTTCCTTGCGGGCCTTTTCCCGTTCCTGGGCGCGGAGCTCCTCGAGCATGGCCTCCAGCCTTTCCCTGGTCATCTGCGCCGCCATCTCCTCGGCCTTCCGCGCCGCAAGTTCGTCCAGGGCGGCATCCTTGATGATCAGCTCGCTTTCCAGCTCTGCCACTTTGCCGTGGGCAAGGGACAACTCCTCCAGCGCCTTGTTCAACTGTCGCAAGTCGTCCGGATTGTGGGTATCTCTATGTCCAAAACCTGAAGCCATGTCAGCATCTGAAATACGATGCAAAGATAGCCTTTATTTTCTTAGGAAACAATAGGGTAACGATAAAAACGACAATTATTTTAAAAATATTTCAATGGCTTGTAAAATATGTGTTAAAATTTCAAAATAAATTTATTTGATTTTCTTGCATTGCCCTGAAATCTTCCGAGGATTTGTTATTCAGGGTAGGTTTCTGAAATTATTCTTTGTCCCATCACCAGGAGGACGAAGTTGGCGTAGGAGATCCTGACCTCATTCCTCTCGGGGTCATAGCGAGGGAAGCAGAACGAGCCCTCATCAAGTTTCCTGACATACAGTAAAAGCCCCGAGCCTTCCCTGCGGATGACTTTCACGGTCCGCTTGTTTTTGCCGACGAAAATGTAGGCGTGGTCCGACTCGAGACGTTTCCCGAACTCGGAACTGACGATGCCCATGAGGCCCCTGAAGTTCTTCCTCATGTCTACCGGGTGGGTGCAGATGTGATAGTGGATGCTGCCCTTCAACTGGAATACGCTGCCCGAACTCATGGCCTGTAAGCTTTGACGTATTTGACTACGGTTGTGGGGCGCATCCCTTTCGGGAGGCTGAGAGTGACGCCGTTGGGGAAGGTCAGCGTCATGCACGGAATGGGATGCACGAATGGCGGAATGCTGAATGCCTCCTCCGGCCCCTCGATGATGAGGTCAGCAAATGCCGGCATGTCTTGCTTTGTTTGATCTTGTCTTTGCATGGTAGTGAATTTTGTTTATCCACTGCAAAGGTAGATCAACTCCCCGGCCGGAAAAATATGGGTCTCGAACGACGCTTACGGTGCGTGATCAAGGAATAGACTATCACTTCAACCGTTTGTTTTGCCTGGCCTTTTTCCTTGTTGTGCCCATTACGCACTTGCACCAATGTTTCTGAAT
>CAJOLJ010000153.1 GCA_905235445.1 uncultured Bacteroidales bacterium
TTACCCTCAAGTTCAAGGGAAACTACTCCGTTGAGTGGCGGGCCTACGACGACGGTATAGCCTACAGGTTCTTAACCGACCTCGGTGGGGAGATAGATGTCAGGAACGAGGATATCGGGGTCCGTTTCCCCACCAGCGTCCCGCTCGTTCTCCAGGAATGCAACGGTTTCTACACATCATACGAGGAGCCATATTCCACCCCCACAAGCAGTGAGTGGGGAGCCTCCTCGAAACTGGCCCACCTGCCCATCCTCGCACAGGTCGGCGACGGAGTGAATGTGTTCCTCTCGGAATCAGCCCTGCATGACTATCCCGGAGCCTTCTTCAAGGGAGGTGAGGAGAATGCCCTCCTGAGTTCATTCCCGAAGGCTCCCCTCGCATTCTCCCCCAACTCCGACAGGTCCGTGCATATAACCGAGGAGGCACCCTACATCGCAAGGACACAGGGTACAAGGGGCTTCCCCTGGAGATACTTCGTCATCACGAAGTCTGACGGGGACCTGCTCACTACCACAATGGCATGCCGCCTGGCGGAACCCAGTGCAATCGACGACACCTCCTGGATACATCCCGGACAGGCCAGCTGGGAATGGTGGAACGGTGCGGCCCCCTACGGGAGGGACGTGAACTTCCGCACAGGCTGCAATCTTGACACCTACAAATACTTCATAGACTTCGCCTCCCGCTACGGCATCGAGTACATAGTGATGGACGAGGGATGGGCAAAGAGCACAAGGGACCCGTTCACTCCGAACCCTGACGTGGACCTCCATGAACTCATCCGCTACGGAAAGGAGAAGAATGTAGGGATCATCCTCTGGCTCACCTGGCTCTGCGTCGAGAACAACCCCACCGTCTTTGAGACATTCGAGAAGTGGGGTGTCGCCGGAATCAAGATCGACTTCATGGACCGCAGCGACCAGTGGATGGTGAACTTCTATGAAAGGACCGTGGCCGAGGCGGCCAAGCACCACCTTTTCATTGACTATCACGGTGCGTTCAAGCCCTCCGGCCTTGAGTACAAGTATCCCAACCTGCTCTCCTATGAAGGCGTGAGGGGCATGGAACAGATGGGAGGCTGCACACCGAAAAACAGCATCTACCATCCCTTCCTTCGCAATGTCACCGGAGCCATGGAGTACACCCCGGGAGCCATGTTCTCCACCCAGCCGGAAGTGTACATCTCCCGCAGGCCCAACTCCGCTTCCATCGGCACCAGGGCCTACCAGATGGCTCTTTTCGTAGTCTTCGAGTCCGGCATCCAGATGCTTGCCGACAACCCGACCCTTTACTACCGCAATGACGAATGCACCAAGTTCATTTCATCGGTACCGGTGCTGTGGGACGAGACTGTGCCCCTGTGCGCCAAGGTCGGCGAGGTTGCCCTCGTTGCCAAGAGAAACGGGGAGGAGTGGTACATAGGCGGAATGACAGCCGAGAGGAAAGAGCCCCTCACATTGGACATCACCCTTGACTTCCTGCCTGAGGGGAAGACATTCGAGATGACATCCTTCGTGGACGGTCCCAACTCCGACCACCAGGCCATGGACTACAGGAAGGTCGTCACCACTGTGAAAAAAGGCGACACGGTGAAGGTAAAGATGGTCAGAAACGGCGGATTCGCAGCAGTGCTAAAGTCTCCCACCCCCAGGACTTACCCCAACACTTGGGCCGATTACCGGAAATACGCCGCTGACAACGGAAGCCTCTCCCCCAAGAAGGCCTCAGAAAAGAGAATCGTAATCCTCGGTGACTCAATAACGGAGAACTGGGCCAGATTCCACCCTGCATTCTTCAGCGGCACTCCTTTCATAGGAAGGGGCATAAGCGGCCAGACGTCCTATCAGTTCCTGCTCCGTTTCAGGGAGGATGTCATAGACCTGGACCCCGATATCGTGGTCATCAATGCCGCCACAAATGACATTGCCGAGAACAACAACGGTCCCTACAATGAGGACCGCACCCTCGGGAACATTATTTCCATGGTTGAACTGGCCCGGGCAAACGGAATAAGGGTCGTACTTACTTCCACACTCCCCTGCGGAGGGTTCAGCTGGAGAAGGGAGATTACGGACAGCGGAGAGAAAATAGTGTCGCTCAATAAGAGGATCCGCTCCTACGCCGAGGCAAACGGGATTCCCTACGTGGACTTCCACAGCGCCATGTGCGCCCCGGACGGACTCAAGATGAGGGACGCCCTCTCCAGTGACGGCTGCCATCCCACGAGCGAAGGCTACGATATCATGGAGAGGCTTCTCGTCGAGCAGATAAACAGGACTTCCAAGTAGCGGCAGTACAGCCTTTCCGTCGGGAACCATATAGATTAAGAATTCATCCACAATAGTTTTGATGCCATGGCCATAGTCATAGACGAAAGATATCTTCTGGGCTTCTTACGGGGCAGGGAGTTGACCTCATCCAAGCGTGACTATGGCCATGCCCTTCTTGTGTGCGGATGTTCGAGGATGCCTGGGGCCGCCATTCTCGCAGCCGATGCAGCACTTCACAGCGGATGCGGCCTTGTATCCTTGCATACATGTGAGATAGCCGCTGTAGCAGCAATGAGTGCCTGTCCGAGTGCCATGCTCTCCATTGATGGGGATGAGTGTTTTTCCACTCTTCCGCAAAGGATGGAACGCTACTCCTGCATCGGGGTGGGCCCGGGTCTCGGGACGGAGTGCAAAACCCAGTCCGCACTTCGAGAACTGCTTCTGAGGGCAGAGTCCCTCCGTACCCCGATGGTCCTGGATGCAGATGCCCTGAACATCATATCAAGGAACCCCGAGCTGCTGCTTCACATTCCCCCAGGATCAGTGATGACTCCCCACGAAGGGGAACTCCACAGGCTTGTCACTACTTGGGAAAGCCAGGAAGAGAAGATATCCGCCGCCTCGAAACTAAGCGCTGACACCCTTTGCACGGTCGTATCCAAGGGCTACCACACCCTGGTTCATCTTCCGGACGGGACCATACTTGAAAACACCACAGGGAATCCCGGAATGGCAAAAGGAGGGAGCGGCGATGTACTGACGGGACTCATAACCGGCCTGATGGCACGAGGTTACCCCTCCTTCGAGGCTGCTGCACTGGGAGTGTGGCTGCACGGCTACGCCGGTGACCTGCTTTCAGAGAGGCTCTCACAGGAAGGATACTCCTCACGGGATCTCATACCGGCTCTTGGCGAAGCCTTCCGTCACCTGTATTCATTGCTTCCACAGTGAAGGGAGAACGGCTGAGGTCACATTTTTCCCGCATGTTTCTTCTCTTACTGAGCCCTAATTTTCGAAAGTTTTTCGAAAGTAAGGGAAAGTGCAAATGTTTGATAATAAGCACTTTGATAGTTTGACTTGTACCGCGCCTTTTTGCTCAACTTGAGAAATGCTCGTTTGAATGTATTATCCCGCTGGATATCAACGATTTTCTCTTTGTTCGCTACATGTTTTAATTCTGCTGCTAGGTTACACATTTTTTACGAAAAACGTGCAGAATATGCTATCTTTTTTTATAGTTCATCCCAACGAATAGAATATGATTCTAACAACTTTGCTGGTATTTGCAGTTCGGTAGCTGTTTTATGCCAGTCTTTAATGGCAGCACGAACCTCCTCAATAATATCTTTTGCCTCCTGTTGTTCAAGCATGTAGCTCTCGCTTGCAGAGAGCAGAGCATTGATGTCTGACTCTTCTGTGTATGAGTCTATGAGCAAGCATTGATGTGACTTTGCTCCTGGATTGATGTCGTAAGCAGGAGAGAGTGTCCAACCTTTTGGAGTAAGCAGGAAGCCGTGATTGCGGAAGTGGTCATCAGTGTTGCCAAACATGACGTTGAATGCCACTCTGCGATAAAGCTCCTTGAGATTCTGGCGTACATCTGTACATCCACGAAGAATGAAATCAACGATGTCAAGATAGCCGTTACCAGTGCTGCTGCCAGCTCCATCGTCAAGGCCAAGTAAAGACATAGCGGAAGCAAAATGAATGCGATGACCCTCAGCTGTTCTATCGAAGCGTTCAGAAAGGAGCAGGTCACGGTCCTTTGAAATCTTGATGGTTCGCGTCTTTGCCACGTTGATACCAGCCTTGGCCGCCAGTTGATGCGAGAAGTGCTCAATAAGCTCTGTATTCTCCAGATCCTTTTTTGATGGGAACTTGGCTACATATAGTTTACGGTCTGTATCAACCACGTTGGCCTTAGGGCGAGCACCACCTAGTGAGGTTCCTGGGTCAATCAACTGGTCGAGCCAGCGTTGTTCTGGCAATTCATTGCGCTCCTCTGCCAACTCAATCTCATGGCAAGCATCGCACAGGGCACGGAGACTCTCAATCGGGGGAACAATGTATTTTGCACTCGCGTTTATATAGTTATCGCCATCTTCCTCTTTGTAACGTATGCCGCCCATACGGGTGAAGTCCTCGATACCAATAAGATAGTCGTAATTAGTGAGCACACGTTTCGGTCTGCCTTCTTGTTGGGCAGTCAATCGTTCTCTGCGGTCAAGCAACAAACGTCCCCAACGATCGGGGAAGGAATCCTTGACGAAACCGAATACATTATCATTACCACGAGGATGCTGCAATGAAGGAACGTTCATTAGGTCGCCGCTCAGCAGAATGCCGCCTTGTTGTTTCAGCCACTGGCGCGAATACTCAAAGACAAAATGGTCCTTGCCGCGAATA
>CAJOLJ010000154.1 GCA_905235445.1 uncultured Bacteroidales bacterium
GTCCCGTCTTCCACAAGACCGACAAAGGCACCATCGCCCACATATACCTGGCGGTCCTGGCTTATTGGATAGTGTCAATCGCAAGAAGGAAACTGGCCGTTCATGGCATCCACAACTGCTGGAGTGACATCGTCAGGATAGCCAGTGCACAACAAAGACTAACGATGAAAGTAGAAAAGGCAGACGGAGGTATGGTATCCGTCAGAAAGAGCACAGAACCCGAAGAGAACTTGTGCACCATCCTGGTGGCCATGGGCATGATGAAACGCCCCCCGGGGAAACCGGCCCCTCTCAACTTTGTGGGGGCACCGCCAAGCCAACCGCCCCCATGCTCAATTTTCGACACTGTTGAGACTTAAGGAGTTACTAATGGACCTAGCTGCAATGTGGGTTAAGGTCCATCCCTCCTTTCAAATACTCCCCTACTTCATGAAAAAGCTTCATCCTTTCCCCTCTCTTCACTCACCCTCTTTGGTTTTACTGTTCACCATTCTTCTTGTCATACCTTTTCACTCTTCCTGCTACAAGAGCACCCCGCTTGAAGGACCCGTTACCCCTGAGTGGGTGAAGGAGAATTATGAAAAGAGAGAAGTGATGATTCCGGTTAGGGACTGCGTGAAACTTAGCACTACCATCTATGAACCCCGGGACGGGAAGAAGCATCCAATCATACTCTCACGTACCCCCTATGGGCTATCTCCATACGGGGACAGCCTCTATTCCCGGATCCTTCATACCTATATGCGGGAATTCACCCGCAACCGCTACATCATTGTGCTTCAAAGCGTGAGAGGCACTTTTCTAAGTGAGGGTGAATATGAGAATATCCGTCCCGTTTCCATGGACGGGACGCCGGATGAGGTAACGGACACCTATGATACCATAGAGTGGCTGCTTCACAATACCCGCTCCACGGGTAAGGTGGGAGTGAAAGGAGTATCCTATCCAGGGTTCTATTCCACCCTGGCATCCCTTTGCGGACATCCTGCCCTCAGGGCAGTGTCACCCCAGGCACCTGTCACTGACTGGTGGAAGGGTGATGACGTTCATCATAACGGGGTATTCATGCTATCGGATATGTACTCTTTCGGGGCATCGTTCTTCCTTCATCGGGACTCTCTCACGACAAGGTGGAGAAGACCGGTGGTCAGTGTCCCCGAAGACGGGGACATCTACGACTGGTACCTTGAAAAGGGAGACTTCCCTACCCTGTCCTCCCTTCTAGGGGACAGCCTACGGTTCTGGAACGAGGCCATGGCCCATCCAGACTATGACGGGTTCTGGAAAAGAAGAAGTCCTCTCCAGCATATACGGGAAAGTAACCTGGGCAGGAGGCAACCAGCCATCCTGGTCGTTGGCGGAGAGTTCGATGCAGAGGACTGCTGGGGTGCCCTTGAAACTTTCAAGACATATGCCTCCCAGCCCTACAACAGGAAGGTTCACTTCATCCTCGGACCCTGGCCCCACGGTGGATGGAGGGAAGTAGGCTATCCCGACAGGGTAGAGTCCTACTCCCTCGGGGAGTCACACTTCGGGGACGGAGGTGTGGAGTATTTTGTAAGTGAAGTGGAGTATCCATTCTTCAGGTACTATCTTGAGGGTAGGGGCAGAAGGCCCCACAGAGTGGAGATACTGCCTTCAGTGGGAGTGGATTCCACGGACAGCAGCTACTCCCCTGTCGCCCTGAGAAAGTACTATGACTGCTGGCCCCCTGAAGGGACAACGGAGGTGAACTACTACCTCCGTGAGGACGGAGGCCTGAGCACAGAAGCTCCTATAGGGGATATGAGTTGTGACAGGTACATTTCAGATATAAGCGCACCAGTACCATACATGGACACGAAAGGCCCTAATAGGGACCGTAACTACATGGCTTCGGACCAGAGGTTCGCAGATGAAAGGGAAGATGTGCTGTCTTACCGCAGCGCAACTCTTTCTGACACACTCAAAGTGGAGGGTCCAGTCTCTGTCCATCTTGAGAGTGCGATATCCTCTACCGATGCGGATTTCATAGTGAAACTAATCGATGTTCGTCCCGACGGTTATGAAATGCTCGTTCGGATGGAATGCATGAGGGGACGTTACCGCTTGGACCTGTCCTCTCCTTCCCCGATGACTCCCGGGGAAATCGCCACAATTGAGTATGACATGCCGGATGTGGCGCACTATTTCCTGCCGGGACATTCCCTCATGGTCCAGGTCCAGTCCACCTGCTTTCCTCTCATGGCCGTGAACCCTCAGTTCTTCCAGGAGAACCCATACACGGTAAGAAAAGAGGAGTACAGGGACTGCGAAGTCTCGATATACCATGACAGTATCCACAGGTCATATGTCACGCTGAGGGTGGCATCTTCCGGAAAGAAGCAGTAGAACCAGTCCTCGCCCATGGATAACAAGGCAACTTGGATGAAAAGGCAAAATGGATCTTGAGACCGATAACTGTCTTAGGGAATGTTTCAGAAGCCCAAGCTTCGAAAGAAGGTACCAACGGATGTAAATTGCCACCGAAAAGTGAACAGTTTTGCCAACGAAAGTTGATCAGGTAAAGACCGTTTTCTGATAAAGATACTGAAGTTCGGGTCCACAATAGGTGAAAATCATCAGGACAACATAGCTGCCGGACGCTTCAGCATCGTCAACTTTAGTCAACTTCGTCAACTGCGAGGAAACAGTTGACCGACTGATGAAACTTGTCTCAATCCCTCAAAAGGGCCTATATCAGTCAAAAAATGAATAAAAAGTGCATTTACAAAAAGGCTCTGTTATAACGTCATATCATTCCTGCATTAAAACAAATGAACTTATGTATCAATTCCTTATAAAAGCTGACCGCTCCCCTGTTCTCATATGAATCCCCGAAAATGTGAACATGGAAGGTTTTGCTAATTATCCCGAAATAAGTATCTTTGCATGGTTTCCTTTGTTTAAGACATCTTCATTGAAGATATTCCTATATGAGGGATTCCGGGGTTCAGGCAAGACCATTTGGATTAATGGGTAGCTTGAGGGAGTTTCACTATAGCAATGCTTATAGTGAAAGAGAGGAGAGAGGCATGACGAGAACCTGACAACTGCTGGTTTTACAAGGCACGGCTCACAACCGTAAGAGTGAGTTGTACCCTGGAGACCAGACAGGGGATTTATTATGCCTATTGTGAAGGAGCGTCTCTTGCTTAAACCTTTTACGAGTAAAGTGTTTAACCGCAAGAGTCCTTCTTTTTTTTTATTTGAGGACGCCCCAGCAGAAATATCCATGGCCCAGGACCGAACATTATACTGGTACGCCGTAAAGGTGTTCTCCAATAAAACCACTTTTCTTCGGGAAACTTTCACTTCTGAAAAGATCGAGACCTATTATCCCATGACCATGGTGGAAAGCGAGGAAGACGGTCTTGTGAAATACACTTCAAAGCCTCTTATCTCCTCGCTGCTATTCATTCGCTGTACTCAGTTCACACTCCTTGACTACAAACAGAGGTTCTTTGACTATATGATGTACTACACAGAACCCCTCACCGGGAAACCAGGTGTCATACAGGACAAGGATATGGAGAATTTCAAGATGGTGACATCAGTTGGTGGCACAGATCTCAAGTTCTTCGGTGAGAGCATCGGGAACATTAAGTCCGGTGACAAGGTTGTGATAACTGATGGTCAGTACAAGGGCGCCACAGGGTACGTGAAAAGAATCAAGCATGACAGGAAGGTGCTGGTCGGAATAGACGGAGTCGCAGTGGTTGTCATATCACATATTCCGCGGGAGTACCTGAAGAGAGTATCCGAAGTAGAGACGGAAGAGCCTGAAAACGGTGAACCGTCTTCAGAGAAAAGTGGGGAACTGATGTCATAACCGACTCTATGCAGATACTTTGCTGATGGCATAGCGATTGCCAAGATAACGGGAAAACAAGGAATGTGCAGGTGAGCCGATGTGCACGCTTATTGAAGCATTTCTCCTTCCGCTTCCCTGCTCTAATGCGCCAGCTTACCTATCATCCTCCCCACGAAATACATCATCCAATCCCTCCTACACTCCGCCATGGCAAGACATATTCCTACGAACCTTGAAAAGTACGAGATGAGGTTTCATGATTTCTGCATGACTCTCCCTTATGAGACCTTCGTGAACTTCAGTCACTTTCTTATCGTAGCCGCTATCCGTCATCTATCCGTCATAACGGCAACGATCAAATGCTCCAGATTTGCAGCGCTACGCATAGCGGTCTTCTCAGTGCAACACAAAAAGAGAGAAAGACAAAGTTGGACTATCACTGTATATCTCTTAGCGGTCTCATCAAATCCTTCATTGACCCCAGGTTAAACACCTACATGGAAAAGGATGAGGAGCATCATGATGATATTGTGTATATGGTATCCTTCGTGGAGGCCTTGATGGAACATATAAATGACTACTCGCCAAAGGAGCATTGGAAAGTTCACGAGGACTTCATGAAGAAAAAGCAGGACCCCTTCGTCGAAATGTACGAAGAAATTGAGGACTACGCTTTCGATATAGCTGAGGAGGAGGAAGTCGAGAGCTTCGAGATCGTGGATTCCAGATCGTTCGACACTCTGGACGATAAATCCAAGCTCCTAGCGATGCTTATGTCTGTCATGGGTGAATAGAACTTTGGGCATATAGCATTACTTCACAGTTCCACTCCCCTACTGGCCCACCAACACTTAATACAAACTGATTCCAATGACTTTCAACGAGTACTCTGCAATCCTCAACATTGAGATAAGTACCTATAAGGATGATACTCCCTACAGGGACTTTTCTTTTTACAGAAACCCACTTATCACAAAGGAAAACGCAGCAGCATGGACACAGTACCTACTCAATAAAGTAAGAGGTCTTGTTTCGCAGGAGACATTGGATTCAGAGGAATTCAAGCAGATAGAGCGGGAATTGCTGGAACAAGCAAGACGGGAAAGACTGAGGAAAGAGCAGGAAGCCATAAGAGCCGAGAAAAGGCTGACACAGGAACCCCTCGTAAGAATCCCGACACTCAGCTACATTCCTGACGGTCTTACCGTAGACTATGAAAAGGCATACCGATACTACGTTCTTAGTGCTGTCAACTATATCCCCATCGATAAAGAAGACTTTCTTTATCAGGTTCAGTCCATTGAACGGATGATAGTGAAAAGCCCGGACAAGTTCCTGGCCAAGGGCCGTCCCGATGCCGGATACGCCCTCGCCATTGAAATCTGCCGTGCCCTTCCAAAGTTCAAGGAGAACAAGGGCATCGAGCCATATCTTGACTATTACAAGTCCCGCATCCGCAAGTTCATAAAGCTTGCCTATCACGTCCCCGTTACCATGGCCATTGCCTGGAACAATAAGGAGAAACTTGATGAGGCCAATGCCCTCATAGAAGAGCACAAGTCCAGCTATGAGTCCTGGGGACTCAAGTCCAAGTTCATCCTTGAACAACAGGCTTTCGTGTTCATCGGTGGAAACCCCATCAAAGTTGAAAGGTCCCTCAGCAAAGAAGAGAGGGATGCCATCAGGGCAGAAGAATATAAGAAGAAGGAACTTGAGAGAAAAGAGAAAGCTGAAGAGGCCGAGAGAAGGAGTCTTATTCCTCTTAACCCATATCTTGAGAAAGAAGTATTCACTCCAGACAATGCATACTTGGGTGCTCCTGAAATAGGTTGGGAAATCAACTCTCAGGGACGGGTTATAAAAAAGATGCTGAACGACGGGAAAGCCAGGGATGCTATGCTTCTTTTCCTGCAGATTGTGAAGTCAATGTGCAGACATTTCGTTAGCGATGAACACTACTGCTATTTCGATGACATGTACCATCCTGACATGAGTTGCAGTAACATTGTGGATGTTTTAAATGAAGCATACAATCCTATAATTCCGGCAAAATGTAACACAATTTCGAGAGTCCCTCCAAACAGCCCAGCTCATGCCTTGGTTTTCACCTTACGGGACTTATATCCTGGCACGCACTTCGCGGGCGGCTCGACGCCACAGAGGGAACAGGCTTCAAGCTGATCTCCCACGAAATCGGAGATGACAGGCTTCTCACCCTTGTGCTCAGTGATCGTGATATCCAGCATGGAAAGCAGTATCGACCGGGTGGTCGGGAAAGTCCTGTTCCTTGGGTCCTGTTTCTTCCAGCATTCCCTCAGATATGAGAAAATGATGAGAGTGATGAAGAATACGAACAAGCGTCCGGTGGTCGTCACGCCCGTCTGTGATCTCAGGCGCTTGTCAAAGAGCTCGCCGACCATCTCGAAGATCTTCTCCTGAAGGTCCCTTTCGCAATAGGCCTCAAGGGCTGCCTCAGGGTCCATGTCCAGCATGTGGGTGATGCTTGCGAAGAAGCCGGATGCCATCTCCGTATTGCTGAGTGTTTTCTTGACTTTGAAGGACTTGAGGATGTACGGTCTGTCTTCCAGTTCCTTTCCGCCCCGGACCCGGGTGAAAGTGAGGCGGCAGCAGCTGTGCTCCCTCTCCAACCTCGCCTTCGTCTCGACATCGACGGTCACCTTTCCGTCACGGAGCTTCCTGAGTTCCGCCCTCACGGCTTCAGAGGGCTGGGCTGCGCCTTTCCTCTTCCTGAAGGAGGTCAGGTTGAAGACCTCCGCATCCGGGTCCTTTTCGTATACGAGGGTGATGTGCGGGAGTCTTGCCCGCAGTGATTCCCGCTCCTGCGCGGGGACCTTCCGCCCGCTTTGCACTATCGTGGCCGCTTCGTTTCTTTCGTCTTCAGTGACGTCCTCCTCCTTGCATCCCTTCCGCCTCCTGAAGGAAATTGCCGCCAGTGATGGCCCGTCCTTAATGAACAAGAGGTCCAGGTGCGGATGGCTGGACCGTACCTTGTCCAGGTCACTCCCATTGACCGGCGTCCGGTTGTCCATTAGGGAACGGGCAGACTCCTGCTCGTCGAGCAGGCGCACCTCCAATGCCTTCGCATCCGCCGCCCTCTCCTCGGGGTCGTAGTAGAGATTTACGCGGAGGTCCTGCGCCTCGACCATCCTCCCGTCCTCGGTCTTAACCGTGTATTGCACAGGCTTCTGGGTGGCGTATGCGTTTATTCCCCGCAGGAACTGCATGCCGCCGGGAAGGAGGCCTGCCCTGTTTACGGGATGCTCCTTGAGGGCTTCCAGCGCAAGGCCGTCCGTTGCGCTCCACGCCATGATTGCGCTCCTGCCGTTGACGATGGTGTCCTCCAGCACCTTCGTGCTGGCGTATCCTCGGTCCCTTATTTCCGCCGCGTCATCCGCCGTCCTGGCGTTGTTTTTCCTGGCGAGCTCATCGAACTCCCTCTGGGCATCCGCCACGGACCTGGAGTCAGGCATGTTGCCCGGCACCTCCTTGTAGAATAAGGGGGCCGCCGCCTCCGAGTCGCAGATGATGATGAGCCCGCTGGCCCTGAGGGGCAGCCCCTCTTTGTTATGGCAGAACTCTGCGAACAGGCGCCTGCTTGTATACGTCGATATGTTGGTGGAGTCGATCATCCTCCTGGCCCCCTGCGGGAAGCGACATATCCTGGCCCCTATGAGGCGGGTCCTGTTCTCCTCGTCGATCTGGCCGGTAATCCTGGATATCTCCTTCTCCGTCATGCGGGTGTCGGTGGGGAACTTCACGATTCTCTGAAAGTTCTCCAGGTCTATGAACCGAAGTTCCATAAGTATCACGAAGTAGCTGAGCGTCAAGAACTCGTCCGCCAGATACCCCTTGCCGTCCAGCGCATAGACCAGGTCTTCCCGCAGCCCAATCTTCGTAACAATCTGCTCGAGCAGCCAGGTGGGACCGAAGACCTTCACCGAGTCGCGCACGTCCTCCGGGACTGTCGCATCGAGGGGGCGTCTCTGCACGCTTGCCACCTTGCTTAGGTCAGTGCCTTCCGGGAATATGAACTTCTTCTGCTCGCCAGGGAGCAAGTAGAGGAAGTCCTTGTTGGGGTAGAATACGTTGTCGACAAGCGTGCCCCAGTATTTGAACCCCATGCTGCGCCTCTTCTCCGTGCGCGGGGTCCTGGTGGCTGCGTATGTTATGCCCGCATCCTTTCTGACGTGGGGAACTATACGGTATGGTGTGTCAGGGTTTGGTTTGCGTCCTCGTTTTGCCATGGGCTTGGATATTTAGAATGTGATGCAAATGTA
>CAJOLJ010000155.1 GCA_905235445.1 uncultured Bacteroidales bacterium
TCGCTTGATGGGATAGCTGTCCCCTCAGGGGAGAAACTTATTGTCAACATGGCCATCATGCCCTTCGATGCGGCATCCCTGCAGATAAAGGTAAGCACCGACGGTGGCAAACTGTTTGCCAGCGAGGTGCTCGCCCAAAGTGCATTGGCCCTTGGCAAGGCAAGGAAAATAGAAGCCACCCTTACCGAGGAAATCGTAGATCCCGAAGCCATGATAGGTTCGACGAAGTATCCGACCCTCTCTGCAGCCGTAGCAGCGGCCCAGTCGGGTGATGAGATCGTCATGATGAAGGATGTCGAGAATGTCGGCTCCCTGACATTGGCTGCAGGCGTTACCCTAAACGGAGACTCTCACAAAGTCAGCGGCAACTCCTCTCTCAGGCTCGGTGATGGCGCTGCCGTTGAGGGCGTCAACATCGAGAATATACATAACGACTCCAGCAAGCTCAGTGCAATCTACGGAAGCGCTTCCGCCACTGTGACGGGTTGCACCTTCACCGATTGTGATTGGGATTCCATACAGTTCACTCCCGTTGAAGGCTCTGTCCTGACAATTACCGGGAACACCTTCGCCGAGACAGCCTCGGATCCCAATTCCGTTACGGCCCAGCGCTTCATTCATATCCAGAGCCAAAAGAATGTGGATTTCAGCGCTACCGTCACGGACAACAAGATGACGGGAACCACGGCTCAGTGCAAACTTGAGTGCTACTACTTTACGGACCATTCCAAAATAGATATTTCCCATAACTATATTGGAACCACCCGCACCGGAGACACTGGTGGGTGTCCTCGAAAATGATGGTGCCAATGTGGGAGAACTCATCTATCCGGTTTATTCCGATGAGGCCCTTACTGCCGAGTATACCCCCAAAGTCATCCTGAAAGACACATACAATATCAAAGCCGAGAGTGAAACCATCCAGGACGCTTTTGGCGCAGCAGCCAACGGCAACGTGATAACTGTGTTCGGAGGGGAATATCCCGAAGTCGTAAATGTCACGGGTGGAAAGACCGTAACCATCGCAGCCAAGAATGGGGACGATGTCAAAATAGCAGGAATCAACCATTCTTCGAACGGCAGTCCCTCAACGATTGTTGTGAAAGACATAACCATAGACAATGCACTTCAGACTGCGGGTTGGTTTTATGGGACAGGCAAGGACATCAAACCTTGCGTCGGTGCCTGGGGAGGCTATCTCACATTTGAAGGATGTACGATTAAAGTGACAGGTGAAAGCACGGCGGAAACCGGTGTCATGACTTGGTGGACGACAGGCTTGATGTCCCTGGATTTTTCTGACTGTACTTTCGAGCCATCGGATCCTTCATCGGCAAGGGCTCCCGAGGCCAGGGCCATGCAGATTTATGGCAGTGTGAACCTGACAGTTGACAACTGTACATTTTCAACTCCCAAGCGTTACTCCCTGAAGTACGTCGGAGAGGAGGGAACTTCTGCAACCCTCACAAACAACACTGTATCTGCTGCTGAAAACATGGTGGAACTCGGTTCCAGCGAATACGCAGGGTCCAACTATACAGTTACATTCGTTGGCAATACACTCAAAGGCAGTACTGGGTACTACAATATCGCCCATGCCGAAGGGCAGACCGTGTATGTCAACGGAGAGGAATACTATTTCACCCCTCCAGATTATGAACTTTCAGATGGAAACCTCTCGATCTATACCGCAGCCGGAATGCAGTACTTCGCTACTTCAGTAAATACTACCGGGACATCTTATTCAGGAAAGACTGTCACCCTCATGAAAGATATCGATATGACCGGTGTCAACTGGGTCCCTGTGGGACAGACAGGCGGGTATGGTGCAAATACGTATTTCCAGGGGACGTTCGACGGAAATGGCAAGACCCTCTCGAATTTGGCCATCACCCATTGGGAGGAAGGTTCCGACAGCGGGGCCAATTATGCGACAGGATTGTTTGGATTCATTGCCTCCGCGAGCATAAAGAACCTGACCGTCGATAATGCTACCGTAACCGGTCACCACTGGGTAGGTGTAATTGTCGGTTATCTCACAGGTTCGGTATCCGGATGCACAGTCACGAACTCCACAGTTGAGTGTACGTACGTCAACAGTGAAGCCAATGGCGACAAAGCAGGCCTCATTACCGGTTACATCAATAGTGGCACAGTCTCAAATTGTACAGGCGAGGAAAGCACCGTTAAGGCTTACCGCGACGCCGGACAGCTGGTTGGAGCATCTAACCCTGCAAATGTAACAGGCTGTACTGCAACGAATGTCACAGTCTCGAAAACCGACGACAGCGAAGGTAAAAACATCAGAAATGAAATCATCGGAAGGGAACTCTAGATCCTAAATCATTAGAGAGGGAGGTCGGTCTCATCGGGGCTGGCCTCCTTTATATTGTAGGAAGTATTATTCTATCCGACAGAATGCTGGAAGCGGGAAGATGACTTCCCCTCTGGGCATTGGTGGGATGAAGAACAAAGCTGACACACTACAGAGAGGAAGAAAAGCTGGTGAAAAGTGAATGTGCCAGCACGGTCCTCTCCAAAATGGAAAAAGGGCAGACCTTCTCCAAGGCTGATTATGCCACTGCTTTTGGGGAGAAACTGTCCAATGGACTTCAGGACAAATTGTCATAACATGCGGGTTGTTTACCGCTGGGAGTCCTCTTTGCAAGGGGATGTTATTTTTTTCCGATTCAGGTATCGTTTTAGAAAGCGGGGAGGGGAAAGATGGCAAAATAATTGCAGTGAAAAATCTGATTGGACACATCTTTTTGTCCACCCTAAGAGGATAATTCTTCAAACACACATAAGAAGTATGGTATCTTACAAAGATTTGGGTCTTGTGAACACCAGAGAGATGTTCAAGAAGGCCGTCGCAGGTGGCTATGCCATCCCCGCATTCAACTTCAATAACATGGAGCAGCTCCAGGCTATCATCATGGCTGCTGCAGAGACAAAGTCCCCCGTCATCCTCCAGGTCTCCAAGGGAGCCCGCAATTATGCAAACCAGACCCTCCTTCGCTACATGGCTGAGGGTGCTGTCGAGTATGCCAAGGAGCTTGGTTGGGAGAATCCCCAGATTTGCCTTCACCTTGACCATGGTGACTCTTTCGAGCTTTGCAAGAGCTGCGTTGACATGGGATTCTCATCCGTCATGATCGATGCTTCCAGCAAGCCTTACGAGGAGAATATCGCCCTCACCAAGAAGGTCGTCGAGTATGCCCATCAGTTCGATGTGACCGTTGAGGCTGAGCTCGGAGTTCTCGCAGGTGTCGAGGATGAGGTTTCCGCAGCGGAAAGCCACTATACAAAGCCCGAGGAGGTCATAGACTTCGCTACCCGCACCGGTTGCGACTCCCTCGCCATCTCCATCGGTACCTCCCACGGTGCTTACAAGTTCACCCGCGAGCAGTGCCATGTCGACCCCACGACTGGCCGTCTCGTACCTCCGCCTCTAGCATTCAACGTCCTTCACGAGGTCGAGGAGAAGCTCCCCGGATTCCCGATCGTCCTTCACGGATCCTCTTCGGTTCCCCAGGAGTATGTTGACATCATCAACACCCACGGCGGTCGTCTTCCCGATGCAGTAGGTATCCCCGAGGAGCAGCTCCGCGAGGCTTCCAAGAGCGCTGTGTGCAAGATCAACATCGACTCCGACTCCCGTCTTGCCATGACGGCAGCAGTCCGCAAGGTCTTCGTTGACAAGCCCGGTGAGTTCGATCCCAGGAAATACCTCGGACCTGCCCGTGACGAGATGAAGAAGCTGTACATGCACAAGATTGTCGATGTCCTCGGCTCCGACGGCAAGGCTCTCTAGCATTCCAGGATCATGCGTCGCCAAGGTGCGTCGCCAAGCAACAATCCCTTCCGGACCTTTGCGGTTCCCGGGAGGGATTGCTCGTTTTGCCCATTGTGTACAATGCGGACAGTGACAGGGGCGTGGAGTGCCCCTTCCCTAGTGGAAAGCCCCCTGAAGACTTGGCACCTCCAGGGGGCAATCATCCAATGAGACGGTCAAGGTGTCTTAACCTTAAATCCCGATAATTTCACGGGAATACGCTAGCCGTACGAGGTGTCCCCGACTGGAAGAAGTACAGCCAGGCCTACGGGCGCATGGGCACGATCGCCTTCATCGTTCCGAAAAGGATGGAGGAGGCTCTCAGAAAGGAGAGGGACAAGGCCCTTGAGGAGGAAAGGAAAAAGGCTGAAGCGGCAGGAAAGCCAGTGCCACAGACCCCGGAGCAGTATGAGGGAAAGACCATAATGACCCCCAGTTTCGTATACAGGCACTATAAGTTGCGCTCCGACGTTGAGGAAGAGATAGAGGTTTACAAGAACTTCCTCGAAGCAGACAAGACATACATGCAAAGCGACGAGTCCCTCGAAGGATGGGCCTTCTGCAATATGCTGGCGCTCCGCTGGTACTACAGGATAGCAAACAAACTGCGGGAGGCCGGGCTGAGCTCCGGATTCTCCGTGCCGACAGCTATATCTTTCCTCAGGGAAGTCGAGAAGGGGAATGTGAACGGGAAGTGGGAGGCATTCCCCCTAACCAATGCCGAGAAGAAGGTCTTCGCTGCCCTCGGACTGAACCTCGACCAAAAATTAGTATCCCCAAAACAGACCCGAATTTAGGGATAATACAGAGGTTCAAAGGATAGGGGAGAGTCCTCGTAGTCTTTTCCATTGAACTTGAATGAAGGGCCGACATGGATTTCATCCCAGTCGATGTGGGATACGGTGTCAATGAACCTGTCGAAGAGTACGGAATTGGTTTCAGTGTATCCAGCCCTTGCTGACAGTCTGCCACTCGGCATATTTACCCTGGCAACTGGCTTGAGGTAAAGGACTGTTCTCATAGATATCGCTGATGGGATAGCAGATCATGGCATCGGCGATGGACATAGGCATTGGGCAGTTGTCCAGGAAGAAGCAGTCATCCTCACCATGAATGTTCTTATAATCGTACCTGTATTTGTTTCTTTCTTCACTTTTCCAACATTCTTAGAGGTGTGATTCGTCTATGATTTGTGCATCGGGATGCCTGTCGGTTGAAATGTGAATCTTGTCCCCTTTATTGCCGGGAGTGTCGTGGAACATTCCACAGTCATCATAATCATCGTCTCCTCCAGGTATTCTTCAAGCGGATTGAAAATCAGGAGTCATTGTAATCGTTGTCACCCGAAAATGGTGATTGTAATAGCGGACCTCAAATGAAATCTTGATGGTCAATGCCTGGCAGATGTTTTACTCGCCGAGGAAGGAACTTGATGACGTGAACACCCTAAGAGGAATAATACGATTTCAATCAATAACACCCCGACTTGGATAGATGTTGATTTCCTATGAGGAAATCTTTTCGTACCTTTGACCCAGAATTATAGACATCTCAACATTAGGAAGGCCGCATTTTAGGGGTAGATAGACCCTTGCTTTAATAAATAACCGATATGTTCGGAAGGGGATTTTCTTGATTATGAGATAGATATAGTTTGATACCTTAAGAGTAGTCTTTAAAATGTCGATTCACAATAAGTACATTAGAGACGAAAAACGCAACGGGATTTCCGTTGTCTCTACATTTCCCAGAATGTGGAGACCTCAAGTGTTTGTCCAGTTCCAAGTACAGCGATTTTGACGAACAGCCCAATCATAGCAAAGGAAGACAGCGGAGTAGTCCGCTGGTATCCCATGAGGTATTTCCACTCCAGTGCCAAGCGTCAACTTGAACTAAAAGAAGAACTTGATAAGGAGAGAGTGGTGGAAGAAACATACGTGCCTCTTAAACTTATAGATGCAGAAGCAAATAGATTTGCTCTTGCTCTTCAATATTTTTTGAACTAAAAAGCTTGAGTCCACTTTAAAAAGTCCAGGGTGGGTCGGAGCCTAGTCCTAGACCTAAATTAAAAAGATATTTATAGTTAAATGTACATATTTATACTTAAACA
>CAJOLJ010000156.1 GCA_905235445.1 uncultured Bacteroidales bacterium
GCTCTGATATGGATGGCTTGAACATGGTGTCTTTCTTTAATCTAACGATGCAAAGTTAGTGTTTATTTATCAGACTGCCAAATGTTTAAGTATAAATATATACATTTAACTATAAATATCTTTTTAATTTAGGTCTAGGACTAGGCTCCGACCCACCCTGGACTTTTTAAAGTGGACTCATCAATGCGCAGGACAATCGTTGGACCTGGGAAGAGTTTTCCAAATTAGATCATATTGGGCATTCTGCCGTTATACAACAGTCTGTTCGTGAGCAAGGTGATGTCTGTGCTTACACCGAGCTTCCTCTTCAGGAGAAGCCTAACGATGTGCATCTGGATCACTTCAAAAGGAAAGGCCTTCCTGCCTATACTGGCCTTCGTTTCAATTGGGGCAATGTTCTCGCCGCATTACACTCAAAAGGACGAGAATATGGCGCCGACCATAAAGACTCGTTAGTTAATGAAGAAAACCATCTTGAGTTCTATTCGATGCTGATTAACCCTGTAATTGAAGACCCGCAGTCTTTTTTCCAATACACGACAGACGGTAGGATTATGCCTCGTTATGACATTTCTGAAGACAATAAAGAGCGGGCTTTATTTACAATCGAGGTGTTCAAACTTAATCATGGATATCTTTGTAATAGGCGGAGAGGTATAATGTCGTTGGTTAACGATTACAGTGATTTGTCTGGAGATGTTGTTCGAGAATGTTGCCATGACTTTGGATTTCCGTCCGTGGTTGATTTTGTGCTTTCAAAAAAAGAGTCATAATATCCCAACCATCTATATATGATGGCTCCGTCTTAGATATCTTCTATATCAATGAGTGAGCTGTGAAGATGAAAAGATAAAGGCCTGTGGAGGCGCTGCAGTTCTCTCACTCCAACCAATCGCCCACTTTGGCCACCATACTTCAAATAAGTGGTACGCTGATTACTATGCCAATACATTTAAGCGCCTGATATAAAATTAATCCCCGGCCCAGATGTCAAGTTCGGTTATGGTGATATGTCCCCCGGGAGTTTTCATGGTGAAGTTTTTTTGTACTTGCTCATAAAGCGCCTTTATCGTTTTACTATTTTTTGCAGTTGTAGCCCCGTCCAAATTTCTTTATCTTTGCAACTTGAACTTTTAATTCCTTTTGGATGAGCTACACTGTTTCCATCATTATGGGATCGGCCAGTGATTACCCCGTCATGGAGGGTGCCGAGCAGATCCTCTCCCAGTTTGGGGTCCAGTATGAGAAGAAGGTCATAAGCGCACACCGTACCCTCGATGCCATGGTCGAGTACGTGAAGGGCGCAAGGGACAGGGGAGTGGGAGTCATAATAGCAGGAGCCGGCGGGGCTGCGCACCTCGCGGGTGTGGCTGCGGGACTCACTTCTCTTCCGGTCATCGGGGTCCCCATCATGACGAAAGCCCTCGGAGGGATGGATTCTCTCCTGTCCATGGTCCAGATGCCATCAGGGGTCCCCGTGGCCACGGTAGCGATTAACGGGGCAAAGAATGCCGCCTTGCTTGCAGTGGAAATACTCGCCCTCGGGGACGGGACTCTCCGCACTGAAATAGAGAAGTTCCGCTCTGACCAGGCCCAGAAGGTACTGTCCACGACTATCTAGATAATCATGCCCCCATCCCAAGACGCGGCGGGGGCTTTTTTCTGTTTATAATCAACACCTATGTCAACCTTCCGCATTTTCGTCGAGAAGAAGAGCGCTTTCTCCGTGGAGGCAAAGTCCATGCTGGGTGAGCTGAACGAGAACCTGGGCCTGGGTCTGTCGGACCTGAGGCTCCTGAATGTATACGACCTTTTCGGGTTCACTGAGGAGCTTCTGGAAAAGAGCCGCTACGGGGTCTTCGGGGAAATCCAGACCGACACCGTCACGGATTCATTCCCGCTCTCCGAGCACAAGTACATAGCGGTCGAGTACCTGCCCGGGCAGTTCGACCAGAGGGCGGCTTCCGCCGTGGACTGCGTCCATCTGATTGACCCTTCGGCCAAGATAAACATCCGTTCAGCCCGCCTGTTCATTTTCCCGTCCGATACTACCGAGGAGGCCCTCTCCAAGGTCCGCTCCTATGTCATCAATGCAGTGGAGTCCAGGGAAAAGGATATGTCCAAGCTCACCGATACGGAGCACGCCCCGGTGGTCCCGGTGAAAGTCCTGGAAGGACTTAGGGAACTGAAGGTGGAACAGTACGAACTCTACTGCCGCAAGATGGGCCTTGCCATGAACGGGGATGACCTCGGGGAGGTCGTAAAGTATTTTTCCCGGGAAGGCCGTGATCCCAACGAAACGGAACTTCGCATTCTCGATACCTACTGGTCCGACCACTGCCGCCATACCACTTTCACTACCGAACTTTCCGACATCCGGGTCGAGGACTCTTTCATCCGGCAGGACATCGAGGCCACAAGGAGCCTGTATCTCAGGATGAAAAAGGAACTTGGCCGGGAGGGGAAGCCTATCCAGCTCATGGAACTGGCCACCATCGGTGCCCGTTACCTTGCTTCCAAGGGGCTTCTTGACGATATGGAAAGGAGCGAGGAGAACAATGCCTGCAGCATATTCGTGGATGTGGACAATGACGGGGTCATCGAGAAATGGCTTCTCATGTTCAAGAACGAGACCCATAACCATCCCACCGAGATTGAGCCTTTCGGAGGCGCCGCCACTTGCCTTGGCGGGGCCATCAGGGACCCCCTGTCGGGAAGGAGCTATGTCTACCAGGCGATGAGGGTCACCGGTGCGGGAAACATCTGGAAGAAGGTGTCCGATACCATCCCCGGCAAGCTCCCGCAGAAGGTCATTTCCCGGAAGGCTGCCCAGGGATATTCCAGCTACGGCAACCAGATAGGCCTGGCCACGACCCATGTCCGTGAGATCATCCATCCCGGCTACACCGCCAAGCGCCTTGAGATAGGTGCAGTGGTAGGTGCCGTGAAGGCTTCATACGTAAGGAGGGAGAGCCCCGTTCCCGGGGACGTCATACTCCTTCTCGGTGGAAGGACCGGCCGTGACGGCATAGGTGGGGCCACCGGTTCCTCCAAGGAGCACACCGAGACCTCCATAGAGACCTGCTCCAGCGAGGTCCAGAAAGGGAACGCCCCCGAGGAGAGAAAGCTCCAGCGGCTGTTCCGTCGTCCTGATGTGACTTCGCTCATTAAGAAGAGCAACGATTTCGGGGCGGGAGGAGTCAGCGTCGCCATAGGTGAACTTGCCGACGGGCTTGACATATACCTTGACAGGGTGCCGGTCAAGTACTCCGGCCTCAATGCCACCGAACTTGCCATAAGCGAGTCCCAGGAGAGGATGGCAGTCGTGGTGGAAAAGAAGGACATGGAAGCGTTCTGCGCCCTTTGCGGGGAGGAGAATGTGGAAGTGACCCACGTGGCCGATGTCACGGATACGGCAAGGATGAGGATGTACCTTGGCGGTGAGATGGTCGTGGACCTGAGCCGGGAGTTCATCAATTCTGCCGGGGCACGCCACTATGCCACCGCCGAGATTGCCGCAGTCCCCGACCGGGAACCTTTCCTGCCTGCAAGGTATGACGAAGAGGATGGTGAGGACGAAGGAGAGGAGAATAAAGATGAGAAGGCCCCGTCCCTGCGCAGGAGGCTCCTCGAACTTATGCAGACCCCTGCGGTCTGTTCCCGCAAGGGCCTTATCGAGATGTTCGATTCCACCATAGGACGCTCCACCGTGCTTCTTCCGTTCGGCGGCATACTGCAAAGTACCGAGACCCAGGTCTCTGTGCAGAAACTCCCCACCGACGGCTATACGGATACCGCAAGTGTCCTCTCATTCGGTTTTGACCCGTTCCTCTGTTCATGGAGCCCATATCACGGGGCTGCATACAGTGTAGTCGAGGCCTGCGCCAAGACAGTCTCCTGCGGGGCTTCCTTCGAGAAGATGCGCTTCTCCTACCAGGAGTATTTCGAGAGAATGACCGGAGATCCCCACACCTGGGGAAAACCTGCCGCGGCACTTCTCGGGGCCCTCAAGATGCAGTACGAACTGGGGCTTCCCTCCATCGGTGGGAAGGACTCCATGTCCGGCACATTCGAGGGGATGCATGTGCCCCCGAC
>CAJOLJ010000157.1 GCA_905235445.1 uncultured Bacteroidales bacterium
TAGTCCACCGCCCCGAAATTCAGCGTCACAAGACCTCCTTTCTTCCATTTCCTGGGGACGGTGAATGTGGTCCTGTACCACAGGGCGTCATTTGCGGTTATTCCCTTGCCCACTCCAGAGAGTGCAGACTCCACCGGATAGGGCACCAGGATCTTGCCCTGGGCCTCGGAGGGCATCTTCGCCTCGTCCTTGGGGGTTATGGCATAGTCCCAAAGGCCGTTGAGGTTCTTGAGGTCGCCACGGATGAGCTGTGGACGGGGGTTCTCGGGAAGCGGGGCCGCTGGATTGACATCCTCGGCCCACGGGGTCAATATGTGCTCCTGGACGGGGGCCCAGGCGGAAGTGTCAACCTTGGGTTCCTGGGTGCAGGAGGAAAGCATTGCAGTTAAAAGTGTCAGGGCTGCAAAGGGAGCCACCCACGACAGACGGGGAAAAAGGCTTTTCATAAAAAAGGGGGCTGGTTTTGAATTCTCTTGGGACAAATTTAGTATTTTTGCGAGACTTGTAAAAAATATGGCGGCAAATCCTTTTGTTGTGCACCAAAAGGTCTTTACCCCTCCATCAACACATCAATCCAAATGTATTCATTTCTGATCAGCCTGGTTGCACTGGTGTTCGGCTACCTGCTCTATGGCAAGTTCGTGGAGAAGGTCTTCGGACCGGAACCCGCTCGTCCCACTCCTGCCGTGACAAAGCAGGACGGCGTGGACTTCATTCCGATGCCCACATGGAAAGTCTTCATGATACAGTTCCTGAACATTGCGGGGACAGGTCCCATTTTCGGAGCCATCATGGGTGCGAAGTTCGGTCCCTCCTCCTACCTGTGGATTGTGCTGGGATGCATCTTCGCAGGTGCGGTGCATGACTATTTCAGCGGGATGCTCTCCATCCGCCACGGCGGAGCCGGTCTTCCCGACGTAGTGGGCACATACCTGGGAAAGACCACCAAGAAGGTGATGCTTGTCTTCTCGGTCCTCCTGTTGCTGCTTGTGGCGACGGTATTCGTGTACAGTCCCGCCATCATACTGAGGGACATCGCAGGTGACGGTACGACGAAGTTCTTCATGATATGGGTAGGCATCATCTTCATATACTACATCATAGCCACGATGCTCCCCATCGACAAGGTCATCGGCAAGGTCTATCCCCTGTTCGCCATCGCCCTCCTCTTCATGGCTGTGGCCCTCGGGGTCGGCCTCATCGTAAAGTGGCCCACGATTCCGGAGATCTGGGACGGTCTTGCCAACAGGGGCGAGAGCGTGGGTGTGAATCAGCCGTTATTCCCCTGCCTTTTCATCACGATCGCCTGCGGTGCCATCAGCGGGTTCCATGCCACTCAGTCTCCTCTTATGGCAAGGTGCCTTAAGAGTGAGAAACTGGGACGTCCCATATTCTACGGTTCCATGATTACCGAAGGTATCGTGGCACTCGTATGGGCAGCGGTCTCGTCTTACTTCTTCTTCGGTGGCGGTGCCGCCGAACTGGGTTCCGACTTGAGCGCACAGGCCCCGACCGTGGTGACGGTGGTGTCCAAGGGCTGGCTCGGGGTGGTCGGTGGCGTTCTCGCCATCCTCGGGGTCGTTGCAGCTCCCATCACGAGCGGCGATACCGCCCTTCGCAGCTGCCGTCTTATCGTAGCTGATTTTGCGAAGTTCTCCCAGAAGTCGGTGCGCAACCGTCTCATCATAAGCATCCCGCTGTTCGTCGTCGTGGGCCTGCTTCTTTGGTTCAACATTTCCCAGGAGGACGGATTCAACTTGATATGGAGATACTTCGGCTGGGCGAACCAGACGCTGTCCATATTTGTGCTGTGGTCAGCTTCCGTATATCTGGCAAGGAAAAAGAAAGGCCACTACTACATCATCACCTTCCTTCCCGCCTGCTTCATGACAAGCGTGTGCATGACCTACATCTGCACTGCCAAGATAGGGTTGAACTTACCCACAAAGTTAAACCCCCTCATCGCGATTGTCACATTCATAGCATCCTTCGCCCTGTTCTACGTCTGGAAGACAAAGAAAGGAAAGACACCGCTTCCCCCCGAGGTATAGGGTCCCCCTGCCTCCGGGTTCATAATAGAAACACTCCTACTATTCACCAACACAACACTT
Organism: uncultured Bacteroidales bacterium; assembly: GCA_905235445.1. Lineage (GTDB taxonomy): Bacteria > Bacteroidota > Bacteroidia > Bacteroidales > UBA932 > Cryptobacteroides. The sequence continues at coordinate 2,112 of CAJOLJ010000157.1, forward strand.
CTCACAAGACATGCTCGACAAAGAAAGAGGCCTATACGTAGCCCACTGCAATGAGGGTCCCATCAGCATCCTCGGAAACATGGCCAATCGCCACGGACTCATAGCCGGTGCGACCGGCACGGGAAAGACAGTCACCCTGCAGGTTCTCGCCGAAACTTTCTGCCAGGCAGGCGTCCCCTGCTTCATGGCTGACATGAAAGGTGACCTCTCGGGGATTTCCCAGAAAGGTTCCATTTCCTCGTTCATACAGAAAAGGATGCCGGAGTTCGGCATCGAGGATCCCGCTTTCCAGGGATGCCCGGTAAGGTTCTTCGATGTCTACGGGGAACAGGGACACCCGATGAGGGCGACCGTATCGGGAATGGGCCCGCAGCTTCTTAGCCGCCTGATGGAACTGAACGAGACCCAGACAGGCATCATGAACATCGTATTCAAGATAGCCGATGACCAGGGCCTGCTGCTCCTGGACCTGAAGGACCTGCGCGCCATGCTGGATTTCGTGGCAAGGCACTCCTCAGACTTCACGACAACCTACGGCAACATCTCCGCAGCCTCGGTGGGAGCCATCCAGAGGGCTCTTCTGGCTATCGAGACCCAGGGAGGCGACAAGTTCTTCGGCGAGCCCGAGTTCAATATCTACGACCTCCTGCAGAGGGAGGGAGACAAAGGTATCATGAACGTACTGGCTGCGGATAAGCTCATGCTCAATCCCAAGCTCTACTCCACCTTCCTTCTGTGGCTTCTTTCCAGCCTGTATGCGGAACTCCCCGAAGTCGGGGACATGGACCTCCCGAAACTGGTCTTCTTCTTCGACGAGGCCCACATGCTCTTCGAGGGCACGTCCAAGGCGCTCGTTGACAAGATCGAGCAGGTGGTCCGCCTTATCCGAAGCAAGGGCGTGGGCGTATACTTTGTCACACAGAACCCCACCGATATCCCCGACGATATCCTGGGCCAGCTCGGAAACAGAGTCCAGCACGCCCTTCGTGCTTTCACTCCCAAGGACCAGAAAGCGGTTCGAAGCGCAGCTGCCACATTCCGTGCCAATCCCAACTTCAAGACCGAGGATGCCATCATGAACCTCGGGACTGGAGAGGCCCTGGTGTCATTCCTCGACGAGAAGGGAGCACCGAGCGTCGTGCAGATTGCCAAGATACTCTTCCCTCTCAGCCAGATAGGCGCTATCACTCCCGACCAGAGGAACACCATCATCCGTCAGTCCAGGCTCTACGGCATCTATGACAAGCCAGTAGACAGGGAGAGCGCATTCGAACTTCTGCTCAAGCAGGCGGAGGCAGAGGCAGAGAAAGCAGAGCAGCAGGCACAGGCCAAGGAGGCTGAGAAAGCCAAGGCCAAAGAGGAAAAAGAGAAGGAGAAGGCAGCCAAGGAGAAAGCCAAGAAGAAGAGCAGCGGCATCGGGAACAAGATTCTGGCAGCTGTTGCGACAGCTTTCGCAGCTTCGATGGCAAAAAGCGTAGGTACCGCTGTGTCCAACTCCGTTTCCGGGAAGAAGACCAGCTCCTCATCCTCGAAGTCCTCTTCCTCATCCAAGTCCACTTCCACCAAGAAGAGCAGTTCCTCCTCCCAGGATGCCTTAGGGAAGGCTGCCGGCAAGGCTGCATCCGCAGCTACCAGAACCCTGACCAAGGAGGTGACAAGAAGCATCCTTGGAAACCTCGTCAAGTAGGAAAAGTGAAATAAAAAGACCGAGACTCCATCATCCTGGACAATCCTGGGTGATGGTTTTTTGTGATACCATAGCAAAAGTCCAACTGGATGGTCCACTCTTCGTGAGTGTCCCCCTCCGGAAATGCTTGCTTATCGGGAATCCTTTCCCGGGGCGGTGACATTCTCGATTGTACACTGGTGCTCCTTTGTCTTGGGGTCGTAATTGATTCCCACGAGAATGACGTCCTTCGTATACTCGAACACCTTCTGGGTGTAGTTCCTCCCCTTAATCTGGGCGATGGGACCCTGGG
>CAJOLJ010000158.1 GCA_905235445.1 uncultured Bacteroidales bacterium
AGCTTATCCAGGAAATCCGGGAAGAACTCGGTCAGGACGAAGAACACCAGTACCAGGAACAGAACCGCACACAGAATCCATATGAATGCAATGAAGGCACTGCCCTTCTTCTTGCGGGAGGTCGTTTCTTCGGAATCCTGCTTCTGGATGCCCTCCTGTGCACCTATGGGAGATGCAGGCTCCTCCTCTTCCTCCTTGGGCAGATCCACTTCCTCCTGGGCATGTCCCCCTTCTTCGCCAGGGTGACCTTCTGTCTGCATGACGGGAATTGGCCCCGCTTCGGATGAAGGTCCATCCTCTTCCTGGACAGATTGTCCCAGACTTACTATCCCTTCCACCTTTTCCTCGGAGTCTTCCTCCAAGCCCTGAGGGGTGTCTTCGGGGACATTCTCAGCCGGCTGCTCATTATCATCCACTTCCCCAGTACTGTCCTGTTCCCCTGTCATGGAAGGTTCGTCGGCATCTGTCTCTTCCTCCTTCCCTTCACTTTCTTCATCCTCTTCCTGAACCGCAGTATCGTCCTCATCTCCGTTATCCTCTCCCCGGGCATCCGAAGGCTGGGATGAGGGTTCGGTGTCCTCTTCGGTGGCGGGGACCTCTTCATCTGAGGAAGACGGCCCTCTGCCGACTTCACCCTCATTATCCTCTGCAGGAGGGGCGGCGGAATCTTTCCCTTCGCCTACATCCTGGACCTTTTCCTCTTCCTCATGGGGAAGCCGCATACCGGAAAGCACATCCTCTTCATCCTCTTCCTTCCCGTAGCTTTCAAGCTCAACCTCGGCCTCATTGCCTTCATCCTCCGCATTCCCGGTGACGGGAGCTTCAGAGGGAGAGGACTCTTCAGTAGGTGCAGGCTCTTCATCGCTTCCTGATGGGTGGGAATCATCAGCGGGCAGCTGCCCTACCTCCTGGGGCTCCGAAGGATTATCCTCGGGCTGGTCCCCTTCTTCAGAGGGGATCTCACCTGAGAGTCCAACCATCTGAGTGGGATCTTCACCTGGCTCGCCTAGGGTCTCGCCTGCGGGAGGTACAGTGTCCTCGACGGGTTCAACCGGCCCAGCAGGCTCTTCTTCAAGGGGAGTTTCGACAGGAGCATCCGAAGGCTGGACAGGGGTCTCGGTTGAGGGTGCGCCCTCAGGGGATGCGCCCTCAACTGAAGAGGGAACCTCTTCTTCTTCTTTCTCGGAATCCACTCTTTCTTCCGAAGCGGATGGTTCAACACGTTCCTCTGTCGGGAGGGAAGCATCGGGAGCCTCTTCCGGGGTTTCTTCAAGATCGGGATTTCCTGCCACTGCCTCTGTCCCTGGCACGGCATCCGTCTCGGCCCCTTCAACGGGAACCGGAATGGTCCCTGCCTGGGAAAGGGCGAATGCAGGGGTGGCTCCTACCTCCGCTGAAGGGGAAGGTGTATCGTCTGACGAAGGGCTGGACGGAATTTCCTGCGGCTGATCGGGTTTTACCTCCTCAGCAGGGACGGGGCCCACCATTGCACGAAGTGACGCCACCGTTGCTGCCACATCCTCGGAGCTTTCCTTATGGGTCTTGAGCGAGATTGGTTCAAGACCGATCCCTTCAGGATAGATATCCAGGTCTTCATCCGCCACGAAGAAGATATTGTTTTCTTTTGTCGCACGGAGTCTTCCAAGGCCGGGAAATACGAGGGTCTTCTTGACAGAGAGGACCTCCTTCATTTCCAGGAGGAAATCCTTTATGATTCTTTCGGCCTGCTCCTTATCGGCCGTGGGGTTTGACTTGACATAGAAGTCCACAAGGGAGGTATCCTCGGGGTTCTGCCTCTGACGGAAGTACAGGCGACGGTACGGAGGGTTTATGGTATACCCCTTGTCCGAGAATGATGCACCGACGAACTCGGTGACGAAGGTGCCGACCCCCGGTAGGGTTACTTCATCTTTGTCAAGGATAATCTCCTTGACCATCTTCGACAAAAGGTCAATGTCCATAGTGAAAACGAATAAATATACAGGAAAGCTGGGGCAGTGGCTTTGTGGCGCTCACACATACCTGCAACCTTACAAAGTTAGATTATTTTCGGGAACATTCATATAAAATTATAGTCCCTTTCCGCATATGGACAAATCTTCCTAACTTTACGAAAACAAACATCCGCTCACGATATGGCGAACTCACCATTCAAACCTAAATCTAGATATGAACTTCTGGACGGACTGCGGGGTACTGCTGCCCTTTGCGTCATTGTGTACCATTTCTTCGAGGCCTGGGCCACAAGCGCAGTGGACCAGCACTTCAACCATGGGTACCTGGCAGTCGACTTCTTTTTCATCCTCTCCGGCTTTGTCATAAGCTACGCCTACGATGACAGGTGGAAAGAGGGCCTGACAGTGGGGGCCTTCTTCAAGAGACGCCTTATCAGGCTGCATCCGATGGTCATTATGGGTGTTGTCATAGGTGTTGTGGCGTTCATTGTCCAGGGATGCACGAAATGGGACGGGACCAAGGTCGGGGTATGGGCGATAGTCCTTGCGACACTGCTCAACCTGCTTCTTCTGCCCGCTGTCCCCGGCACCATGCCCGAAGTGAGGGGAAACGGGGAAATGTATCCACTCAACGGTCCCAACTGGTCCCTGTTCTTCGAATACATCGGCAACATCTTCTATGCTCTTTTCATAAGGCTGATGTCTACCAAGGTGCTGAAGGTGTTCACCGCCATTTTGGGAGTGTTGCTTGCTGCATTCGCTGTGGGGAACCTGTCGGGTGCCCATCATATCGGGGTGGGCTGGACTATGGCGGAATGGAACCTGCCTGGGGGACTGCTCAGAATGACATTCTCCTACTGCATGGGCATGGTGATAGCAAGGACTTTCAAGAAAAGAAGCATTCCGCATGCATTCCTGCTGTGTTCGCTCATCCTCGTAGCTCTCTTCGCAGTGCCCCACATCGGCGGAGATGGCCCCCTTGGATGGCTCAACGGAGTCTATGACATCCTTTGCGTCGGCGTGCTGTTTCCTGCAGTGCTTTACATGGGTGCCTGCGGACACACCGGCGAAGGGTTCGGCGGGAAAGCCTGCAAGTTCCTAGGCGAGATATCCTATCCGCTCTACGTCGTCCACTATCCCCTCATGTACCTCTACTATCACCATATCTGGGAGCATAACCTCACCATTGTCCAGTCCATTCCACTCATGATAGCGGTACTTGCGGGAAGCATCCTCCTGGCGTACATTACAATGAGATTCTGGGACGGACCGATTAGGAAGAAACTTTCCTCGAGGGGCATAGCCCAAGGTAAATGATTGCATGAAATGAACGGATGGGACGCCCCGTCAAGGCCCTCGTCCCCTGAACATATCGACACTCCCTCAACGATAAGTTAAGCTCAGACGCATGACTACACATATTATCCTCGCAGTGGTGCTCGTTCTTGCCCTGCTTCTTCTCATCCTGTACATGACCCCGAAAAAGGTCTACCTGGACAGAAGTTCCAACATTGTCCTTCAGACCTACCTCGGCAAGTTCAGGGAGATCTCCCTCCGTGACATCACACTGAGAGATGTACCTGTCAAGAATCTCAACAGGCTCTGGCCCTTCCTGGGATGCCGCTGCGGCAAGGCCGCACTGGGCAAGTTCTATAATAAGTCCGACCATGAGACATACTACCTTTTCATAACTGGCAAGAAGGAAGCAAGATGCTTCGAGTACTACAGCAAGAAGTACATTATCGATTACTGGGAATGAAAAGTGCAAGAGGCCCCTCGGCATGAATTGCAGTTCCAGAGATCGGCAATTCCACCAAGAATTTTCAAAAAAATTGGAAATTTGTTTGGAGAAAACATTTTTTGCCGTATCTTTGCAATCCCGATTCAACAACGGGGACAAGATTCCTCTTTAGCTCAGTTGGTTAGAGCACCTGACTGTTAATCAGGGGGTCGTAGGTTCAAGTCCTACAAGGGGAGCCAAATTGGACAAATCGGTAAAA
>CAJOLJ010000159.1 GCA_905235445.1 uncultured Bacteroidales bacterium
GGCGAGAGCCTCTGGTAAGACAGGGATGACTGGGCGGATATCCTGGGATGGTAATATCCCCTCTTCCTGGGATCCTCGATGAAGAGGACATCGTCATACAGGTTCAGGAAACCCTCCAGAAGGGCCTTGGAGTTGTGGTCCGTCCCCGTGAAGAAGGCTGCAGCCTTCCTCTGGGAGGATACCTTGGGAACGGGGGCCCCGTCCTTGATGTACTTGGAGGCCACTTCTCCCGAAAGTTCCCCGAAGAATATCTGCAGGGCCTCCCCGTCGGTGGGAGGGACAGTGTACCTTCCGCTTTCCATGTCGAAGCCCTTGCTGAGCAGTTCGTCCCCGCTGTAGGGCAGGGCCGGGTTGAAGTAACCCAGCAGGCCATGCACCGCATCCATCGGAATCTCCCAGATCCTGAAGAACCCGAGTATGTGGTCGATCCGGAAAGCGTCGAAGTACTCGCTCATCTTCCTCATGCGGCTCTTCCACCAGGCGAAGCCGTCCTCGGCCATCTTCTCCCAGTTGTATGTGGGGAACCCCCAGTTCTGCCCGAATGCGGAGAATGCATCCGGCGGTGCACCGGCCTGGGAGTCCATGTGGTAGAGTTCGGGGTTGGCCCATGCGTCCACGCTGGTACGGGATATGCCGATGGGGAGGTCACCCTTCAGGGCCACGCCCTTGCCGTGGGCATACTGGACCGCATCATGCAGCTGGCTATCCAGGCAGCACTGCACCCAGCAGTGGTAAGCGACCTCCTTGGGGTGATCCTTGCAGTAAGCGGCCACCTTCTTCCCGGAATACTTGCTCCACTTGCCCCACTTAGTGAAGTCCGGGGTCCCGAACTCATCCCTGAGGCAGCGGAACACCGCATAGGGAAGAAGCCACGAAGAGTTCTTGCTGACAAAGTCCTTATACTCGTCGCTGTCGACGATCTTGTCACAGTGGGCCGTGAAGTGCTCCTTCAACAGTGCGCCCTTCGCATCGTTCACCCTCTCGTAATCAATCACCGGCAGGGCCTCGAGCTCCTCCTTGAGGGCCTTGTATTTCTTGTCCTGGCGGATGCCCGCCATGGGAAGGTTGATGAACTGGGGATGGAGGGCGAAAGTGGTGTTGGCATTGTACGGATATGAGTCCTGCCAGGTCCCAGTCATTGTTGTGTCATTGATGGGAAGGAGCTGTATCACATTCTGTCCCGTGGCCACGGCCCAGTCGACAAGTTTGCGGAGGTCATGGAACTCTCCCACCCCGAAACTGTCCTCGGTCCTGAGCGCAAAGACCGGGATCGCAGTTCCCGCTCCTCTCCATGGAAGAAGGTCAAAGGTGGGTACGACATCCGCCACTATGAGGGCGGTTCCCGCAGGCTGCACCTGCGCGAAGAAATGATTCTCTCCCCTCTCCCACAGGACCGGCTCGAAAGTCTTTCTGTCCACAAGGACGAACTTATACTCGAAAGGAGCCTTGACTTCGAGGGTCACCGACCAAAGCGGGAAGAGGGAATCGTCCAGCGGGACCATCTTCTTCCAGTCCGAGAAGAGTTTTCCGCTTCCGGTGATGGCGACGGTCATATCGGAACGCACCTCGGGGCAGAGGAACGAGAACGTGACGTTGCCCTTCGGTGATGCGGGGCTCACTTTCCTGGCCGGACGCCTGAACACGACATCCTTGAAAAGGGAGGAATAGAACGGAAGGTTCCGTGGGCTCTCCTGCCACCTGTCATGTATTACGAGGGTATCCTTTGACGCAGGGTCATATATGAGGGTATGTGGGCGGAACTCTTTCCTGTACAGGGAACCGTCTTTCCACACCTCGAAACAATATGTCCGGATGCCCGAAAGGTCAACTCCCTCCAGCTCCACCTGCCATGTCCCCTCATAGATATAACGCATATCGTACTTCTTCTCGCCCATGCACAGGCGAAGGCTCTCACCCCAGCGGGTGGCGTAGTCAACGCTTACCAGTAGGTTCATCTTTGAAATTTTATGTGGTTGATTTTAAGTTAATTCGCTTTGGTATCAGTTCTTTGGGGCGATATGCCTCAGAGGGGCATCCACCCCGAAACAATCTCAAATATACTGATTTTTTTATTTTGTTATGTTCTTGGGTGACAAAGCTTGGCTAACGCCCTGCGAAAGCATCCCCGCTGAAAGCGCATCAGGGAGGCCCCCAGTCCCACTTCAGCGGTCCGCCATTTTGAGAATAAACAGAATATGCCTAACTTGCGACAGAATAATTGGACAGACTATGAAAACGCATCTGCTTGTATACTTTTGTCTCCCACTGATTCTTCTGCTCTCCCCCCGGCAGGGTTACGCCCAGCGGGAAATAATCCCCGTGGACTGGGATGGACTGAAGGCTCTGGTAAAAAAGGACCCGGACCATGTCAAGGAACTCATCAAGACCCTGTCCGCTCCCACCATCGACAAGGACTTCCCTTACAGGGACAGGATAATCGCCTTCTATGGGCAGTCTCTGTTGACGGAGGACTCGGAGGAATATCTCGTGGAAGAGATGGAGGACCTCCGGGCCGAGGGAAAATGGTCGGAAGTCCTCTCCAAGGCCGAGGCCATACTCAAAATCAATCCCCTCAACATCGATGCCCTGTACGAGGCGGCGATTTCGATAAACAAGCTCCGAGGGGAAGGGAACACCACCCGCACCCACGAAGAGGGGCAGATATACTACAACCGGATGATGCGCCTTTTCAATGTAATCGCCTATACCGGATACGGGAACCGGAAGTACCCGTTCTACGTCACGAAAGTAAGTGACGAGTACAACTTTCTCAGGCACTACCTGAATATCTGGGAATACTCGGGACAGAGCCTCGTGGACAACTGCGACCTCATAAAACTGAATGAGAGCAGCGAGTATTATTCGTCCCCCGAGATTTATTTCGAGGCATCGCGTCCCCTGGAAATAGAGACCGCAGCCTTGTTCTTCTGATGTCCAGGTCCCGAAGTCCTCAATTCACCGGACGGGTGAGGATTCCCGGCTGGTAGATCCCGTCGTCGAAGGCTCCGAATACAGGTCCACTCACTTCGGTGAGCGGAAGGCCTGCCGTCTCAAAAATCCGGTGCAGGGTGGTGTAGCCCTTCTCCGACCGCAGGAAATCCTCCAACGTACTTACCGTTATCCTTCCCGAGCGGACCACAACCGCCCTCTGCGCAGGGCACTGCCTCTCGCTGCGCAGGAGGGCTGCCGTCTTCATGTCCTCGGGCTGTTTGTTCCACGCCCTCCAGTCTGCTGCACACGCTTCAAGAAGCACTTCACCCCCGTCCACGAACGGACCGTACATGCTCCAGCGGCAGGCATCCTGCCTCTGCAGTTCGCAGAAGTAGAAATCCGATGGGGCGAGGCCCTTCACGACGGAACGGTTCCGGGGAATGAACGAGGAGCGGCGCACCTCCCTGAGTTTCAGGCCAGGGACCATGGCGGCACCTTCCGGGGTCATGGCCCAGTACCAGATGTCAGCATCCACTGACGGCACTTCCCGAGGGGAAGAAGCATCAACGACAAGAAGCACCCTGCCCGCCTTCCCCCCAAGGGACTGTACTTCACGGAGGTCGGAAAGGACGACGCCCTGGGTCAGAAGCACCCTATGGAGGGTGCTGCCCTCCTCGCCTATGTACACGACCCTGTCATAAGGATCGGGGGCGCTACCCCCCGGAGGAGACACTCTCTCTTTCTTTTGCACCTGGGCCCATGGACTTGGCGCAGCCCCTCCAGGGGCATTTGCCGCCCTCATGGCATCATACAGGGGCCAGGGGTCGAAAAGGGGAAGCGAAGGGTCATAGCCGGGATTGAATGTGGTCCCGTAAGGGCCC
>CAJOLJ010000160.1 GCA_905235445.1 uncultured Bacteroidales bacterium
ATCAACCTTCCTTCGGCAATTTCCCGAAACCTCAACATGGAAGTCTTCCGTGACGGGGTCAATGCGGACCGCGTCGCCAGGGATTACAGGAAAGAGACCCTTCCTGTCCCTTCGGACGGCAAGTTGACCATTCACCTCGCACCCGGCGGAGGCTGGGTGGCCAAGATTAAGTAACAGCATTCAAATCAACCTCTTTAAGGCATAACAAGAGCAAGGCTCCTATACTACACTGAATTATGAAAAGGACACTTCTTCTGCTTGCCCTCTCACTGTTTTGCTTCTCTTCCTGGGGAGCATTCGAGAGGGAAAGCGTTTGGCCCAAGGACAGGATGCCCGATGCACAGGGCCACCAGATAGCCGCAATGACGGACGAGGCCGACCTCAAGGGCTTCAATCCCGACAAGCATCGCATCCCTTACCTTGAGTGGTTCGATGCACCCAGTAACCCCAACGGAGGGTGCATGATACTCATTTCCGGAGGGTCCTACATGAACTGCTGTGACGTGGGGCTCATCAAGATGTGGAGGGAGGAACTCACCCGTCTCGGGTTCCAGTGCGTGAACTTCGTGTACAGGACACCTCGTCCCGTCGGACTTCCAATATGGCAGAGTGCCTGGGAAGACGGACAGAGGGCTGTGAGATTGGTTAGAAGCCAGGCCTCCAAGAGGGGTTTCGACCCGGAGAAGATAGGCGTCATCGGCATGTCCGCAGGCGGCCATCTGACCCTTCTCCTGGCTACGAGTTCCCAGACTCCGGCCTACAAGAAAATCGATGCCCTGGATGACATCCCCTGTCACATCAACTGGGCCATCGTGAATGCCCCTGCCTACGTCACCACCGACGCCGAGGACGGTTCCCCGGCAAAGAGGGATGGCTATGGGACGGACGTGCACCTTTCCAAGGCCCTGCGCTTTGATTGGAAGACTTGCCCCATGTCCCTCCATCACGGCGGACTGGATGTCTACTCCCCCAACGGCTCCACCCTCGTATACAGGGAACTCAGGAAGAAGGGCATTCCGGCGGAACTTCATCTCTATCCCAACCGCGGCCACGGTGCCCATGGGTTCGAGAGGGCCGTGGAGTTCATGACCCAGATGGGGTTCGTCGGTCCCCTCGGGGAGGAAATCTCCCTGGACTCCCGTTTCCCGGATGACGATGACAGGGCATACCTGGTCAATGAATCCCTTTGGCCTGAAGACAAGACTCCCGATTTCCAGAAGGAGCAGTGCGAGCCCTATCTTGAGTGGCACTTCCCCAAGGAGAAGAAGACTGATGCCATCCAGATAATCTACTCAGGCGGAGCCTACTACATGAATGACCCCGACGGGGGCGAGGTTGCTCCTGTAAGACGTTACCTGAATTCGCAGGGCATCACGGTGGTCACCATGAAATACCGCACTCCCCGTCCTTCCCCCAGAAGCGGTCTGGACAAGCATACCAACGCCTGGCAGGACCTCCAGAGATGCATAAGGATAGTGCGTAGCAAGGCTCCTTCCTATGGGCTGGATCCGGACAAGATCGGGCTGATGGGCAGTTCAGCCGGGGCACACCTCACGGTTCTTGGCACCACTTCATCCAGGCACAACACCTATCTTCCCATAGACGACATTGACAAGGTATCCTGCAAGGTCCAGTGGGGAATTGGCATCTACACCGCCTACGCCCTTACCGACAACATCGACCAGTGCGACAGGACTCACGGCGGGAACCTCGACGAGGATGTCCTGGTCCCTGAGTTCAGCTTCGACATAGACACCGCCCCAATGCTCTTCATTCACGGGGATGCGGACACATGGCCCGCCATGAACTCCGTGAAAATATGGGAGAAGATGAGGGCTATCGGGGTGCAGAGCGAACTCCATACCCTCGCCCTTCGTTACCATGGTTTCCACGGCAGGGCAGCCAAAGGCACCGGCAGCTACAACTATATCTACAGAATCGGTGAATATGTGAAGACACAGGCCGGAATGACTCCTTAGAATCTATTTCTATGAAAGCAGAAAGATCTCTGGTCTCGAATATGATCTGGAAGGTGGTGCTTCTTTCAGTCATAGGGCTTCTCATGCTCATCCCCCTGTCCATGATAAAGACACAAATCCATGACCGTGAGAACAACATGAACTCGGGGATTAGGAAGGTGGCCGAGAACTGGGGCGGGGCGCAGACACTGACTGGTCCCTGGCTTAACTTCTCGTTCAAGGATCGGGACAAAGAGACCCGCTTCGCTCCGGACAGCCTGCATTACGACATCGACACGAAGACCCGGAAACTGCACCGCTCCATCTACGACATCACCGTATACAATGCCACAGTGCACCTCTCGGGCCACTTCATCCTAGATGAGACTTTCATGGCGGATTCCGCAAAAACCGTCAGCATCGACATCGATGACCTGAAAGGCATCGAAGGAAAGCCGACCATCAAACTTGGCAATCAGTCCTATGTGTTCCATTCCGGGAACAGTGGCATCGTAGCCGATCTGAAGCTTCCCGGAACCCTCAAGGCCGGAGATACCCTTCCCTTCGATATGACATTCAAACTCAAGGGTTCCGAGTCCCTTATGATCAGTCCCATAGGGAACATGACCGACGTGGATATGACATCCGACTGCAGCGAGCCTTCTTTCACGGGTGAGTTCATCCCCACAGAGAGGGAAGTGACCGAGACTGGATTCTCGGCCCACTGGGTCGTTTCCCAGATTAACCGCAAGAACCCTCTCGTCAGCACTTTCGGTGTCCGGCTAATCCAGCCTGTGACCCAGTACCAAAAGACTGAGCGTTCCGCCAAATATGGTATTCTCATCATTTTCCTTGTGTTCATGGCTGGGTTCATACTGGAACTTGTGACAAGAAAGGATATAAACCTGTTGCAGTATATCGTGATCGGTCTGTCCCTTGTGCTGTTCTATTCCCTGCTGTTGGCATTCTCCGAGTTCATATCCTTCAATTGGTCTTACCTGATTGCTTCCGGCATGACTGTCCTGGCTCTCGGAGGATACTTCCTCGGGATACTGAAGGACAAGATAGCATATGTGCTCACGGGGCTTGTTGCCCTCTCATATGCTTTAAGCTACATATTGCTCCAGATGGACACCTATGCCTACCTGGCAGGGACTGTGCTGCTTTTTGTTTTGCTTGTAGTCATCATGTACTTCACGAAGGACCTAAGGCTGGACACACCTAAAAACACAGCTGCACCTTCTTCCAAGGAGCAAAACAACTCCGGTTCGGATACAACGCCTCATGTAAGTTAAGTCCTGCAGCCGCAAGGCTGGAGACATTTAGGGAGAATCGGCCCCGCCGTGTGGCTGATTCTCCTTTTGATATGGACATCAAAGCACTTGCTTTAATAGAAAGACTTGGAAGGAAGGCCGTGCCTATGCATCAGCTTGGAACAGTCAAAGTCCGAGGAAGTGTTCTTGAAGATGTTCATCGAGCGCATCAAGGATAATCTTGTCAATGGTGACAATGAGCTTGTTGTGGAAAAAAGACTTGTTTAGGTGTGAGAATGATATAATCCGTCATGCGGAAATACCCTTATAGTTGTGGATGAACTTGCACCATTCTTGAGCCGAATCCTCAAGAAATAAGCCCGAGAAAGAAAAGTATCAATCGTCATCAACTGGCCCTGGGGCCAAAGACAGGAAAGAGGAACAAAGAACAACGTGGTCATTGTTGTCGAATGCTTTATTAAACAAAGCCCTGTTTAATTAAACGGATAATATCTGCTTTAACAAGAGTGTTCGGTTGCACTGGAAAGGAGGATATCATCTGAGTGCAAGCGAAGAATCAAAACCATGAAGAAGGAGAGAGCCAGAAACATTACGAAGACTGTAATCTAATAACACAGGACGACCTGTTCCTGCCAAAGGAAAATGACTTTGGTTTTTGAAAACAGAACAACCTGAAAGTCCGTCCAAAATGTCTATATGGACGGACCCGCATGTGGGGATATCCCCCCTCTGACGAAAAGCTTTACTGCTTGGAGAGGATGCGCCTGATGTGGTCCTTCAGGATAGGGACTGCAGGGACGGCCATGGCTCCGTGGTCATAACCCTGAAGTTCGTAGATGTGGACATCCGGATGACCTGTAAGTTTGAGCATCCTCCAGAAATATGCAGCCTCCTCGTAACGGCCGTAAAGTTCGATGTTGCGG
>CAJOLJ010000161.1 GCA_905235445.1 uncultured Bacteroidales bacterium
ATTCAATTCATGCGGGGTGTTTTGCCTCAGCAGCTCCCTCAAGACCGAAGCCTTCGGCATAGTCCAGATTGAGGCCATGAGCTGCTCCAAACCCGTGGTAGCCACCAAAGTCCCCGAGTCGGGAATTTCCTGGGTGAATGAGGACGGGGTATCCGGCTTGAACGTGGATCCGGACGATCCGCAGGCCATGGCAAGGGCTATTGTGGACTTGACGTCCGATGACGCCGTTTACGCAAAATTCTGCCAGGGAGCCAGGGAAAGGTTCCTGGAGATGTTTACCATCCAGAACATGGTCGGCTCTTTCAGAAAACTGTATGAAGAGGTCCTCTGAAATACTGCTGTCGTTCCTGAGGGCCGGCCTGGGCGGTGAAAAGCCATCGCTCCCCTCCGACATGGGACCTGGGGACTGGTTCAACCTGTTCACCGATTCCTGCGGGCAAGCGGTCCAGGGGGTGGTCTTCGATGCGGTGGCCTTATTTGAGGACGAGGTTCCCTCTGAGCTGCTCGTCTCCTGGAAGAGGGTCGTCGCCAACCTGGAGGACACCTATGCACTGATGGGAAACGCTGTCACAATGGAGATGGAAAAGTGGCGGGAAAACGGAATCGAGACAGTCCTTCTCAAAGGTCTGGAGTCGGCCTCTTTCTATCCGCATCCCGAGCATAGGGTGAACGGGGACATAGACTTGTGGCTGCCGAGGAAGGAGGATTGGGGGAAAGCCCGGTCCGTCCTTGAGGAAAGGGGGATTGACTTCAAACTTGACAGTGACGGGGACATGGCATATGGTGTCGGAGGAGGTATCGTGGTGGAACTGCACCGGGAGGGCCTTCGGATGGACGGACCTGCAGGGGTCCTCCTTCTTCTTTGCGAACACATCCTCCATCATGCCATGGTGTTCGGAGTGGGGCTCAGGCAGATATGTGATTACCGTCTGGCACTGGAGCATTACAAGGGAACGGATGTGGAGGTGGAATTCAGGGAAGCGGCCACTGACAGGGGACTCGGGAAATGGCTGACGGTACTGGACAGTCTTCCGGAACCTTTTCTTGAAATCGTGCTCGAGGACGGGAACTTCGGTTTCTCAAGGGGGAATCGGGTTCGGGGGATTTTCAGGCGACTGTCCTTTTTCATGAAGGTCGCCCCTGGGGCCCTTGTCAAGCGTTGGACTTCTCTTGCCATGGGCAGGGTAAGGAAATTACTGGGCCGCTCATGAACAGTGGGGCTATAAGAATTGTTAATTCTTTGTGGCGGGCCTGCCAAAACGCCTAGTTTGATTGGTTTTTTTATTATTTTTGTAATAAAGTGGACATTACCCTTTGGTCAGAAAATGAAAACTGGTGTAAAAAACATTCTTCTTCTCTCGATGCTGTTCCTTATGACAGCATGCGGCACCTATAAACGTCAGGCATACCTTCAGGACATGGAGCCGGACCTTGTTTACAGCATGCCTCTGCAGCCCGATGCCACGATAGCGAAGGGAGACAAACTTTCCATCTATGTCAGCAGCAGTAACCCTTCCCTGGTCGCACCGTTCAACAGAACGGGGGCGGGAGGTGCCATAAATCCGTCTTCCATGGGAACGAGCATGGTATCTTCAACATTATCTTCGGGAAGCGGCATTTCCGGGGCTTCTGCCCAGGAAGCGGAAGGGTACGAGGTTGACAATGACGGGAACATCGTCTTTCCGGTGCTCGGAAAGATCCATGTTGAGGGAATGACCATAAAGGATGTGAAGAGCCATATCGAAACAGCAATTACCGCACGCAGGTATGTTACCGACCCCACGGTCTCGGTAAGATTCACCAATTTCCGTTTCATAATCCTGGGAGAGGGCGGTTCCGGAGTCTATCATGTTCCTGACGGGAGGATGAACATATTCGAAGCCCTGGCCATGTCGGGCGATCTCACGGACGATGCGGTCAAGAACGAAGTCCAGGTCATCCGTACCGTTGACGGGAACAGGAGGATGTATACGATAGACCTGAAGACAAAGGATTGCTACTATTCCCCGGCTTTCTTTATCCATCAGAATGACATGATCTATGTCAAGCCAAAGGATACCAAGTTTGACAATGATATCAACAACAGGAACACTGTCCTTGCGACACTCCTATCCATTCTTTCCACTGCAATCAACTCTGTCATCTGGTTCAGTTATCTCTTTAAGTAAAACAGCGTCACTCATATGAGCAACAAGAAGAACAAAGCCGGAACGGAGAGGAGCCTCAATCTCCTGGACCTCTTTTTCTATCTGCTGAGCTATTGGTATCTTTTCTTGATAGCGATACTGCTCTGTGTCGGTTATCAGGGATGGAAGTACGGAAAGGCTCCTTTCGTGTACAGGGCGGATGCAACCATTATGATCAAAGATCCTTCCAATACGAAGGCTTCAACGAGGCTGGATGCTTATTCATCCCTCATCAACAGGACCAATGTCTCCAATGAGATCCTCCAGTTCAAGTCAAAGAGGCTGATGACCGAGGTGATGGTCCGTACCGGTGCCAATGTCGACTATCTTCATCATGAGGGGCTCAGGGATGTGGAACTATATGAGAAAGCTCCCATCAATGTCCTGTTCTCTGAAGAACTGAAACTGACTCCGATGGCCTTCTCTGTGGTTCCCCTGGATGAGAATAACGTCAGGGTCACGATGGGAGTCGAGAGCAAGGATGTTGCACTGAACGATTCCCTCTCAGTCATGGGAGGCACCATAATGTGCATTCCAACGGAGAGGTATGCCGAGTCTTGGTACGGGGAATCCATAGATGTCAGGAGAGTAGATTTCGGTGTGGCCGCACAGCATTACCTGGGCAATCTCTTGATCAATCAGCTCAGCGACGATGCCTCGCTCCTGCATTTCTCACTTACCGATGCCTCGAGCCAAAGGGCGACGGACATACTGAACACCCTTTTTGATGTTTACAATGAGGATGCCATCAACGACAAGAACCAGGTGGCGGTAAATACCGCAAAGTTCATCAATGAACGTATCGCTGTCATTGGAGCGGAACTCGGGAGTGTCGACGAGCAGTTGCAGGCATTCAAGACCGAGCATAAAGTCATGAGCATAAACGAGGCTGCTTCCCAGTATATGCAGGAAAGCCGTGCCTCCAGCGCCACCATTGTCGCCCTTGAGACACGTATACGCCTGGCAGAGTACATAAAGGAGTACCTTACCGATCCTTCCAAGTCCGGGGATTTGATACCTAGCGATACCGGTATTGAGGACCTTCGCGTTGAGGGCCTCATTACCCAGTATAACAACATCAAGATGCAGAGGGACCGGTTGCTTGCTGACAGCTCACCGCAGAGCCCGGTCATCATCGGTATCGACAATACATTGAGGGCG
This sequence comes from uncultured Bacteroidales bacterium, assembly GCA_905235445.1. Classification (GTDB taxonomy): domain Bacteria; phylum Bacteroidota; class Bacteroidia; order Bacteroidales; family UBA932; genus Cryptobacteroides. The sequence goes on from CAJOLJ010000161.1 coordinate 3,348, forward strand.
ATGCGAAAGAGTATCTTGACATCACTCGACAATTTTATCCTCAGCCTTGATGTCAAGAAAAACGATGCCCAGAACCAGGAGATCGCTGCGGAAACGAAGTTCCGTCAGATGCCTTCGACGGCCCGAAAAATGCTCAGTATCGAAAGGCAGCAGAACATCAAGGAGGACTTGTACCTGTACCTGCTCAACAAGAGGGAGGAAAACGCCCTCTCCCAGGCCATGGTTGATTCATAGACCCGGCGGAAAGCAGTTGGAACCATGTATCCCCGAATAAGCGCAGGATGCTGCTTCTCGGTTTTCTGATAGGCCTGTTGGTTCCCTTTACGTTCCTGCTGGCGCGACTGGCCCTTGACAACAAGATACGGACCCGCAAGGAACTTGAGGAGAAGACGGATATACCGTTCCTCGGCGAGATTCCCATGGGGAACAAATCATCCAAGAAGAAAGGCCTGTTCTCCAAGAAGAAGAAACAATCCGAACAAATCATCATGTATGACAGCACTCGCAAGACGCTGCTCACGGAATCTTTCAGAATTCTGTGCACCAATGTCGACATGATGTGCAAGGGCGACAAACCGAACAAGGTCATAACCGTTTCCTCTTTCAACGTGGGATCCGGAAAGACCTTCATATCGACCAACATCTCCGCGGCTTATGCCGACAACAAGAAACGTGTCGTAATAATTGACATTGACCTTAGGAAACGTAGCCTCAGCCGCCATTTCGGTGTGGGGCACAAGACAAAGGGACTCTCCAACTATCTGTATAACAGTTATCTCACGGTCGATGACATACTGCACCACGACATCATGCCTGGTGTGGATATCATACCTGCCGGCATGGTGCCGCCGAACCCTGTTGAACTGTTGAAGAGGGAACGCTTCGATGAGCTCATCGCATGCCTCAGGGAAACATATGACTATATCATAATGGACAATGTCCCTTTGGATGTGGTCGCTGACCCCCTCATCATTAACAGGGTCGTTGATGTAACCCTCTTCGTGCTCCGTTCCGGAACCCTTGACCGCCGCATGCTACCCCTGCTTCAGGAAACCTACGACAGCGGGAAGCTCACCAATATGGGCATTGTCCTCAACGGCTCCGTTATCCAGAAACTCTATGGTTACGCATC
>CAJOLJ010000162.1 GCA_905235445.1 uncultured Bacteroidales bacterium
GTGATGAGTGAAAGGAGGGAGTCGCAGTCGTCAAGTTTGGAAATCAGGTCATCCAGGGCTTTGGTCCCCTTGCCAAGGCAGAGCGCCTTGATGGGACGTGTCTGTGATAGTCCTCTCCCCAATTGAAGGACCTCCCTGGGTGCTATCTTCCCCGTTGCGGCCCGAGAAATTATCCTTTCCAGGTCCCCGATGTCCGCAAGCTTGTTCTGCACCTCGTCCAAGTCGTCGGAGTTTTCGACAAAATGGGACACAATGTCGTATCTCTTCTCAAGTTGCTTCCTGTCAAGGAGTGGAAGCGCAAGCCATGAACGAAGGAGCCTCGCTCCCATCGGGGAGACGCACTTGTCTATGACGCTTATCAGCGGAACGCCCTCTCCCCCTCCGTAGGAGGAGAACAACTCGAGGTTCCTTACAGTGAAGCGGTCCATCCACACGAACTTGCCCTCGTCTATCCTGGAAAGGGAACAGATATTCTTCAGGCCGACATGCTGGGTCTGCTCAAGGTAGACGATGAGCGCCCCTGCACAGATTACCCCAAGGGGCATACTGTCCACGCCGTATCCCTTGAGCGACTCCACACCTAGCTGCTTGCAGAGGCGGGTCACTGAACTGTCGAGGACGAAAGCCCACTCTTCCAGGGTGGAATAATATGCATCGTCCCCGAAAATTGAGGCATACTCTTTCTTTGAGGAGCGTGGAACCAACAGTTCCTTGGGATGCATGGAGGAGAGAATGGTGAGGATGTACCGAATGGATCCTTGAGCAATCTGGAAAGTTCCCGTCGAGACGTCAAGAAGAGCCACTCCGCAGCTCTCTTTCTCGGCATACAGCCCTGCAATGAAGTTGTTCTCCTTCTGTTCCAGCATCGCATCCCCGAAAGCCACGCCGGGGGTCACGAGATCCGTGACACCTCTTTTCACGAGTTTGTTGCCGGCAAGCTTGGGGTCTTCCAGCTGGTCACAGACCGCTACCTTGTATCCTGCCCTGACCATTTTGGGAAGATACTGGTCCAAGGCATGGTGCGGAAACCCGGCCATTGGCAGATAACCTTTCTCCCCGTTGGAGCGTCGTGTAAGGACTATTCCGAGGACCTTGCTGGCGGTCACAGCGTCATCCGAGTACAGTTCATAGAAATCCCCGACCCTATACAGAAGCAGGGCCTCTGGGTACTGGGCCTTTGTCGCGAAATATTGTTTGATGAGCGGGGTATCTTCCGCTATGGACGTTTTCTTCATGAGTATCTGCAGGGGCGCTCTCCGTGCATGTTTTTTGATTGCCAAGAGGGAGCCACATCAGTGCAAAAGTACGAAAATCCACACAAAAAGTCATATCTTTGTTTTTTAGCCCACAGCGAGGTAAAAAGACCTTCTTTACCCCCGCTTGGCACCATTCGATATGAAAAAAGCTCTCGTAATTACATACTATTGGCCCCCCAGCGGAGGAAGCGGGGTGCAGAGGTGGGTCAAGTTCACGAAATACCTTCCCGCACAGGGCTGGGAATGCGTGATCTATACCCCCGAGAACCCGGAGATGCCCTCCACCGACCATAGCCTGGAAGGGGACATTCCCGAGGGTACCACGGTCCTTAAGCGTCCCATAACCGAGTTCTACAGCATCTATCGCTCCCTTACCGGGAAAAAGACTTCCACAAAGGAAGTGAACCCGATAAACCAGCAGAAAAAGACCTTCGCCCAGAAGGTGATGATGTACCTTCGGGGCAATCTTTTCATACCTGACCCCCGGGTTAGTTGGGTGCGTCCATCGGTCAAGTGGCTTTCGTCATACCTGAAGGAGCATCCAGTTGATGTCATCATAACCACCGGCCCCCCTCATTCCATGCACCTCATCGGCAGGAAACTCTCCCTCTCTACGGGCATCCCGTGGATAGCGGATTTCAGGGACCCGTGGACCAGGATATTCTATTTCAAGCACCTTTCCCTGAACTCCCGCTCCATGAAAAAGCATCTTCGAGAGGAGAAGGAGGTCCTGGACGATGCCACAAGGGTCGTGGCTGTGTCCCCTCTCGTGCAGGATGAGTTCCGCACCATGACAAAGACCCCGGTGGAACTTATAACCAACGGATACGACCCCGATGACTACGCACAGAGGGACCTCCTCAAGGGAGACGGCATGTTCAATATAACCCATACCGGACTTTTCGCATCCGATGGAGATCCCGATGTCCTGTGGAAGGTTCTGGGCGAAAAATGCTCCCAGGACCCCTCCTTCGGGAAACGTCTTCGGATCCGGCTTTGCGGCAAGAACGACACCCGGATACTGGCCTCCATCAAGGAGGCGGGACTTGAGGGGAACCTCGTTGACCTTGGCTACCAGAACCACGACGTGGCGGTCAAGGAACAGATGAACGCTACCCTGCTCATTCTTCCCCTCCGCAAGGAACCCGAGTACAGGGCCACACTGCCGGGCAAGCTCTTCGAATACCTCGGTGCCAGACGGCCCATCCTGGGTATCGGCCAGACGGACGGTGCCATGGCCAGGGTCGTGTCGGATGCCAAGGCCGGGGAAGTCTTTGAGTGGGAAGACGAGGCGGGGATCAGGGACTACATAGACAGATGCTACTCTTCTTTCCTGAGCGGGGAGGATACCACCCCTCGTGGGGACATAGAGAGGTTCTCCCGCACAAGTACGGCCAAGGCTTACGCCTCTCTTCTTGACAGTATCTGTTTCCCGAAAAAATAAGACAACTATAATCCACTCACACACTCCTTAACTTATTCTGGACACGATATGATTAACCCCATCTACAATCCCGCCCCCGGTAGGTACTCCACCTCCGGCATGAAATACCGCCGCTGCCCTCAGAGCGGAATCCTCCTTCCCGAAGTTTCCCTTGGCCTGTGGCACAACTTCGGTGATGTCAACACCCTCGAGAACTCCATGAAGATGGCATACTATGCCTTCGACAACGGAGTGGTTCATTTTGACCTCGCAAACAATTACGGTCCTTCCTACGGCTCCGCCGAGGAGACCTTCGGGATGATAATGAAGAAGTCCTTCCTGCCATACAGGGACGAACTGTTCATTTCCACAAAGGCAGGTTACGACATGTGGCCGGGACCCTACGGGGAGTGGGGTTCCAGGAAGTATCTGATGGCCAGCCTCGACCAGAGCCTCAGGAGAATGAATCTCGACTATGTGGACCTTTTCTATTCCCACCGTTTCGACCCGAATACACCACTGCGGGAGACGATGCAGGCACTGGTGGATATCGTCAGAAGCGGGAAGGCCCTTTACGTCGGTATCTCAAATTACCCCGCAAAGGAGGCCAAGGCAGCTTACGATTATCTCAGCGAGAGGGACGTTCCCTGCCTTCTGTACCAGGGAAGGTACAACATGCTGAACAGAAATCCCGAATACGAGGGCATACTGTCCCAGGCCAAGGAGAACGGTGTGGGATTCATAGCATTCTCGCCCCTGGCCCAGGGTCTTCTCACCCCCAGGTACCTAAGCGGAGAGATTCCGTCCGACTCCCGCATGGCCAAAGCCAAG
>CAJOLJ010000163.1 GCA_905235445.1 uncultured Bacteroidales bacterium
TTTGTGGGGGCACCGCCAAGCCAACCGCCCCCACGCTCAATTTTCGACCCTGTTGAAACTTAAGGGGTTACTACTGGACCTGGCTGCAATGTGGGTTAAATAGCCAGCCTGGTAAAGGAACAGCGGCACATCGTCAAGCGAGACATCTGAACGCTCCAAAGTATCATTGTCGAGTTTACACCCCTCAAGGGTGTCACCATAGGTCTCGGAATGGGCAATCATATCACCAAGCATGCGGCTTCCGCCGGAAGCTGCCCAATAGGAAGCGACATGGCTGTCCCCGAGAGCAAAGACCAGGCTGAATGGATTGTAAACGGTTTTTTCCATGTCCTTGGAAAAACGATAACCGTCGTACATCTCCCTCAGTTCCAAAAGCGTTCTTTCCAATGACCATCCATAAACTTCGCTCATTTTAATCAGTTCGGGCATGAAGTTTTCCTTGATTTCAGCGGCAGTCAGACCGCATACTGTAGCATACTGAGTCTTGGAACCAAGAAGACAGACATTATTAAGGGTCGAGAAAATGCTCAGCTGGTTAAAGCGGGTAATACCTGTAAGAAAAGTACACTTGATATAATCCTCACCTGATTTTAATGCCGGGAAGAAGGACTTATACACGTCTCGTACCTTATCATGCTCAATCTCATTATATAAAGTGTGTTGAAGCGGAGAATCATATTCATCGACGAGGACGGCAACCGGGGCCTGGATTTTCTCCATGCCTTTTTTCATGAGGTCCAGGAAACGGTCCTTCAAATTGAGTTTGCTACTCTTTCCCAACAAATCCTCATAATCCGAGAGAACTCCATCAAGATAGTTTTCCAGACTCCGGGCAGTATTATTGCCGCTAAAATCGAAATGGAATACTTGCCTTGGCTTCCATTCCTCTTCCAGTTCCATTATCTTCAGTCCTTCGAATAACTCTTTCCTGACCTCGAAATAGCATTTCAAAGTACTTGTGAGCAGACTCTTCCCAAAACGACGGGGACGAATAAGAAGGTTATTTTGTTCTCCATTGGCAATTTGCCAGACAAAATCCGTCTTGTCCACATAGACATACCCTCCCCTGCGAATCTTCTCGAAACTCTGCAAGCCTTTGGGCAGCTTCCGCACGGTCACTTGCTCACTCATAACCTGATGGTATTGCCGATTGTATGCCAAATTCGTGAAAACCTATGATCTGAAGAATGCGGCATTTAGGGGGAACAGTGTGAATGCGTTCTTCCAGAAACTTCATGCAAGAATATGATAGCCAGCGACCGGCACAGTTATTTCGCCTCACCTGAAGGTAAGATATTGCCGTCGCAGCGCAGTTTCATCTCGAAGAGATGGTCAGAAAAGCTAGAAGGCCTCATCCATGAAGAAGTCCCGGTACCTGTCCTCGGATACGCCCTCTTCCTTCAGGGCCTCCGACAGTTCCCTCTCCCCCAGCTCAACTTTCAGCCTGACTTTCCAACAAGGTCCCTTCTGGGGGTCGGAGAGGATCCTGTCCCACTGGAGCGGCTTTTCCCCGTTCACGATTGCCAGTCCCCTGAGGTGTTTGGCCACATGTCTCCAATAACCTCCGGCACAGCCCCGCTTGAGGTTGTGGCGAAGGTCATTTGTCTTGACCGACAGGGCAGTCCTGTCACCTGATTTCACGATGGCACGTACGTAGACCTCATATGGCACATCAGGGTTGTGGGTAAGCAGTTTAAGCGATGCGACAACATCCTTGTCAATACCCTCGGAAAGGAGGTCATCGAAAGAGATGTCGGTATCCTCCACAACGTCATGAAGGAACCCGGCCACTATTTCCGCCTCGGTACTGCCACCCATCCCGACCGTGAGGGGATGAAGTATAACCGGCTTTCCGTCAATGTCTTTCTGCCCCATGTGGGCGCGAAGGGCGATTTCAATAGCTTTATCTATCTGGTTCATTTATAGTTGCATATATGCCCTTACAGCAGGGGTGAAAACAGTCTCATCAGTCTTTCAGACATTCTGTACAGCAAATTCCTCTTGGCCCATCTTTCCGGTGTCACTTCCTTCGATATCTCCAGTTCTTTCATGAAGAGGGCTTTGTAATACTTGGTCCCCTCCGGGTCGAAGATGAAGGCGTTGTCCTCAGTGTTCAGCGAGAAGCTCCGATTGTCTATGTTGCTTGTTCCAATCATAAGCAAGCCGTCGTCGCACACCAATGTCTTGGCATGTATGAACTCCCCTTCCCTCTCGTAAATCTTCATCCCGGCGGAGAAGCATTCCTGGAAATAGGACCTGTTGGCAGCGGACATAAGTGGCGTATCCACCTTGCGGGGAACCATGAGCCTCACGTCCACCCCCCGGAGCGCGGCAGCCTTGAGGGCATCCAGTATGGAGTCCGGCGGAACGAAGTATGGAGTCTGGAAATAAATGTATTTCTCGGCATTGTGGATTATCCACTCATAGCCGAAAAGCGTCAATGGATAGTTGGAGTCGGGTTCATCGGGAACCACCATCATGGTCTTGCCGTGGAATACACCTTCCCTGTTTTCATCGAAGGAGGGCTCGGGGACATCCTTGAGCATCGGGAAGTACTCCTCGAGGGGACTTGTCAGGGTCCCGCCGTTCCCGAGCCATCCGTCCAGGAATATGGCCTGGAGCGAGGCTACGCTTCTTCCCATTATCCTCAGGTGGGCATCCTTCCATATGTAGAAGTAGTTCTTGTTCAGGTTCATGCCGCCCGTGTAGCCTATTTTCCCGTCTATGAGCATTATCTTACGATGGTCCCGGTAGTTGAGCGTGGTGACGTGACTGAGAAGTCCCCCGTGGGGGCCCTTGTACCTCACGATCTGGACCCCTGCCTTTTTCATCTCATAGTAGTACCTGGACGGGATGGGGAAGTTGGCCAGCCTCTCATAGATGAAGCGGACCTGCACCCCCTCGCGGGCCTTCTGCATCAGAAGTTCCTTAATCTTCCTGGCGGCATCGTCGTTTCCGAAATGGAAGTATTCCACATGGATGGAATGCTTGGCTGCGGACAGATCCTGAAGAAGGAGTTCAAGTTTCCTCTCACCCTTGGTTATGATTTCATAGGAATTCTCAGAGTGCGCCCTGGACATGGGGCCGGAAAGAAGCTTCACCAACGGCCTCCACCTTTCATCCACCAGTTCCCCGCCATCTCCGTATATGAGGTCAGAGAGTTCAGGGGTCATCTGCTCCATAAATACTTTCAACGAGGACTCGTGCCTTTTCTCGTACTTCCACTTCTCCCTGATGGAGAACCCCACAAGGAAATACATCACGAGGCCCAGGACCGGGAAGGCCGCCAGAATCAGTATCCATGCCAACTTGTTGGGAGTCGGGGAGTTATCCGCAATGACAAGAAGGAGCACCACGACAATGAGGATGACGTAGAAGATGGATACTATGGTGCTTAGGATAGCCATGGGCATGAGTGAATTTTCCAAAGTTACGCTTTTCCCTTGATTTCCGCTCCACAGACTTCACCCGCACATAAAATTTTCAACCTCGAAAATCTTTCCGGCGAAATATTCTTCGTATTTTTGTAAGTTGCTAAAAATGTCCTAGTATGCCAAAGACACTTTACCTGATTGACGGGCACGCCCTCATCTTCAAGATGTACTATGCCCTCCTGGGCCATAGCATGACCGCCGAAGGGAAGGACACGTCCATCCTGTACGGATTCACGAAGTACCTGCTGGACCTCATCGAGCAGAAGGACCCCACTTACCTCGCCGTGGCACTCGACCCGCCGGGAGGGACCTTCCGCAACACTCTCTATCCCCAGTACAAGGCCAACAGGGACGCCACCCCGCAGCAAGTCATAGATGCCCTGGAACCCATCAGGGACATCTGCCATGCCCTCAATATCCCCACCCTCATGGAGATGGGCTACGAGGCGGACGATGTCATTGGCACGGTGGCCAAGAGGTTCGCCTCCCCTGAGCTCAAGGTGTACATGGTGACCCCCGACAAGGACTACGGACAACTGATCGAGGACAACATCCTGCAACTGCGCCCCGGGAAGGGCGGAGGGGAAGATGAACTGCTGGACCCCAAGGGGGTATGCGAGAAGTACGGCATATCCAATCCCCTGCAGATGATAGACATCCTCACCCTTTGGGGGGACAGCTCGGACAATGTCCCGGGTGTCAAGGGCATAGGTGAAAAGACCGCGGCAAAACTTCTGGAGAAGTATTCCAACACGGAAGGGATCTATGAGCACCTTAACGAGCTGAGTCCCAAGCAGAGGGAGAACTTCAAAGAGGCCAGCGGCCATATAGCCCTCAGTAAGACCCTCGTCACCATAAAGACCGACGTTCCCGTGGATGTGGACCTCGATACGATGGCCCTGAACAAGAACTACGGACAGGAGGCAGCGGACCTGTTCGGATGGCTGGACTTCAAGTCCCTTATGAAATACCTCGGTGACCTCACCCCGAACAAGCCTGCAGCGAAGCAGGACCCCTGGGAGGCCATATCCATAGAGGAGTGCCCCTCCCCTTCCAAGTTCGCCGCTGCCCTCCCCTCGACAGGCACGGTAGCCGTTCTCATGAAAGGAGAGAGCGGGGCTGACCTGTTCACTCCGATTCCCGCCCTGGCTCTTTGCTGCAGCACTGGAAATGGGAAGTACCTGGTTTGCTGCGCCAAGCCCTCTGAGTTCAAGGACATACTCGGGAATAGCCACATCACCAAGTGCGGATACTCCCTCAAGAGCCTTCTTGAGAGGCTCCGCATCGGCGGCATAACCCTGGAGGGTCCCCTCGATGACATCTCCCTGATGCACTATCTCATAGACCCTGAGAAGAAGCACACCCTGGATGTCCTCTCCACCTCCCTTCTCGGGATGGACGTTGAGGCCCCCGCCGAAGGGGAGGAAGGGGAACCGTCCCTTTTCGGGCCCCAGGTCGACGATACC
>CAJOLJ010000164.1 GCA_905235445.1 uncultured Bacteroidales bacterium
AGTAGTGCTAATGCAACAACTGGAAATAATAATAATATTGTGAGGATATCATCCGGGGATTTCACTATTACTGGCACAGGAGATGATTTCTGCGGCATTTATTCCGCGACTCTCACATACCGTTCCGGTAATAATTATACAGCTTCTACACTGACGGTTTCCGAGAATGGAGGCACAGGCTACACCAATTCTTCAGTCACGACCTGGCAGGATTCCGACATATCGACTCCTGTAACAACCTTGGTTTTGACTCCTAGCGGAAACAATTGGCAAGTTCAACATCTGTCAGCATCATATTACTACTGGCAGTAGTAGTGGATATGATAGAGCAATGAACCCTTGTTCATTGAAGGCAAAGGCTCCGCACATCCCTCCCTCGGATGTGCGGAGCTTCTTTCATATCACAGGTCGACAGAGAAGACTGCTTCCACGTAGAAATGCTTGGTGACAAGATAGGCCCCCGCCATATCTTCGAAAGAAGAACCTCCGTTATATCCCAGCCTTATTCCCATGGTCGTATCATAAGGTATCCAAATGAGGTTCGCACTCTTGGCGAGGATGTCCGCCCCGACGCTGAAAAGGTTTCCCCAACCCTTCTTCCCGGACGTGTTGTCCCCTACCGAATGTATCATGATATCCCCGTGCGGGCGGAGTTCAAAGTTCTTTATGTAGAGGAACGGGGACATGAACGAAATGTCTCCCACATATACGGGAATGGAGTAATCGAAGCCCAGCTTGAGCTGGTCGGTTGAACGGGATGATAGGTATGTGTCAACATTTCCTGAACTGAACCCCCTGGGGGAAACGTATATGGCATTTTCCCCAAGTACGCCCGGGCTTTTGAACTGATGCTGCATGGAAGCGCTCAGACGAAGCCCCTGCGTCCGGGTTATGCCCGGGAGGTATCCGTACATGTATAGGTAAGCAGCCGGCGTGTAGATGGAAGCAAGACCCACTCTTGCCCTGGCTCCCACTTCCGCACTGATCCCGAGGCGTGGATATGTCATCGATGACGCCTTTCCCTGCATTATGTATCCCCTGGCAGTCACGCTCAGGTTCTTCATTGTCACGTTGTCCCCTTCATCGACTCCGACAAACATATTCCTGGCATCCCCTGCCACGGTTCCCGTACCGTCCAGTTTTGCAATTGATTTCGAATAGCGGTCATTGGTAATGGAAAAGGCCACCCTAGGTATGAACCCCCGTGACCATCCGCCCGAGGAGAAGTTGAACGGGATGTAGCTTTCTAGCGAGAAGTTTACAAGCGGGCACTCAAGTATGTTTCCTGTCACCTGGGTGAAACTTATGTCCCCGGATGATGTCTTTACCCTGCGGTACTGCCGGATGTCGCGCTCCCCGACGGTGAGGTCCGCCTTGATGATCGGATACAGACCCGTATATGTCATATCGAAATGTCCCCCGTGGCGCATCTTCCCTGTCGAGGTGTCCTTCGCATAGAAATACCCCATCGTCCCGTAGGAAGTTCCTAGGGTGTTCTGGTACATGACGGTCGCTCCGAGTGCGGTGGTGTTGAATACCGACTCGAAACTGGCCTTGGAGATATCGTTGACATTGATGTACAGCGGAGCCCAGGAATGTATCCTGAACAGATGTCCGAGCTTGGAATACGGTCGTGGGGCAGAGAAGGTTGTCTCGCTCTTGTTGTCCTCCGGCCACAGATGCGCCTGAGAGTTCCCCTGGGCAAGAGCCTTCTCCTGTGACGAGAGCGCCTCTGCCATCTTATACGGAGTGGTCACACTGTAGTCAACTTCCCTGCCTTCGCCAGGAAGGCTCTTCACTAAAAGGTCCCCTTCCCTGAGGGTCTGGACACTATAGAGGGTGTCCCCGACAAAGCGGGGATCCCTCGTGCCGTAGGGCGATACGGTAAGCTGGCGGACTATGCCGTCTTTCGGGTCGAAGGAATAGATTTCCTGGACAGCGGTCCTGTCGGAGGAGAAGATGATTCTTCCTCCGTGTTCCCTCAGTGAATGTAGAGATGCCCTAACGGGGGGAAGAACCGGGACAATGGTTCCGTCCTCGAAATCCACCCTGTATATTCCTTCGCCACTTTCGGATACACCTCCCACATACAAGTCCTTCCCGACCCAGACCGGTTTATACACCTGCAGCGAGTCGGGAGAGCGGAGGCTTGACGTTTCTTTCCCTTTTTCAGAATCCAGCAGCACGACCAGCGTTCCCCCTTCATACGGGGAACTTATTGCCGCAATGCTCTTCCCGTCCCCCGAGGGAGCGGGGGAATAGTATCTTCCATCCTTCGTAAGGTCCACGATTTGATTCTTGCCACCCTCCATATCGATGTACCTTATCCTGGAAGACTGGGCCATGCCCCATCTCCTATCGGGTATGCTCTCGTTCCAGTACAGTCTGCTGCCGTGGCTTTCCAGCCCGGAGGCGGAGGAAGAGAAGGGACGCAGCACCTTCCTCGTTCCCGTGGAATCGAACATGACAAGCTGGGTCGGGCTTATCTTGCTGTTTTCAAGGAAGTACAGCTTACCGGAGAGTGATGTGGGGGCATTATGGACCGTGTACCATGAAGGAAGGGGAGAAATGGGGGCAAAGACGGTCTGCTCCCCACGCAGCGCCCTTTCCTCCGACCACTGGCGGTTGAGGGAGTCCGCAATGGCGGCGAAAGTCTTCCCGAAAGACATCCCCGACGCCCTCTTCACTTCCTTGGGGAAGTTGAACAGTCTCCAAGGGCGCTTGGATATTATATCAAAGTATCTCTGCGTGAATAGAGGATCGTCATAAAAGTATCTCGTTCCTCCGATGGTAAGGTAACCTATGGCATAGTGGTTGGGTGCATGGTAGCGGTAGGAGCCCCATCTCCAGCGGTAGAAGTTGCGCATGTCCCCTCCGTCAAAAGCCGCCATGTAGTATGAGAGAAACTGTGCGGAACGTCCTCGCCCTGCACTGGAAAGCGCAGTCTCAGCCACAACCGCATCCCCTTCCAGGAAATATGTATTCGCATACACCGCACTCAGCGCAGCCGGTATCACTTCGCCTGTAATCCAGTATGTGTACTTGAAAAGTCCCTTGTACCCTAGCTGCATCTGGGAAACGTGCCTGCTTTCATGTACCGCCAGGGAGTTTACCCAAGGAATGGGTTCCGGGTCAAAGGGGTCGGCGAGAGTGTACAGTTCCACCCTCTTCGGGGCCCATGTGACCATTCCGTTGGATGGAGGTGGCGGTATAGGGATGGAGCAGGACGGGGGTGCGGGAGCGGTATCCTTCCCCGGGGACCATCCCGGATGACCATCCTTCCGGGAGCCGGTATCTCTCAAGGGCATTTCCGTACACTCGGGCCAGGGAATCCATCCCTACCGGATAGATGATCTTGAAAGAAGGGGTGGTAACATAGTTCCACTTCACCCACCCGGGATCGATTTCGGAGGTGTATATCTGACTTTTTGCGGGAATGGCGGACAGCCCAAGAATCAAGCAGGCCAGGACATGGAGGGATATGCTGCGGAGTTTGTTTGCCATAATCGGTATTACAACGTGCGAATGTTTACGCAAAAATACTCAGATATTTTGGTTATATTTGCGAAGTTAGGCATTATATGCATTATATGCACCGTTTTTTGACTTCATTTGTCAAGATGGCCAAATAACAAAGAACACAGGCTCTATGGGAGATTTCATAAACAGAGGAAATGGCAACTTTGCGACGAGTCTAAATAAGGAATACGTCGACAAGACAGGACTTATCGCCTTCATGAACGATCAACTTAATTCCGACAACAGGTTTGTCTGCTGCACCAGGGCACGCCGTTTCGGGAAGACGATGGCGGCCAGGATGCTCTGTGCCTATTATGACAAGTCCTGCGACTCAAGGTCCCTGTTCGAGGGCCTTGAGAT
>CAJOLJ010000165.1 GCA_905235445.1 uncultured Bacteroidales bacterium
GATGCCCAGGGTCCCATTGCCCAGATTAAGGAGCGCAACTACACCCAGAAGGTGTTCGAGTATACGAAGGACGTCATTCTCGTGGGAATCAATTACGACCCCAAGACAAAGCAGCACCAGTGTACAATCGAGAATGTTTCCGTCACAGAGAAGGATTCCCGATAAGCAAGCATGTACGGAGATAGCCAATTGCTTATGCTGCAGCCTTCACTACAAATCAGGAAGGTTGATATTTGACTTGTTAATTTTACCTTACTACCGTGAGGGGAAGATGCTGTAACGACAAGAAGAATGCAGCCACGACAAAGACGTCGACACCTGCAAGATAGGCACCAGAAAAGGTCGAAGCTACCGGCCTTGCCTCATAAGGCGGGACGTAGCTACAAACGACTTGACAATTTAGGATATGAATAGCACATCCGAGGGAAGATGTTTCCCTGAGGGTAAGTCCGTTATGTGCCACCTGAACCCCGCACTGACTTTACAGTGGTCCATTCCAGCACCTCGGAGTGGGCTTTTCTCACTTCATTAATTGTTAACTTTGTGTCGATTGATGAGAATTAGCACAGTCGCCACTAAAAATAACAGGACATGTCAAAACCATTTTCCGCCTCAGCCATTGCCGCAACCATTGCCATCGTCGGCTTTTTGTTCATCCCCTGGCTCTCCACAGCGCAGTACCGTTTCGACAAGCCGCTTTACGGGGCAGCCTATTACAGTGAATACACGCCCTCGGACCGCCTCGAAGAGGATATCCGCCTAATGAAGGAAGCGGGTCTCACGGTGGTTCGTGTCGGGGAGTCCACATGGAGTCTTTTCGAACCGCAGGAAGGAGTGTTCGAGTTCGCTTGGATGGACCGGATCCTGGATGCGATGCACGAGGCCGGAATCAAGGTGATCCTCGGCACACCCACGTATTCCATCCCGGCATGGATGGGGGCAAAGTATCCCGAGGTGTTTGCCATCGATATCAACGGGAGACAGAGCAAGTACGGAATAAGGCAGAACATGGACATCAGCAACCCTACGTACCGGAGTTTCTGTGAAAGGATAATCCGAAAGATGATGGAGCATTTCGCATCCCATCCCGCAATTATCGGCTATCAGGTGGACAATGAGGTGGATGACAGGAATCTGGACAATCCGGGGTATTTCGAGGGATTTCGTTCTTTCATCAATGATGAGTTCAAGGGAGACCTGAAGGAACTGAACCGCAGGTGGGGCCTTAACTACTGGGGCATGAACATCAACTCCTGGGATGAGTTCTACGACCGTCCAGGCGTGACGAACCCTTCATACAAGATCTGGTGGGAGAGATGGGACCGCAAGGTGACGGCCGATTTCCTGAACTGGCAGGTTGACATTGTCAATGAGTACAGACGGGCGGACCAGTTCGTGACCCACTGCTTTATGCCCTCCTTCGCCAACATGGACCAGGTGGAATCCATGAAGAATATGGAATACCCTGCGATCAATGTGTACTACACTATGCAAGACGGCCAGGATGGTCAGGCCATAGGATATGCAAGCGATTTCATGAGAACGGTCTGCAGGAACCATAATTTCCTCATTACCGAGACCAATGCCCAGGGTACCGGCTGGAGCAGCCGGGACCAGTATCCCCCGTATGACGGGCAGCTTCGCCAGAATATGTACGCCTTCCTTGCCGGAGGGGCCAACATGGTGGAATACTGGCACTGGGCCACTCTCCACTACGGACAGGAGACCTATTGGAGAGGCATCCTGGGTCATGAGGGGCTTCCTAACCGTGTCTATGCTGAATTCGCCAAAGGAGCCGAGGAGCTTGACAAAGTCGGCAGTGAACTTGTGAACCTCCGAAAACACAACCGTGTTGCCTTGCTTTTCAGCCATGACTCCAGCAGGGGACTGGATTTCATGCCATATACCCAAGGGAGCCAGTACAAGCCGGAACTCTTCTACAGCGCCCTGTACCGTCAGAACATAGAATGTGACATCATTCCTGTTGACAAGATGCAGGATTTCAGCGGATATGACATGCTGGTCGTGCCTCCGCTGTATGTCGCCTCGGACGAGCTTCTCGGGAAAATCAGCGACTTCGTCTATAACGGTGGAGAGGTCGTGATGTTCTTCAAGAGCGGCTACACAGACCTTGACAATGCGGTGCGTCCTGTCCTTGCTCCCGGTCCCCTTGCCGAAGTGTGCGGTTTCACATACCAGGAGTATTCCTCGATAAATGAACTGGGACTGAAGGTGAATGAGATAGGGATCGACGCCAAGATATCCACTTGGATGGAGTTCCTTCAGCCAACCACCGCAAAGGTTCTCGCTACGCCAGACCATCCATTCTTCGGGAAGTGGCCTTGCATCACGGAGAATGAGTACGGGAAGGGACATCTGATTTATGTCGGTACCATGCCGGACCAGGCACTCATGGAGGCTCTGTATGCCAGGGCTGCCGACCGCAAGGGCATATTCAGGAGCTGGCATTTCCCGGTAATCATCCGTTCCGGGGTCAATGACCGTGGACGGAGGGTCCATTACCTGTTCAACTATTCTTCCTCTCCTGCGAAAGTGAGCTATCCTTTCCCGGATAGCCGTTCCCTGCTGGACTCCCAGTCCCTGAACCCCCATAAAACAGTCACCATCGAACCCTGGGGTGTGGTAATAGGGGTGGAAAAATAGGAATAATTCAGAAACGCGCTTATGAGCACTACGACAAAGCAGCTTGTCTCCATACGGGAATTCATAGATACATGGTCAGGCCACGGATATGAGAAAGGCGAGACGTCCAGTTTCTGGATATCCCTTCTTCACAATGTCTTCGGAATCGAGAAGCCCACGTCAATGATTGTCTTCGAGAGACCGGTCAAGAAGATCATGAAAGACAGGGGTTCCGACTTCATTGATGCTTATATCCCATCCACAAAGGTTCTCATAGAACAAAAGGGAACGCATGTGGACCTGACGGCCAAATACCGCCAGAGTGACGGAACCGAACAGACTCCCTATCAGCAGGCCAGAAGCTATGCGGCAGGTCTTCCCAGCAAGGAATATCCAAGGTGGATTGTCACATGCAACTTCACCAAGTTCCTTGTCTATGACATGGACACCCCGAACGGGGAGCCGCAGGAGATATTCCTCAAAGACTTGGAGAAGGAATGGTATCGCCTGGAGTTCCTGAAAGAAGATGCACAGGCTCGGAACAAGGAACTTGAGGTCAGTCTCAAGGCAGGTGAGATCGTGGGTGTGCTGTATGATAAACTCCTTTCGCAGTACCGTGACCCGTCCAACCCGGAAAGTCAGAAGAGCCTGAACAAACTGTGCGTTAGACTTGTCTTCTGCATGTACGCCGAGGATGCCGGTGTCTTCGGCGGGAAGGATATGTTCCATGACTATCTGCAGCAGTTCCCCGCCAGTCAGGTTCGTAGGGCCCTGCTTGATTTGTTCGAGGTGCTGGACACGCCACCTGAACAGCGTGACCTTTATCTCGAGGAGAGTTTGGCTGCATTCCCGTATGTCAATGGAGGATTGTTCGCCTCGGACAACATTGAGATTCCGCAGTTCACGGAAGAACTGAGGACTTTGCTTCTT
>CAJOLJ010000166.1 GCA_905235445.1 uncultured Bacteroidales bacterium
CCGCTCCTTTGTCACTCTCCTCGAGGGTGAAGGTGGTGGTGTATGTCGCCGTTCCGCTGAAATACCTGATTCCGGGACTGGGGTCCTCGCTAAGGGAATGCAGGGAGGAGAATGTCGTCTCCCCTTCGGGAGCGCCCCTTCCTTTCTGGAAGGAAACCTTCCAGGGACCCTCTATCTGCATGATGGGGGTGTACTGCTTGGTGGGGACAGTCCTGGAAGTCTCATCGGTGGGGGTCCCGAGCACAATGAAAAGCGCATCGTCCTCTACCATGTCCACATCCACGAAGGTCCTTCCGTTCTCCATCCTGTACTGAACGTTCTCCCTTTCACCCGTATCGGGATGCCAGACTTCAGGTTTGCGGCCGGTACCCTTGATGGAGAGGGTGACTCTCTTCCTGTCGGCTGAAGGCTTGTTGACCCAGTAGATTTCCGCAGTGGGGAGGTGACGGTGAACGAACCTTATGCCGTCCGAAGGAGGGGCCAGGAGGTCGGGGACGGTCCCCCCTATGCACTGCTGGAGGGTAGGGAGGGCGACTCCTCCCTTTGCGAGTCTTGAGGCAACCTCCTTGAACTCCTCGGGGTCGTCACCGAGGGAGGCGCACTGGGTCGGAAGGGTCCCGCAAATGACAGCTCCCTTCTGGGAGAGGGCCTCCAGGGCGCGCAGTGTGCCAAGGCTCATGCGGGAACAGTTGGGAGTGAGATAGATAAGGGAATACTGCATCCCGGAGGGAGTGGTGATCTTCCCGCCGCTTACGGAAAGAAGGGTCTTCACAGCGGTCGGGTTCACAAAGTCATAGCTGTATCCCCTCGGTATGAAAGAGGGAAGTTTCGTTCCGTACTCGGCTGTCACATTGGTATCCTCACCGTAGAAAATGAGGATGTCCGCACTGTAGGTGCCCTGTTGCAGGAGGTAGCAGCTTCTTGCCATGTAGTCAGTCCATACCTTGGCGTCCTCGGCCCAGGTCTCGTGACGGTTGAACCACTGCCCGAATACCATGAGTCCCACCCCGGGGACATGATCGTCTGAAGGCTGGTGTGCGCTCTCGTGGATGACGAAGCGGTTAAGGCCGCTGGCAAGCTCCGTGTCCGCGACTTTCTTCAACGTCCGGGGGCTGTGTCCCCACGGCTCGGTAGCGGCCGTGAGGGATTCGGCGGCAACCATGTTCTGCCCGAAAATGTGCGCCGTGGAAGCGGATTCCCGGATATCCGCCTGCGCCATCGTGATGGATGAACCGCCGACGGGGTTGGGGACCCAGCATGCGGACATGGGGAACTCGGCCCCTTTCTTGACATCCATCCCGTCAACCACGTAGACCCTGCCGTTCTCGTGGGACTCGGTGTATCTTCCCTTCATCCCGTAATCCTCCTTCACTATCTTTCCCAGCAGGTCATAGTTCTCCGCTATCAGTTCACCTATGGTCATTCTCCAGTCCATGAGGAACTTTTCGCTCACCTCCGGGGAGTCCACTATCATGCCGGCAAGAACGGGAAGATAGGGCATCAGGTCATAGCCCCTTCTCTTTTTGAACTCGGAGGCCATGGCGGGGGTCCAGGTCTGCTGCTCAGCCTCGTAGCTGTCGGTGAGCATGTACTGGATGCCCTTCTTCCCAAGGAGCCCTCCGCTTGCCTCCTTGTACATGTCAAGGTAGGTGTGGAGGTATTTGCCCCATGCTACGGGGTCAAGTTTGTCGACCTCGAGACCTGTCGCCTCCGGCGGGGCGGGATGGTTGGTCTTGCCTGTGAGGGAGTAGCCGAAACGGTACACTCTCCACCTGCCCTCGGGGGCGGTCCACCTGAGGCGGCCCCGTTTCACCGAGGACGTTATGTCGATCGCCCCGGTGGCATACTTGTGCTGCCCCCTCACTTCGGTAAAGTACTTGTGAAGGTCATGCGGAGCGGCGAAGCCGCTTTTCTCTTCGCTGTGGTTGACCCTCGGGACACAGAAGAGGTTGAACTCCCCGATGAAGCTACCTTCTGGCTCATCGAGGCTGAACCCGAACATGGACTGGGCCTGGGGGTTCTTGACTTTGAGGCGGAAGTATCTTGCGGTGGTGGGGGAGAATGTTATGGTCTGCATGGCGACCCCGCCGGAGGGGATGCTCACCACGTCACTGAATGAGACCCCGTCGGAACTTTTCTGGAGAACAGTAGTGAGAGTCGGCTCCTCGTTGGCCCACTGTCCCCTGGTCCTTCCGTCCACGAGGGAAAGTGAGCAGAAGGTCCTCTCCTCGGGGAAAGAGTACTGGATCCAGGCGTAGCCGGAACCGTCCTTGGGAAGCATGCCTCCCGTGGAAAGGGAGCCATCCGTAAGGTCCCTCACTGTGAAGGTCCCGCCGGAAGAGGAGACGACCGCACCAAGCTCGGTGAGACTCTTTTCCTCCTCGGGAAGGCGCACTGCGATGACACAAATGTCCTCGTAGTATTTTCCCGGGTCGGGGGTGGCTGCCGAGAATCCGCCCCCTGAGAGTCCCAGATCCTGGAAGGGACCGGTGGTGTCGAAGGGAGCGGGGAGGTCCATGTCAATTCTCTTTCCCCCGACTATGTCCACCTCCCTCCATGTGAGCTTTTTCATTGCATCCTTCTTCTCGACCCATGGACCGCCCGTGGCGCTCCATCCCGGGGCCGAGGCAATGCCGACCTCCATGCCGAGGCTGTCAGCAAGTTGGATGGCATAGCGAAAGGCTCCTTTCCAGCCCTCGTCCATGTAGGTGAGCCTGCGGTCCACTATCTGCGGGGTGGAAAGACCTGCATCGAAGTGATGGAACCCGGCAATCCCGGCTCTGTCCATCCAAAGGAGGTCTTTGCGGATGCCCTCGAGGGTTATATTGCCGTTCATCCAGTGCCACCACACAAGTGGTCTTGCGATGGAGGGAGGTGTGACGAACTCCTCATAGAGGGCGTCCATAGCTTCAGCGTCTCCTTCGAGGTAGAGTTCCTCCTTGACGCAGGAGGTGCCCCCAAGGGTCAGGACACAGAGTGCCGCGACAAAGAGGGGAAGG
>CAJOLJ010000167.1 GCA_905235445.1 uncultured Bacteroidales bacterium
CGGTATGGTGCCCTGTCTCCTGGGGACGGACATAGGGGTAGACCTCGGAAGTGGACGTGGTCTTCCAGATGCCGACGTGCGTGGCCGAGCGGCGGTCACAGTAGTTCTCCCATGGTCCTTCGCCAAGGTAGGAGAAGGCCTTGGAGGTGCCCTCCGGCAACCTCATCCGAAGCCCTATCCTAGGAATCTCAGGGAGGGTCCCGTAAGTGACTCCTTCACTTATGGGAAGGTAGTCCACGTCCGCCGCAAGTACGCCGTCGGGGTATACCTTATACAATATGGTGAGGCAGGTCGAGAGGGGAAGGGAGTATCTGACTTCAAGGAGTGCGGCGTCTCCTTCCATCCTGGCGGACGCCTCGGAAACGTACTCTTCCGAGGCCTTCTTCCATAGTGCGAGCCTCCTCGGGGAGGCATTCCCTCGGTCATTGTCGTTCCAGGGGCGCCAGAAGACGGGCCTTATCCCGAAGGGACTCTCCACCATGTCCTTGCCCCTTACCTTATACTGGGTAATGATACCCTCTTTCCTGTCGAACACGACAAGGACCTTCCCGCCCTTGATGGTGATGGCATTCCCCCAGTCCTCGATTTGAACCTTGCCACGGGAGCGGTGCATCCTGGTTGCCTGCCCTACGGTCCCGAGCTCTATGCAGTCGCTGGCTCCGCCGCCCTCGAATATGATCCTGTAGGAGCCTGCCTTTTTCATCCTGGGCAGTTTGACCCCGGGAATTGCCTCCTCGCCCTGTGGCGGGGTGTCCAGCTTGAAGGAACCTTTCCGAAGGGACTTTCCGTCCCTCTCGACCCTCCAGGTGAAGGTCTCGTTGCCGAGGCTCTTGAAATAGTGCCTGTTGAAAACCTTGAAGGAGCCGTCCTCATCCCTCGAGAAGGCGACATCCTGGTAGACGTGCCTCACTTCGTAGTAGGCGGGATGGGGGGTGCGGTCGGGGCCAACTATGCCGTTACAGAGGAAGTTGGAGTCCGAGGGGGCCTTCACCCCATAGTCCCCGCCATAGGCCCAGCCAAGCTCTTCGTGGTAAAGGCCCTGGTCCACCCAGTCCCATATGAAACCGCCCTGGAGCTGGACATACTTGTAGATTTCGTCCCACTGGAGGTCAAGGGAACCCGTGGAGTTTCCCATGGCATGGGAATACTCCGAGGGGCAGATGGGCCTCTGGGTGTACTGCTCGCCCATCCTGTGGAACCACGAAGCCCCGGGATACTGGGGCACGATCATGTCCGTATTGTACTCGTACTCGGCCCTCTCGTAGCAGACGGGACGGTTCTGGGCGTCTTTCTCGAGGTCCTTGAGAACTTGGTAAGCCTTGTAGAAGTTCACTCCGTTCCCGGCCTCGTTCCCAAGGGAGAGGATGGTGACGCAGGGATAGTTTGCGGTGCGCCGGTACATATTCAGGATCCTGTCCAGGTGCTTGCCCTCCCATGCGGGATTGTTGCCGAGGGTCCTGTCCAGGCTGTAGCCCATGCCGTGGGACTCTATGTTGGCCTCGTCATAGACGTACATCCCGAGGGAGTCGCAAAGCTCGTAGAACTCCCGGGGCTGCGGATAGTGGCAGGTGCGGATGGCGTTGATATTCGCTTCCTTCATGAGGAGGATGTCCTTTCTTATGAGGTCCCTGTCGACATAGTGACCGGTGTAGGGGTTATGCTCGTGCATGTTCACGCCCTTGAACTTGACGGGCCGGCCGTTGAAAAGGAACACGGACACTTCCCTGCCCCTGCCATCGGCAATGTTCTTTATCTCCAGTCTCCTGAACCCGACGGGAAAACGGGTATACTCCCCGTTCGCCTCCAGCAGGAGCATGTACAGGCTGGGAGTCTCCGCGCTCCACTTGCGTACCGAGGGGATGGTGGCCTCAGGGATGTCGACGCACCCGTCCACATGGGCAGTTCCTTCCAGGAGGGCCCTCTCCCCGTCAAGGAGGGAGTATTTCACATCCACGGGAGCGGAGCTTCTCAGTTGCAGACGCAGGAGCCCGTTCGCGAGGCTCTCGTCCAGGGTGCTCACCACCGTGAAATCCAATTCCGTAGCGGCAGCCTCGTATGAGAGGTATATGTCCCTCTCGACACCGCTTATCCTCCAGAAGTCCTGGCACTCCAGGAAAGAGCCACTGCTCCAGCGGTACATCGTGAGTTCGAGGTCGTTGTCCCCTTCCCTGAGGTACGGGGTGATATCATAGCGGGCAAGGTCCTTGGAGTCCTCGTGGTAGCCTACCTCCTCTCCGTTGAGACGGACGAAGGTGCCGGACTTGCTCCCGCAGATATTGAGGTACACCCTCTTTCCTTCCCATCCCTGCGGGATGCGGAAGGTGCGGCGGTAAGTCCCGACTGGGATATCGGAGGGAAGCTCCCCCGCATCGGGATGCCTCCTCCCGAACTCGTATGGGTGGTTCACGTAGATGGGTATGTCATACCCCTGGACCTCCCAGTTGCCAGGGACGGTGATCTTGCCGTCCTTGCTGAGGGTCCCGCCGGTGGAGCGAAGGGAAAAGTCCCACTCCCCGGTGAGGGTCATGTAATGGTCGCTTTCGCGAAAAGCCCTTCGGAGGGCATCCTCCCTGGTTGAATACCAGATGAGTTCGGTGCGGCGGGTCTGGGCCCCGACCGAAGTGGCGTCCACATCCTTCCATAGCGGAAGGACGGACAGAAGGGTAAGGAAAAGGGTTGCGGACATAGTCGTGTCTGTTGTATCGGGTGCAAGTTTAGCGATAATTATCAAGACGGGCAACTTTATTCTCATTAAACTAAAGAAAGAAGTATTTGTGTTTCATTATTGAAATTACTGCAAGAATTAATCTTTAATTAATGCATTTTTGAATTAATTATCAGTAAGTTCATAAAACTATTGGAAATTCTTCGCAAAATTTTTGAAATGTTGAGATAATGTTTATTTTTGCGAAAGATACATTTGGAGCTCGGCGAGAAGTTATTTC
>CAJOLJ010000168.1 GCA_905235445.1 uncultured Bacteroidales bacterium
TGTAAAGACAGAACAATGGCAAAGAAAATCACAGAAGAAGATATCCGTCTGAACCTCATCGTCAACGGGGATGACGGACGTGCTGCAATAATCAAGCAGAAGGATGAGGTCGACAAGTTGAGTGCATCCTTTGACAAAGCCCAGAAGGAACTCGAGGAAATGACCTGGGGCCGGGAAGACAGGAAAGCGGGAAGGCTATAGCCAAGAATTTGAAACAAAATGGATAATGGCACAGGAAAGATTGGCGTCACAAAACACTCTTCGGTGTAGGACGGCAGAGCGCGATAATGGTGTGATTACAGTATCCGGCAAATAATCTTCATTAACTATAGTTGCCACGATATCGGGCTCTGACGACTTCGTTGCCAGGGATCTCTTCTGGAAGTTGACACGTCCGGAGGAGTACAAGGAGACCTTCAATATGAAGAAGTTCCCCAGTCATGACACCTTGCCGAGAGCTCTCGGCAAGGTGGAAGTCGCTTCCTTCCAGGATGTACACAATCGCCCCTGTTCGAGATTGGAGTGACGCAGTGAGCACTCCACAATGCCTTGATAATAGGCAGAGGATATGCCGGGACAGGGCAACAAGGTCAGAAGAGGGGACGCGCGCCTGGCCAAGGCTCCGACTTATACGTACGTACCGGGACGCCTCTCCCTGGGCTTAAAAATGTTTTTGCGTGAATGTTATTTTTGCTTAAATTTGTAAGCCCGTCAGGTCGGGTCAGACAACCACTACCAAGAAGAGATCATGGCTAACGTGCCACTGGAAATATTCGGCTTCATAAACATGTCCTTCGGCGACATCCTCGATGTCATCCTCGTCGGACTTCTCATATTCTTCGTACTGAGATGGATTCGTTCATCCTCGGCGCGAAGCATCTTTGTGGCCATTGTCGCCATCTTCGTCATCATGATCCTGGCTGACTTGCTGAACATGAAGATGAGCAGCAAGATAGCGAGCGTGTTCCTGGACGTGGGCGTAATCGCCCTCATCGTGATTTTCCAACCCGAAATCAGGCATGCCCTCATCCGGCTCGGAAGCGGAAACACTTTCGGGAGCAAGGTCTTCAAGGTGGTGAAGAGGATCCTCGGACAGAGGGAAACCCAGCTTGACAACCACAGCGTCAACGAGATAGCGGAAGCAGTGAATTCGATGTCTGACAACAAGACCGGGGCGCTCATAGTGATTCCCCACGAAGTGCGTCTGGAGGACATCGTCATAAACGAGGGCACCAAGATAGATGCTGACATAAACAGGCTTCTCATCCAGAGCATCTTCTTCAAGAATTCCCCCCTGCATGACGGAGCGATGATTCTGGAAGGGGACCGGATAATGTATGCGGGAGCCCAGCTCCCGATGACGGCAAGCACCAACATGCCCGCCCAGTTCGGGATGAGGCACAAGGCCGCGATAGGACTGTGCGAGAACTCGGATGCGGAAGTGATAGTGGTGTCGGAGGAGACGGGGAATGTCCACCTGATGAAGAACGGACAGTTCCACAGGATACGCTCCATGATCCAGCTGAAAAAAGACCTGGGCATAGCCCTGGGACTTCAGGAAGACGTGGAGGATGGTACCAGGGAGACACCCACCCCCTCGGATGTCCATCCGGACAAAGGCGACAACGCCTCTTCGCCGACAGGTGGCGCCACAGACTAACTTTTCGGATAAGTCGGATAAGAACAGAAAGAAGCAGACGTGACAGATATAGAAAGGAAAGGGAACGGAGGCGGGGAGGCGGATGCCCCACAAATTACAAGGGACTCCCGCCTGGAAAGCAAATTGGGCTTCGACAGGGTCCGGGAGAGCATCTCCAACCGCTGCAACACGGAGTATGCCTCAGCCCGTGCAATGTCCGAGGAGTTCTGTACGGACCCCTCCGAGATCCGTCATAGGCTGCTCCTGACAGACGAGATGCGCCTGGTCGTCATGTTCGAGGACTCTTTCCCTTCGAGCGGCTACATCGACTGCGTCCATTTCCTGGAGGTACTCCAGGGTGAGGGCGCCAACATAGACCTCCATTCCCTCGGAAAGCTCCGCACCATGCTCGATACGCTGAGGAGGATCGTGCATTTCTTCTCGGGAATAAGGGAGGACGTCTATCCCAATCTTCGCCGTCTCACTTCCACCGTGACCCTTTTCCCCGAGGTATCCCGCAGAATAGACCTCATAATTGACAAGTTCGGCGACGTGAAGGACAACGCCTCCGACAGGCTCCTTGAAATCAGGCGGGCCATAAAGGACAAGGAAGGGGCCATATCGAAGCGAATGGCCTCCATCCTGAAACGGGCACAGGCTGAAGGACTTGTGGACTCCGATGCGGGTGTGGCCATAAGGGACGGGAAGATGCTTCTTCCTGTCAACACGGCCAACAAGAGAAAGATCTCGGGGTTCGTATACGACCAGTCCTCCAGCGGCAAGACCACATTCATCCAGCCCGCGGAAATCGTCGAGCTGGAAAACGAGATAAGCGAACTCCATTTCAGCGAGGCCCGTGAGATCGCAAGGATCCTCGCGGAGTTCTCCGATTTCGTCCGACCATACACACCCGAACTGGTCAATGGGGCCAAGATGGTGGGCGAGGTGGACTTCCTCCTCGCCAAGGCCCAGGTGGCGCTTGAGTACATAGCGGGGGTGCCCATCATATCCGAGAACGGGGAAATGCACCTTCGCAAGGCCCGCCATCCCCTTCTCGAAGCCACCCTTCGCCGCGAAGGCAAGGAAATCGTTCCCCTCACGGTAAGCCTCACTCCGCACAAGCACATCCTTCTCATCTCCGGCCCCAACGCCGGAGGGAAATCCGTGTGCCTGAAGACCACGGGACTCCTCCAGTACATGTTCCAGTGGGGAATGCTCATCCCCACGTCCGAGAACTCCGAAATGATGGTGTTCGACAGGATCATGGTGGACATCGGCGACGGTCAGTCCATAGACAATGACCTCATCGTTCCTGGTCTCCATGAAGGAAATGCTCAAGGTGGCGGACTCAAAGACAATGGTCCTCATAGATGAACTTGGAAGCGGCACCGAGCCCACTGCGGGCGGGGCCATAGCGGAGGCAATCCTCGCCGAACTTGACAAACGGGGAGTGTACGGCGTCATAACCACCCACTACTCCAACCTCAAGCTGTACGCAGCCGGTGAGAACACCGGTGTCATC
>CAJOLJ010000169.1 GCA_905235445.1 uncultured Bacteroidales bacterium
CCTGAGGGTGAGGGTCCGCAACATCCTCTCGGGAAGGGAGCTGCTGCGGGAAAGCATCCTGCGCAAGGGCTCCGCCCCGAAGGAGGACAAGGAGGGAGAGCCCGCCTATCCCAACCGCCTGGACCAGGAGTTCATGGACAGACTGGTGAAGTATCTGGAAGACAACCTGTCCGACTACACCATTTCCATAAATGACGTCTGCCGGGAAGTCGGCATGAGCAGGACCACCCTTTTCAAGAAGATAAAGAGCCTCACCGGACTGGGGCCCAACGACTACATACGGACCTACCGCCTGAACCGGGCCAAGGAACTTCTCTCCCTCCACGAGCACAACGTGTCCGAAGTGTCCGACATGGTAGGCTTCTCGGACTCCAAATACTTCTCGGTATGTTTCAAGAAGCAGTTCGGCATAAGTCCGAAGAACGTATAGGGGGCAAGCCCCCCTACCAAGGGGCCACGGCCCACCACTAACCGACAACAAACCAATTCGGTCAGTTTTTAAACCTCGCCAGGTTTTTTCAGCCCTAAATTTGCATAGGGTGTGAAAGCACCCCAGACATTTACTTTTACCCACAATCCGCATTTGAAAGAATGGCACACATCATGACGGACAGCCCAGGAAGGTACCTTTCCCTTGACCTGGGAGG
The DNA here is from genome assembly GCA_905235445.1 of uncultured Bacteroidales bacterium. GTDB lineage: Bacteria > Bacteroidota > Bacteroidia > Bacteroidales > UBA932 > Cryptobacteroides. The sequence continues at coordinate 648 of CAJOLJ010000169.1, forward strand.
GACCAAGCTCCTCATCGGGGAAGTGGACTCCGGGGGACGGGTCCTGCGCTGCAAGAGATATCCCTCGGGCAGTCTCCTCCAGAGGGAAGCCGTAGAACTGCTCAAGTCCTCCCTTGACGATTACATCCAGACCGTCGGGTTCCCGGACGGAGTCCCCTCCGCCGCCGGACTCGGGATCATAGGAAGGGTCGACAGCGAAAGGGGACGGTGGATAGAGATTGACCCTGTGAGGTCCGAGCCCTTCGAGCTGGGACGCATCCTCGGGGAAAGGCTCGGCCTTCCTGTGCGCATAGACAACGACGTCAAGGCCGCCACCCTCGCGGAAATGACCTGGGGAGAGGGTAAAAGTTCACGGAACTTCATCTACATCAATGCCGGGACCGGCATTGCCTCGGGCATAGTATCGGAAGGACGCCTCCTCAGGGGCGCACACTTCGATGCCGGGGAGACCGGACACATGAAAGTGGGCGTGAACGTGGGGACCCACTGCGTTTGCGGAAGGGAGGACTGCGTGGAGACGATATCCTCAGGGGTTGGCATTGACATCTGCGCGAGGCTCCTCTGTGGCAAGTATCCCTCCTCCCCCCTCAGCATCCCGCAGACGGGAAGAGTGGACGTGAGGGAGGTCGTTGAACTCAGCAAGGCGGGAGACCCCCTTTGCACCGTGCTAATCGAAAACGCAGCCAGGGGACTTGCGGACCTCGTCCTCAACCTTGTGAGGGTCTCCGACCCCGATGTCGTGGTGCTTGGGGGCGGGGTGGCATCCAACGACACTGTCTTCGCAAAGGTCCAGGGCTTCCTGGACGGCCAGAGCACCATGAGACTCTGCTCGGGAGGGGTGGTAAGGTCCTCCCTGGATCCTTCCCTCGTGGGACTTCTCGGGGCTGCGGCACTGGCCATCGAAGCCCATAAGGCAGCTGCTGCCTCCTCCTCCGTCCAATTGTCTTCTTCCTCCATCCAATCCCTGTATCCCGACTCCGTCAAACAAAGCGTATCGTCATGGACATAAAAATATTCGACAGCCCGGAAGAGGTGGACCTCTTCGGGGCCAGGATGATAGTGGAGCTGATCAAAAGCAAGCCCTCGGCCGTCATAGGGCTATCCACGGGCCGCACCACCAAGGGGCTGCACCGGGAGATAGTGCGTCTGTACAATGAGGAGCGCTTCGACATAAGCGGGATCACCTTCTTCGGCCAGGACGAGGTCCTGGGGGTGTCCGAGCAGTATAGCGGCGCCTGCGTGCGTATGCTCCGGGACGAACTCATCGACGAGCTCGGGGTCAAGGACGACAACTTCATTATGCTCCCGACTGAAAGCGAGGACCCCCAGGGAGCATGCTGGAAGTTCACCCAAACCCTCATGGAAAGGGGCGGAGTGGACCTCCTGTTCCTCGGTCTCGGGGAAAACGGTCACCTCGGGTTCAACCAGCCGGGGACCCCGTTCTCATCACGGGCCAGGGTTTCCACGATGACACCCGAGTTGGAGAGCAGGATAAGGAGAGAGACCGGCACTCCCCCCGGGAAATATCTTGGAGGGATCACCATGGGCCTTGCCGACGTCATGGACTGCAGGAAGCTGGTCCTGGGAGTCAAGGGAAGCGCCAAGGCCAGGATACTGAGAAAAGTCATCGAAGGCCCCATAACGGAGATGGTCCCGGCCACGGTCCTGAGGACGCACCCCGACTGCACGGTCATCGCGGACAGGGAGGCCTCGCAGCTCCTAGGAAAATAAAAGCACAAGAACAACCCCAATAAAGACATCGACGCCATGTCCGTCAATAAAAGCAACAATGCAACCCCCGGGGTCGGGGCGGGAGGATATCTCGTACCGTTCCTCATCATGGTATTCCTTTTCGCCATAGTGGGATTCCTGACAACGGCGAACACCCAGTTCCAGGCACCCCTCCAGACTGCATTCCTGGGCGGGGCCGGCAACCTCCGGAACACTTTCGCCACCCTCATCACATTCTCCTGGTTCCTGGCCTATCCCCTGGCAGGTCCCGTCGGATCCCGCTGGGTGGACAAGGCCGGTTACAAGAAGACCCTGCTCCGAGGAATAGGGGTGATGATAGCGGGACTGCTTCTTTTCTTCCTGTCTTCCTATTTCACGGTGCACAATCCGGACCTTTC
>CAJOLJ010000170.1 GCA_905235445.1 uncultured Bacteroidales bacterium
GACTGCGGCGGAAAGCAGCAGGAAAAGGGAGAATGTGTCTTTCAGTCTCTTGTCCATGGGAAGTCAGCAGTTTTGGAAGTAGTTCAAAAAATGATGGAGCCGGGGCCCTGTCCCGGGAGGGGCAAAGCAAGACACTGCAAAGGTATACAATAATATATTATCTTGTATACCTTGTGAAAAATAAGCAATGCTTATTTTAAGATAAAAGAAGCCCAGCGAGGCTGAACTGCGCTTCCGAAGGACGGGGGAGTGCAGGTCGCGGAATGAATTGAAGAAGGAAGGTGGAGGTAAGTCTCCCCGCAGTACTATCCCTTGACCACTTTCAGGGAGTCTGCCACCTGGAGCACAGCCTCCCTGTGGGAAACGAATATTATTGTCTTGCTGGCGTGGCAGTACTTCTTCAGGCTGTCGAGAAGGTCGCTTTCCGTCCTGGCATCCAGGGCGGAAGTGGACTCCAGGGCGGAAGTGGACTCGTCCAGAATGAGGACGCCGCCCTTGCCCAGCAGGGCCCTGGCTATCGCGATCCTCTGGGCCTGGCCCTCGCTGAGCCCGCTGCCGGTTTCCCCGCAAACCGTATCCAGTCCCTCGGGGAGTTCCTTTATGAAATGAGCCTGTGCCACGTCCAGGACTTCAAGGAGCTTGTCGTCAGTGGCATCGGGATCGGCAAGGAGGAGGTTGTCCCGGATGGTGCCGCTAAGAAGCGAGTTCCCCTGTGGGACGAACATGAAGTTCCCCCTGGTCCTCGACCCGACGGGGACGCCTTCTATCGTGATGGAACCGCCCGTGGGGGTGAGAAGCCCTAGGATAAGCCTTACGAGGGTGCTCTTGCCGATTCCGGTCGGGCCTGCTATGGCGGAGAAAGTGCCGCCCTCGAAAGTGGCGCTGAAAGAGTCAAGGACCATTTTGTCCTGTCCTTCGTAGCTGAAGGATACATCCTTGACTTCAATGCCCGGAGCGGGGCCCACCATTATCTGTTCACCTTTCTCCTCCTGGGGCAGGGCCTCCAGCTCGAGGAGCCTCTCGGCGGAGGTCAGGGCATGGATGAAGGCGGGAACCTGGCGGCTCAGGTCAGCGATTGGCCTCTGGACCTGCCCGACAAGCTGTAGGAAGGCGGTCATCATACCGTAGGTGACGGTCCCTGCCTTGATTCCGAAAATACCCCAGAAAAATGCGGCTGCGTAACCCGCCCTGAATCCAAGTCCCATGAAAGTGCGGGAGACGGCATTGTAGTTCAGGCGCTTTCTCACGTTCCCGATAAGTTCATCCTGGAGAAGACCCATCTTTCGCAGCACCCTGCCCAGCGCACCGAGGGTGAGAACCAGCACCCGGTGCTGCAGGGACTCCTGCATATGCTGCTGGATGTCGCTTTCTCCTTTTCTGATGGCGGCTGTCAGGACCCTGAACTTCCTGTAGTACATCCTGGAGCCTACGATGCCCACGACCATAAGTGCAATGAGCACCCACAGGAGGTTCGGGGCAAGGGTCATGAGATAAACCGATGCGGCAAGGAGCTGGAAAACGGTAACCACCACGCCCGGGACCCTTTCGCACAGAAGCTCGGCGACCACCCTTGTGTCCTCCTCCAGGCGGTTCACCGTGTCACCGGAGAGGAACTGCTCCTTGCCGTTCCAGGAGGAGTGCATCACCTTGCCGAAGATATCCAGCCTGATCCTGTTCTTCGCATTCTCTATCACATACTGCATCCACCAGGAGTCGAAAATGAAGAGGCCTATCTGGGCTGCCATGACAACGGCCATGTAGATGATGTGGGCCTTGAGGGGAGCGTCGCTGTGGTGCGTTACGATGTCGATGAGGGTCTTGCTCTCCACCACGAAAAGAAGCGACACCGCAATGCCCACAATCCCGGTGAGTATGCTGACGAAGACCTTGCCCCTGAGGGGCCGGAACATCTTGGCGAGGCCCACCACGCAGGTCTTCAGGCTTGCCATCCTGGGTATGGCAGGCGAGGGGGAAACGGCGGGGGTGTTGTCCTTTCGTGGCATGTGATGTGAAATGAGAGTTGTGGCTAAGATTCTCCGCGGATGTCCATCAGCACTTTCGCGAAACCGCCCCTTATGGTGTATTTGAGCTGCTCACGGCTTACCTCGGGGAATAGCTTTCCCAGGTTCACAGCCCTCTGGATATGCCTGAACAAGGAATGGGCCTTCCCGAGGACGTATCCCTTGGGACGCTTGATCCTTGGGACGTTGCCCCGTCCGAAGTTCCCCTCGGAGAGGATGATGTCCAGGGTCCTCAGGGCCTTGTCCTTTACAGAAGGGTCATAGAAGGGCATCTCCCCCTCGGGAAGACCGAGGAAATTGACTGCTATGTATCCGAAAGCCTGCCAGGGGAGCATGACTCCCTCGGAGAGGAGGGCCTCCCTGAGATAGTCCCTGTCTATGTTGTCCTTCCTTACATGCAGAAGCCTCGTCCAGTCGCAGACCTGTCTCATGCCGACCCCTCCCGTCAGGAAATGATGGAAAGCGTGATGGAACAGGAAATAGGCATTGAAAGAGTCGGACGGGGTCTGGACGACGGTCCCGCCGAAATCCACCCCGACGGTGTTCTCTTCCAGTCCCTTTGCCGCAAAGGCCTGGTAGGGTACATCCTTTTCCTTCACGGGGATCCTGTCGCTTACCCTGTGAACCTCGAGGGACAGCCCGTCGATTGAGATGGTGTAGTGCTTGAGCCCGTCCTCTGCCTTTTTTATCTCTTCCTCGGTCGTCAGGCTGCGGGCTATCCGGCATGCCTGGGCATAATTCTTCTCACCGACATACAGGTCGATGTCCCCGCATTCCCTCAGGTAGGGGACGGGATAGATGGAAGCGATGCCCTGCCCCTTGAGGAGGACAGAGTGGATGCCCTCTTCATCCATGGCCTTCACCACCTTGACAAGCAGGGCGTTGAGCTTGCCGTGGGTGGAAATGTTATGGATCATGAAAGTGCGCATTCTGTCATGCATGGCCTTATCCTGGACAAGACCGGAGGAGGTCAGCTGCTCGAACACGAGCCCCCGGGTACACTGGCGGGTGGCATTGCCGATGACCTGCTCGATGTCACCGGGGTCGGCGGAAGGTGCCTTCGTCCCTACGTCGGGAAGAAGGGCACTGCCTAGGATGCAGAGGTACTCTTTCTG
>CAJOLJ010000171.1 GCA_905235445.1 uncultured Bacteroidales bacterium
CATGAGACCCTTTCATCCTCACTTTCCCATACTTTCATTCCTCGCCATCCTGTTTTCAGCCGTCCTTATTGACGGATGCAAAGGGGGCAACGATGCCATAGTCCCGGGAGACTATCTCGTAAGTCCTCTTCCCCGGGAAATCACTCCCACCCAGGGTGAGTTCATCCTCTCTCGGGGCACTTCGGTATTCATTGACATAGATCCCTCCATGATGGACAGTGCCGCCTCGCTTCTTAAGGAAGGCATCGAAGGTGCCCTGGGATGGAGTCCGAGAGTCACCCTCGGTAAGAAAGCCCCATCCAAAAGAGTCATAGCACTCTCCCTTGACAATGAACTCGGAGGGGAACTGGAACCTTTCCAGAGGGAGGAATGCTACCGGATGAGCGTCACCCCATCATCCATCACGATAACGGGGGCCACCTCTCTTGGGGTCCTGCACGGACTGCAGACCCTGCTCAAGTGCCTTCCGACCGCTGTTCCCGAAGGCAAGAAAGTCTCCGTATCGCTTCCCGCAGCGGACATCTACGACTATCCCGCATTCCCCTACAGGGCCTTCATGCTGGACTGCGGAAGGCATTTCTTCCCGATTTCGACAGTGAAGAAAGTCCTTGACATTCTTGCCCTTCACAACATCAACCACTTCCACTGGCACCTGAGCGAGGACCAGGGCTGGAGGCTTGAAATCAAAAAATACCCCCGCCTGACGGAGGTTGGGTCCTACAGGCCAGGCAGTCCCGTACCCGGAAAACCTGGAGAGATTGACAACATACCGGTAAGCGGGTTCTACACCCAGGACGAGGCCCGTGAAATCGTATCTTATGCAAAAACCCGAGGAATAACCGTCATCCCTGAAATCGACCTTCCCGGTCACATGCAGGCGGCCCTGGCCTCCTATCCCGAACTGGGTTGCACCGGCGGGCCTTACGAAGTGGCTTGCCGCTACGGTGTCCTGGACGATGTCCTCTGCCCCGGCAAGGACGGGACCTTTGAGTTTGTGAAAGATGTTCTGACTGAAGTCATGGACATATTCCCGTCAAAGTACATCCACCTCGGCGGGGACGAGTGTCCGAAAGTCAGGTGGAAAGCGTGCCCCCACTGCCAGGCCAGGATAAGGGAACTCGGGATCAAGGGTTCAAAAACAAAGAGTGCGGAGGACCTGCTGCAGTCCTGCTTCATGGCCCAGGCCGAGAAGGTCCTCTCCTCCAGGGGACGCATGATGATAGGATGGAACGATATCCTGTCGGGATGGGACAACGTGGTGAGCGGTGAACCACAGAAAAGTACCGTCATAGCCTCATGGATGAGGCCTCATTCCGCCACTATCGCAGCAGACCTCGGGTACAAGACCATAATGTGCCCGGTCGGCCATCTGTACTTCAGCAACGCCGAAAGAAATGCCCTCCGGGGAGAAGAGAGCATCCGTACCGTCTATGACCTGGATGTCATACCGAAGGAGCTATCCGAGGAAAAGGGAAAGAACATCATAGGGGTGGAGGCCTGCATCTGGTCGGAGAGAGTGGCTGACGAGGAAAAACTCCTCTGGGAACTTCTTCCCAGAATTTCAACTCTCAGTGAACTTGGATGGACTGATGCGAGGGACTATGGGGGCTATCTGCCGAGACTTCGCAAGATGACCGGACTATACTCCTCCCGTGGCTGGAACTGGAAAGAGGACATAGCCGAGGCCTGGGGAGAGAAGAAGGATTGAAAGGCCCCCGTGACATCGACATTCTGACAAAATGGCTTGGGAACTGCCGGGAAAGAACAGGATAGTTCCCTCCTCATGAAACAACTGCTCCTCCCTTGGAACAATGTCCCCGGGAGGAGTTTTCAATGATTACGGCCCCTGCTGAGGCCGCTACTTCAGTCCGGACAGGAGTTTCCCGAGAAGGGAAGCGACCTCCATGACCGTCTCCTTGCTGGACACGGGGATGTTTATGGAAGTCTGTCCCGTCTTCTCGTCCTTTTTCACGAGGGAGTCCACAAGGGTCTTTGTAGACTGCGGCTCACGAAGGGTCTGGAGCAGGGACCCGAAGAACGACACCCCGTTGCGGATGAGATTCTCGGCATCGGTGGGAGTGTTGACAGGGGCTGAGTAGGAAGAGCCCTGCGACGGGGCGTTCTCACCGTTTCCGGGATGGGACATCGAAGCCGCCGCACCCTGGACCGCCGGGGTCCCTTCCGAAGAGGCAACTTCCCTTGCGGTATCTTCATCCTCCCTCTTCTGTACAGTTTCTGGCAGAGGAGAGGTTTCAGTGCCGGATGGGGTGGACTGCCGGTCGGTGAGCGGGGGCTGTGAACTTTCAGCCGGCCCTTCTTCCTCACCATCGGCATTCGCTTTCACTTCCTCCTGGCCCTCTTCGGGATAGAGGTTGTAGTAGTTGTTCTGGTCATCCAGTTCCTCATCATCCTCATCATCCCTGACCAGGCGATGGATGTAACTTTCCTCCTCTTCCTGCTCATCATACTTATTGGCCTCCTGGGTGCTTGCCTGCGGAAGGGGGTCATCCTGCTTGGCTTCGGGGGTAGCGGAGGCACTTGCCTCGGCATGTTCGGTTCCCTGTTCCCCCTTCTTTTCGTCAAGCCTCTTCTCGATGTCGTCCATGTCCACGGTTGCCTTCATCTCATCAGTCTCCTCCTCAAGGGGTTCCTCTATGAACCCGAGTTCACCCACGATCTTCTCCAGTTTGTTGTCATCCAGGAACACCGAGTCCTCGCCTCCGTTCAGGACTCCGTCGAAAAGCCCCGTCTTGAAGCTGAGGGTCCCCAGCATCCTCTGCTCTATGGTCCCCTGCGCCACCAGGTTCAGGACCTGGATGTTTCGCTGCTGCCCGATTCGGTAGATCCTGCCGATTCTCTGTTCAAGGACGGCGGGGTTCCAGGGAAGGTCGATATTGATGATGTATGAGGCTGCCTGGAGGTTGAGGCCGGTGGAACCGGCATCGGTGGAAAGGAAGACCCTTACATCGGGATCATCGGTGAAGCGGTCCATCAGGGCCTTGCGCTTTATTGAAGGAACGGAACCGTTGAGGTTGGAGTAGCCAATGCCCCTTTCCTGGAGCTGCATGGCAATGAGCCTTGTCATTCTTTCCCAGCTGCTGAACACCACGACCTTGGCATCTCCGCCTTCAATGATGGAGTCCAGTATGTTCATGACTTCCTCGACCTTGGTATCCTTGCGGGTCTTGAGGTTCTGGTCAAGGATATAGGTGCTGTCACAGACCATGCGCATCTGGCTGAGGAGCAGCATGAGCCGACGCCTATCAGTCTCGCTCAGAAAATGTGTTGTGCGCCACTTGTACACAATCCTCGCCACTGAGCTCTTGGCCTCTTCGTGTATCCCCATCTGTTCCTTGGTGATGGTAACGAAGATGTTCTGGTCCATGCGGGAGGGAAGCTGAAGGGCGACTTCCGCTTTGCGGCGCCTCAGAAGTATTCCCTCCAGGGCCTTGCCCACTGAGTTCAGGTCCTTATAACCGATTATTTTCCCGGAAGGTGCCGTGATGATATGGTCACGGCGGAACTCATGATAGGGGCCCAGGACGAACTGGTCCACGAGTTCCACTATGGAATAGAGCTCCTGGAGCTTGTTCTCAAGAGGGGTTCCCGACAGAATCACGCTGTAGTCGGAATGTATCTTCCTTGCGGCCCTCGCTATCTGGGTGTCCCAGTTCTTGAGCCTCTGGACCTCGTCCATTATGACCATGTCCGCATCGAACCGCCCAAGAATCTTTATGTCGTTGCAAAGGGAGTTGTAGGATACGATCTTGAATTTCTCGGGACCTTGGTAAAGGACCTTTCTGGCAAGGTGATTGCCTTCGACCACAAGAGAATCTATCCCCGTGAACTTCTTGATCTCCCGTTTCCACTGGTACTTAAGCGAAGTAGGACAGACTACTAGCACCGACCCTACGAAGCCTTCCCTCAGAAGAAGGGCAGCGGCTCCGATTGCCTGGATGGTCTTGCCAAGACCCATTTCATCGGCAATGATGCATCGGCCTTTGAGGGATGCGAACTTTATGCCTTCCTCCTGGTAGGGATAGGGCTTTATGCCGGGAAGGAAGATTTCCTTCCACCACTCATTCTTGAGGAAGAAACGCCCCAGTCGGTCCCTCCTCACGAAATCATCCCATTCCCTGCCTGCCATGAGCATGGCGTCCTCGCTGCAGCGGAAGAATGTGCTTGCGGCCTCAGCGTCACGGATACTGGTAAGGATGCCCAGGATCATCCCCGGCAGGATGTAACCATTTTCATCGAACTTTTCTTCCAGAAGAGGACTCAGCACATCCCTGTCCTCGCTTCCCCACAGTATCCTCAGGACCGGGGAGCAGTGGTAGTCCACGTACAGGAAAGTGACCTGCGGGTCCGGCAGATAAGCCACCCCCTTGGTGGGGGCCTCGGTCACGATCCAGTGCCTGACAGCCTCGATATGCTTGCAGGTACCCAGATGGGAGGTCCTGTAGTCCATGCAGGTGCAGCCCGTCAAGGGATGGCTGTCCCCGTGAAAGTGAACGATGTAGTTGTTCTTTTTCTCAAGGTTGCGAACTTCGTACTCCCCCGGGCAGACAACGGGGTCAAGTTCCCTGACACGGAACTTTTCCCGGGCCACGGCCTGGCGGCGAAGTCCCGCCTGCCACTCCTCGAGGGACATCTTTTCGGGTTTTACGACATTGGACAGGCGTACTGCCACCTTCCTGGGAGGGTTTTTCTTTTTGGAAGCCATATGAGTGTGGGATGACAATAAGTTTTAAAACGCAAAGATAGAAACTATTACGCTTTGCCATATCATCTTGGGAACAAAATGGGCAAAAAAAGCACTGCCGTACCTTCTTCTTGCATACGCGCACATGACAAGAAAGGTAGGTGCAGGCTCATTTCACATCAAAACCAAGTACCCACCCCATAAAAAAGACATTTTCTTCGTTTTCCCGTTTGGAACAAAGTCCAAGGCTTGCTATCTTTGTCACTTGAGATAACTCGAAACCAACCCATTCCTCGATGAAAAGTTTTCAGGCAAAGACTCTGGTGTTCCTCGCCGGACTGCTGGCCCTCGCGGCCGGCTGTTCCCGCAAGGCGGACCCCTTGTTCTCGAAC
>CAJOLJ010000172.1 GCA_905235445.1 uncultured Bacteroidales bacterium
GGCATTTCTGCAGGGCGGGAGTGAATATCGCCTCCGTTCTCATAGACGGGACCATCTGCGCCTGTCCCAATGTGGACAGGGTGGCTTTTTCACAGGGAAGCATTTACAAGGACAATTTCCATGATGTGTGGTGCAACAAGTTCCAGTCCATGCGTGACCACAGCTGGGCCAAGGTCGGCCCCTGCAAGGACTGCAAGAGCTGGAAGGACTGCCTGGGAGGGGGCATGCACAATTGGCACGCTGACCTGGGCGGTCCTCTGGTCTGCCACATGGACATCCTGTCAAGGGCGTCGGGAGGAGCTCAGTGAGGCTCCTTTCTTTTTTGGCCGCAGCTGGGAAATTCTGTCCCGATTCCAAGAAATTCTGCGTAAATTTGCTTTTCTGGTATAGTCATTGCGACTATCATTGTTTTTAAATTCATTGATATGGCACAGTTCGGTTTTTTCGGAGACCAGGAGCATAGGGTCTTCAACTATAAACCACGTTACTATGACCCCGAGGCGGAGGATAGGAAACGGATGTTCGGGGCAGTGGACGGGTCGCAGGATAAGGCTAAGGGGGATGAGAGCGGGGAGCATGTCCCCGGGTCATACATCCAGGGAGCCTTCCGCGGCGGACACTATTCACGCAAGAGGGGTGGGACGAAAGCGCAGAGCATCATCGGGATCGTAGGCCTGGTGCTTCTCATTGTCGTACTCATTTACATAACCAAGTTCTATTCCCTCCTGTAGATGGACATAAGGATACTGCCGTCCAACATCGCCAATATGATCGCCGCCGGGGAAGTGGTCCAAAGACCCTCCTCAGTGGTGAAGGAACTTATGGAGAATGCGCTCGATGCTCTCTCCGACAGCGTGACAGTGATAATAAAGGATTCCGGGAGGACGCTCATCCAGGTGATTGACAACGGCTGCGGCATGTCCCCCTCCCAGGCGGAAATCTGTTTCGAGAGGCATGCCACAAGCAAGATAAGCTCCCCGGAGGACCTGCAGCGGATACTGACTTTCGGATTCAGGGGAGAGGCTCTCGCCTCCATTGCAGCCGTCTCCGAGGTGACACTGAAAACACGCAGGGAAGAGGATGAAGTCGGGGTGCAGGTGGAAGTCGCCGCATCCAAGATACTGTCCTCCTCGAGCGTGGCTACCCCCAAGGGATCCAATTTCGAGGTGCGGAACCTTTTCTACAACGTCCCGGCAAGGCGCAAGTTCCTCAAAAGCGACAATGTCGAGTTCCGCCACATCGTGGAGGAGTTCTCCCGCGTGGCGCTTACAAGGCCCGATGTCTCTTTCACCCTCACCCACAACGGGCGAGATGTCCATGTGCTCAAGAGGGCCAAGTCCCTGAAGCACCGTATCCAGGACCTCCTGGGCAAGAACTCGGTGGACAGGATTGTCGAGCTGGAGGCCGATACCGCCATAGTCAATGTCAGCGGGTTCGTGGCAAGGCCCGATTCCGCGAGAAAAACATCCCTGGACCAGTATTTCTTCGTGAACGGAAGATACTTCCGGAGCCCCTACCTTCACAAGGCTGTCATGAAAGCCTATGAGGATATGATTTCCGACGGGTTGAACCCATCGTACTTCATATACCTTGAGATAGACCCTTCGCAGATGGATGTGAACATCCATCCGACAAAGACGGAGGTGAAGTTCGAGAACGAGTCCGTCCTGTTCCAGACTCTGTACGCCTGCGTGAGGGAGGCCCTGGGCAAGAACTCTTTCCTGTCATCACTGGATTTCGAGGGAGGCGGCGAGGCCGACCAGGTCCCCGTCTTCGGCTCGAAGTTCTCCCAGTACCGCCCAGACGTGTTCACCCCGGATCCCAAAGTGGATGACTCCTTCAATCCTTTCGAGGGAGTGCCGGGGATAGACCCCGGAGCCCCGTCTTCCCCCTCAAGCGCCCATCCTTCTTACGTTTCCCAGGGCGGTGGCACAGAAGGAGGATACTACAGGGGGAGACCTTCAGGGAAAGGTCATTACGACGGCCTTGACAACCCGGCCCTATGGCCATCCCTTGCAGATCCTGACCGTGGACCTCAGGGTCTTCCCGATGCCCAGGGGCAGGGGGAACTGACTCCTCCCGATGCCATTTCCAGCAGCGGGGACTACGGCGCCCTCTTCGAACAGAGGTCCCTGCCGCTATCCAATATCATTACTCTTTCCTCCAAGTACATTGTCTCTCCCGTGAAATCGGGTCTGCTTGTGGTCAACATCCGTCGGGCCACCGAGAGGATTGCATTTGAAAGATACCTGAAGGCCCTTTCCAAGAATGCCCACGTGAGCCAGGCCACCCTCATCCCCGTGGAAATCGTGGTCGGTGTGAGCGCACGTCTTACTTTCGAGGCGAACAAGGAGGTCCTCTCCGACCTCGGGTTCTCCTTTGAGTGCGTGGGCGAGGACAGGATAGTCGTAAACGGCATCCCCGAGACATTCTCCGCGGACCCCTCGGCAGTGGAGAGCCTGATGGCCGATGTCCTCATAGCCCTGGAAGGGGACTCGTCCCTGGTGTCCTCCATGATGCTTTCCTCGACAGCCGAGAAGTTCGCCCGCCTCAGTGCATCCAGGGGAAAGGGCCCCATGAACCTCATCGAGGCCCAGGGACTCCTGGACGCCCTTTTCAGCTGCCAGAACTCCGAGTTCACGAG
>CAJOLJ010000173.1 GCA_905235445.1 uncultured Bacteroidales bacterium
GCCTGCAAGTACAGAGACTTTCAGGCATTTTTGAGGAATGTTTTTTCTATCTTTGTTTCCATGTACGGAAAAGGTCACATACACTGCGCCCTCCTTGCCCTTCTCCGTTACAGGAAGGGTGCGGAAAGTGACGCCCTCAATGACGAAGACACCCCTGGCGACATCCTGGAAGAGAGCATCCCCGCCGCCATCAACGATACCGACCTCATGCAGGAGATAGTCTCCCTCTTGGAGGGAAAGAAACTCTATCTTCGCAAGGGACTCAAGCTATCCGACCTCGCAACCGAACTCGGGACCAACACCAAGTACATTTCCGCATGCATAAACAAGAAGGCGGGATGCTCCTTCACTGACTTAGTGAACAGGTACAGGATAGCCTACGCCAAGCAGCTGCTTTTGGACAATCCCGACCTGAAACTCTTCGATGTCGGGGAGATGTGCGGGTTCTCAAGCGAGACCTCCTTCTTCCGCAATTTCAAGGCCCTCGAGGGCAAGTCACCCTCGCAGTGGCTTTCCGACATAAAGAAGTGACCTGGGGGAGGGAACCTGGAGAGTCCCCTTTCCCGATTTGACAACCTTTTTTCACGATTTGACAACGTAAGGCTACACAAGATTGCTAATTTTGCAATGAGGGAGCGCCCCAGGCCCTATCGGCCACTCCTTCAGATGCCTAGATAAACACACCGAAGTACACGGAGAGCCTTTCTCCATGGGAAGGAGACGCACCTTTGTTTTCGGTAACTAAACCACACTAGAACTCATAGACATGGCCAGATTCTGTACCAACTGCGGGGCTCCCCTCCAGGAAGGGGCCTCATTCTGCACCCGGTGCGGAAGCAGGGTCGGGGCTCCCCCGACATCCTCTCCACAACAGCCACTGTGGACTCCCCCGCCAGCGGCACCAAAAGCCTCTCAACCCCAACAGGGGCAAAGCAACCCCGTCCAGCCCCGGGGAAGCGCCCCGGCACTTGACCCTTCGTATGCGGCAAGGAAGAAGGAAAGGGGGAAGAGGTCGGGGAAAATATACTTCTCTCTCCTTTGGGTAGTGCTTATTCTCGGAGCTGCCTTGTGGGTCCTTCTGAAGTTCACCGGGAACATGGACAAGGACATCATGACAGGTCTTCTCGTGATGATGGTAGCCGTATATCTGGTCATCTGCATTCTCATCATGATCCTGAGGGCCATATTCCCGAGGAGTGGCGGGAGCACCGGGAATGCCCAGGCGAAGGCGAAGGTCTCATTCGGGCGCGTCATACTGAATCTGGCCCTTCTTGCCGCCGACGCCCTGCTTCTTTTTGTCATCATTAACTCAGTGAAGGGATAGAGCCATGAAAAAGTTGACGACAATACTGTTTCTGCTGTTATTGGCGGAACTAGCCATAGTCCTTTTCGTAACGCCCGGCTACCTCAAGGGCGGGTTCCATGAAGACGGGGACGGGGACTCCGACAGGACCGAGAAAGTTGAAAAAGGCGGGGGCTCCTCCTCCAAGGGAGGAAAGATTGCCGGGGGCACCAAGGCACCCTCCTCCAAGACAAAGGACCTGGGGTCCGGGGACATCGACACCCCCTCCGACACCCCTGCCCCCGCAAGGAATGCGGACTTGAAGACGGATCCCTTCAAGGGGGATTCCCAGCCCCTTCCTTTCGAGAAGGAATGCGGGATAAAAATCTCGTCCTCAGACAGGATTGTCCCAGCCAAGACCGCTACCGTCAGTGCGGACAAGCCCACCGTCTCGCTTGGCGAAGGCATCCAGGTGTCCTTCCACCCGGGGACCCTCGATTCCCTGGACAGGAAGCTTTCCGCGAAATCCCTTGGAAGGAAGAAAGGGGGCGACACGGAGGCCTACATCTACGAGTTCAGCCTCGAGGGGAAGGACTCCTTCCCGCTCGGAGTGGAGCTGACCCTCCCCTACGACCCCTCATGGGGGGATGACGTCTACGCCATGTACTACAACGAGAGAACCTCTTCATGGGAATACATCTACTCGGAGGTCCTGTCCGGAGGGAAGGGAGTCATACACACGACCCATTTCACCCCCTTCGGCTTCTTCTTCGGGGGCGGAGGCTCTTCCGACATAGTATCCTTTGACGCCAATCCCAAACACGGAAGCCCGCTGAGGACCTGCTCGCTGAATGTCCCCGCCTTCAACAAGGCCATGAACAGGATGGACAAGGGGGATGTGTTCAAGGGACTCTCCAATGACCCCAACCCGTCCTCACTCACAAAGAACATAGACCAGATAGGGCTCCTGTCCGGAGTAGGCGAACACGGTGCCAAGGTCGGAGAGATCCTCTTCGACTCCGGCGCTTTCGGGAGTATAAACACGAACCTAGGATACTTCGGCTCCGCCCTCACCATCCTCAAACTCTCCATCGGGCATCACAAATCCAAGGACCTGTCCTCGTTCCTAAGTGACAACAGCCTTGACATAACATCCCTTGCGGTGTCCGGCCTCGCGACCGCAGTCCCTTCGGTCGCCGCCTACTGCAACGTGGCGGGACTTGCCATCTTCGCATACGGGGCGGTATCCTCCACCATTGACAACATCTCCAAACTGGGGACCGAGAATGCCACGGAGTATGCCTATGTCAGGTTCTCGACCAAGTACCTGACCTGGAAATGGACCAGGAAGGGAATCGA
>CAJOLJ010000174.1 GCA_905235445.1 uncultured Bacteroidales bacterium
ACCTACGTCGAGAACAGGAAGCCTTATCCGGTGGGCGGCGGCTCACGCCTGATACACTGGTCAGAGCGCAATGGCTGGGCCAACCTGTATCTCTACTCCCGTGATGGGGATCTCATCAAGAACCTCACCGAAGGGGCATTCCATGTGGAGGAGGTCCTGGAGGTAAATGAAGCGGCCGGTTACGTGCTGTTCTCCGCCTGCGGAGTGGAAAAGGATGAGAATCCCTACCAGATGCACACCTACAAGGTTCCCCTTTCCGGTGGCACTCCCCAGCTCCTCGATATGAAGGACATGGATGTACTTTCCACTTCCAGCTATGACGGGAGATATTTTGTGGCGAACTATTCCAGGGTTGACTACAAGCCTGCGGTCGCCCTCTTCAACGCCCAGACCGGACGGAAGGTCTGCGAACTGGAAGAAGCCGACTTCTCGCAGCTTCTCTCTGCCGGATACAAGTTCCCCGAGAGGTTCAAGGTGAAGGCCGCCGATGGGGTAACCGACCTTTACGGGGCTATGTACAAGCCCTTCGATTTCGATTCCACCAGGGTGTACGCAGTGTGCGACTATGTATATCCAGGTCCCCAGGTGGAGGCCAACAACATTTCCTGGAGCAAAGGGTTCACAAGGGTGGACCGCCTGGCCCAGATGGGATTCATTGTCGTTACCGTGGGAAACCGTGGCGGACACCCCAACCGCTCGAAATGGTATCACAACTACGGCTACGGCAACCTGCGTGACTACGGTCTCGAGGATCAGAAATACGCTATCCAGCAGCTTTGTGCCCGTTACCCCTTCATGGACGTGAACCGTGTCGGAATACACGGACATTCGGGCGGCGGGTTCATGTCCACCGCGGCGATACTCCAGTATCCCGACTTCTTCAAGGTGGCGGTATCCTGCGCCGGCAACCATGACAACTCCATCTACAACAGGTGGTGGAGCGAACAGCATCACGGCATCCTTGAGAAGATAGACAAGGGCGACACCACTTTCGTGTACAGCATCAAGACCAACCAGGAACTCGCTTCCCGCCTGAAGGGACATCTCCTGCTGGTCCACGGGGATATAGACAACAACGTCCATCCCGCCAATACCATCAGGGTGGTCAATGCGCTGATAAAGGCTAACAAGCGTTTCGATATGCTCATCCTTCCCGGCCAGAGGCACGGGTTCGGGGACATGAACGAATACTTCTTCTGGAGGATGGCGGACTACTACAGCGAGTGGCTTATGGGGGCGAGCAAGAGGGGAGTGGTGGACATCTCGGAGTTGAATAATGACTGAAAAAATTCCAAATAAATGAAAGCAAGAAAACTCTTAGGCATCATTTTGCTGGCCTCCGTGGCCATCGTAGGGTGCAACAAGGTCAAGGACCTGGAGACCAAGGTTTACGAGAAGACAGTCGTTGAGGCAGCCGCCCCCGGTGCCCCCGATTCTCTTAGCGTCAATGTGAAATTGGAGTATCCCGTGGCCGGGACCGTGAGCACTGCCCTGACAAAGATGGTTTCCACCATCGTCGGACGCAGTTTCGAGGGAACGGTACAGGCTACCGATATCGAGAGCGCAGTGGAGGATTACGTGGACTCCACCCTGAAGAGCTACAAGACCACCTATGCGGAGATCTCCCGCAAGGGTGAGGAAGGTACGGATTCATACATCCCCGAGATGTCCTGGGAGGACAACATCTCAGGAGAGTTCGTGGGGTTCTACAAGAACTTCGCTTCCTACCTTGTCACCGCCTACTCCTATGAGGGAGGCGCCAATGGACTTTCGGGCGTAATCGCCATGGTATTCGATACCGCCACCGGTGAAATCGTCCCCGAGAGCCGTTTCTTCAAGGAGGGTGTATCCAGTGAAGTGGCAGCCCTGCTTTCGGCAAGGCTTGAGGAGAGCATGCCCGATGCAGAGTCCTATGAAACACTCTTCGTGAAGGATATCGCCCCGAACGGGAACTTCTACGTTTCAGACAAAGGCGTTACGTATCTGTATAACCCCATGGACATCGGTCCCCATAGCCTCGGCACAATCTGCGTCACCCTTCCCTGGGAGGATGTGACCAAGTATGTGGCCCTGTAGGGACTTCTATCTTCAAAACAGGCCCGGATCATGGAAGAATGGATAATGGTTAAAGTCGACGGGAAGATAGTATCGGTCAGTGACGGATACGATTTCCTCGTAGGCTTCCTTCAGAATCTTTCGGAGGGGGATAACCCTTCCCCGAAGGACATCCATGTCCGCTCTCTCACTTCCGAGCAGCTGCTCGCCCTCTCCGACTCTGTCAAGTGGGAGGATTTCGGGCTGAGCGGAACTCCATTCCGGCTCTCGGTGTGGAAAGCTGTATTCTCCATCACGCATGGCCCCGACGGCCTCATCCCCCCGAGGCTTGTAAGCTATTCCGAGCTTGCTGCCGCCATCGGAAAGGGGGAGAAAGCCTGCAGGGCGGTGGCTTCAGCCGTGGGTGACAACCCCATTGCCGTACTGATACCCTGTCACCTGGTGATACCCCTTGAATCCAACAGGCGTGTGGACGAGAAAGTGAGCAACATCTTCCAGTGGAAGGGTCTGTACATGATGGATAAGTATATCGATTACGGCGACTACCGCTATGGCCGTGACCGCAAGAGGGAGCTTATCCG
>CAJOLJ010000175.1 GCA_905235445.1 uncultured Bacteroidales bacterium
TCTCCGCCCTTCTAGTAATGGCGGCAGCATGTTCAAAGGACAACCCTGTCATAAGCGTCAGCGGCGGACTGGTACAAGGCGTACCCCAGGAAAACGGGGTCACCGTGTTCCGGGGCATACCTTATGCGGCTCCCCCCGTGGGGGACCTTCGGTGGAAAGACCCCCAGCCCGTGCTTCCTTGGGAAGGCGTCAAGGTAGCCGACACCTTCTCCCCCATCAGCTGGCAGGGAGGCCAGGAGGAAGGGTCTTTCTACTGGCGGGAATTCTACTGGGAAGGCAACCCCGAGATGAGCGAAGACTGCCTGTACCTGAATGTCTGGGCACCTACGGGGACCCTGGCCGACCCCGCCGCAAAGATTCCCGTGGCCATGTGGATCCACGGCGGAGCCTTCCAGAACGGCTACAGTTATGAGTGTACCATGGACGGTACCGAGTGGGCCCGCAGGGGTGTGATAATGGTCACCATCAACTACCGTCTCGGCGTTCTTGGGTTCCTCTCCCATCCTGCCCTCAGCGAAGAGCAGGGAGGAGTGTCCGGCAACTACGGCATGAAGGACCAGATTGCGGCGATAAAGTGGATAAAGGAGAATATCGCCCAGTTCGGCGGGGATCCCGACAATCTAACCATCCTGGGGCAGAGCGCAGGAGCGATGAGTGTCAAGAACCTCTGCATATCCCCTCTTTCCAGGAATCTCTTTTCCAAAGCCATTATCCAGAGCGGCGGCGGTCTTGCATCCCTTTCCATCGGCGTTCCCGCCCCTTCCCAGGAAGGCTATGATGCCCAGGGGAAGGATTTCATGGACTTTGCCGGCTACAGTACCCTGGAAGAAATGAGAGGAGCAAAACCCGAGGACATTCTATCGGCGGCATCAAGGTACGGGGCCGAGCGCCACACCTGGCTTGCCATGTCCCCACACAAGGACGGGAAGGTTCTTACCGAGGATTTCAGTGAAGCGGTATACAACAGGACCATTGCCGACATCCCCTACATGATAGGTTCCAACTCAGAGGATATGCCCGGTCTTGGAGGCCCCTCCATCGACCGCTTCGCCGAAGTGAGGGACTCCCTGTCCACCCAGAGCGTGTACGAATACCTCTTCAAGAGGGACCTTCCCGCAGAGGATGACGACAAGTTCCCCACGATGGACGGAGCCTTCCACTCTGCGGAACTGTGGTTCATGTTCGGCACCCTGGACAACTCATGGAGGCCTTTCACGGAAGCGGACCATGCTCTCTCTGAAAGGATGCTCGATGCGTGGACGTCCTTCGCAAAGGACGGCAATCCTCTCTGGCAGCCTTCAAGGAAGGGCGCCCTCCATGTCCAGGAATTCGACATTCAGTAAAAAGGGCAACCATCAGTTCACTTACCGAAAATGAAAAAGTTCCTCCTCCTTTCAGCGGCACTCCTTTGCCTACTGTCCCTCCCGTCCCGCTCACAGGGATGGTTCCGGCAGCCTACCCCCAATGATACCCTTCGCAGCACCAGGATCCTTCCTGACGGAAGCGTCCTTTTCAGCATCTATGCCCCCAAGGCATCCGAAGTGGGCATAAGCGGCGACCTCCCCTGGGGAGTCCCGATTGTGTTCGACAAGTCCGACAACGGAGTCTGGTCGGCAAAAGTCAAAGGACTGGGCGCAGGCGTCTACAGGTATCATTTCACGGTGGACGGAGTATCGGTGTATGACCCCAAGGCCCCGCTCGCGGGCGAGAGCACCGCTATTCTTCGCATTGAACCTACGGGAGAGGAGTACTTCGCCATGAAGGACGTACCCCACGGGGCCATTGCGCAGAGGTACTACAACTCCAAGGCTACGGGGACCGTCCGCCGCCTGCATGTCTGGACTCCCGCAGGATACGAGAAGTCCTGCGACACCCTCCCCGTTTTCTACCTCGTCCACGGCGGCGGTGACACTGACAACTCCTGGGTCGGCCCAGGTGCCGCCGGCAACATCCTGGACAACCTGCTTGCCGAGGGCAAAATAGTTCCCATGGTGGTGGTGATGCCCAACGGAAGCATCGAGACCACCGACATGGCGGGCGAAGTTCCCATCTTCGTCGAGGACCTGACAGGCAGCATTGTCCCGTTCATAGAGGAGAACTACAGGGTCCGCACCGACCCTGCCCACAAGGCCCTGGGCGGCCTTTCCATGGGAGGCTGGGAGACCCTTGACACCATGTTGGACCATTATGAGGAGTTCGACTACTTCCTCGTGTTCTCATCCGGGTGGTTCCCTGCCCAGAAGGAGGCCTTCGAGGCCTACGGGCAGAAAGTGAAGAGCATAGCACCCGCACTGAACAGGACCCTCAAGCTCCTGCTTTTCACCCAGGGCGGTCCCGAGGACATAGCCTACAATAACTGCAAGGCCATGCTCAGTGACATTTTCGACAAGTACGGCGTCAAGTATGAGTACTCCGAGGCCCCTGGGGGCCACACATGGCTCACATGGAGGCGCAATCTGTATGAGTACGCACCGAGGCTTTTCAAATAGTATTAACCACATAAACACATGACAATGAAAAAATTCCTTATCATCTCACTCGCCTCCCTGTGCCTTGTCCTTCCTGCCATGGCACAGCAGGCCCTATTCGGAGGATCCAACGTGAAATCACC
>CAJOLJ010000176.1 GCA_905235445.1 uncultured Bacteroidales bacterium
GGGCCACTTTCAAGGAGGAATTCGTGAAGTGCGGAGGCGTAAGCCTTTCGGAAGTGGATTCTTCCTGCATGGGCTGCAGGAAGCACCCCGGGATATTCTTTGCGGGGGAGGTCCTGGACATGGACGCCATTACGGGAGGATTCAACCTGCAGGCCGCATGGACAACAGGCTACTGTGCCGCGCAGGGGATGGCGGCATACCTCGGGGCCATAAGGCCATCATGATCCAGCACGAAAACAACAAAACCTCATAAACTATGCCTTCTCGCATCATCAACGTAACCCGCAAGCCCCGCAAATGCCCCATCTGCGGGGAACCGGGGAAATGAAAGGGTATCAGTTCATTCTCAAGTACAGGAAAAATGCAATCCTGGGAGGGGACACTGTCCCGAGAAGACCTCCCATCTGGTCCTGCTCATCCGGTTGTGTGCGTTTCCGGAAAGTCCTTCCGAACGGGGAGGATACACCTGTGAAAGTCAAACTACTGAAGAATGTGCGTCCAGCCCCCGCTTCACTCATAACCTGGGAGTCCGACAAGGTCTCTGAGGCCCTGGAAAAAAACAACCGGGACGCCATTCACTACTACTCCATTGAAATCACGACGGACCTTGACGGCCCCGTAACTTTCAGCGTCAGTGCCGTGAGCGAGGAAGATGCCCTTGACACCATCGACAATGTCCTGAAAAGTCATGACATGGGACTCAAAAGTCATTTCTACCAATCCATCCTCATCACGGAGAAAGACTGAAAAGGCTGGGTACACGGTGCTGTATTTAACCTACCTCATTCCTGGCTGTTGATTTCCCGGTACCTGCGCAGCAGTATAAACGAGCAGACTCCGCAAAGCACACTTCCCGCTGCCATCACAACCGGGATGACAGAAGGTGTGCCTCCACCCTCCGCAAGGGAAATCCTGACAAGCGAGAAGAGAAGTCCCGCTACCGGGGCATATGCCAGGACCCCGAACCCTCTTGCAAGACGTATTCGGGGAAGGGTCCAGTCGAGGTGGTCGATTCTTTGTGTGGTGAGCTCCGCCACGGCCCCCAGAAGGGACAGTGAGCAGATGACTTCGATGCACGAAAGGGCTACCTCGAGAGGCCCTTCAGTTCCCCCTTCAAGCAGAAGTACGGTGCATACAACATAGCTTATCCACCCGATGTTCCCCACTATGTCAAGGGCGATCCAGCATCCCTTCGGGATATCCGAAGTGTACATCCTCACCCTCATGGAGGTTCCTATCCTCGGAAGAGTGCGGGGGACAGCCTGGGCGTAGGAAGGGTAGGCGTCGGCGTATTTGTGCAGAAGCCACTTCTCCTCCGTCCTCGAAAGGACGAGGGCCATGACAATGCAGTACAGGGGAGTGAGGGAGAGCAGATAGATGTTTCCCTCTATCATGGCAGCCCCCGTGCACATGAAAATAAAAGCGCTGTAAAGGGGATTTCGGACGTGGGCGAATGCCCCGCTCCTCACAAGTTCATTGTCACGGATGTGCTTTTCCAGCTTGGAGAGCAGCGCTCCCGATATCCACATCCACACCCCGCATGCGATAAGAAGCGCCCCACCCGCATCCATGGGGATTTCCAGGGACGGTATCCTGGCAGAGGGAATCCATCCCAATTCCGAAAAGAGTATCCCCAGGAAGCAAAGCGCTATTATCCCCCCGATTAGGTAGGGGCCTATCCCGTAGAGAGGAAGATGGTGGGGGCTATCCTTCGGTATCCTGCTATCTGTTGCCATGACAAAGTAAGTGAGTGGTTCTTATAATTGCTGCATGAAGGGTGGGAAGAGCGCAGTGCACCTGCCACTCCTTTTCAGATGCAAAGGTACATCCCCCATGTTGCAACAGGGTTGCAAAGTGGCCAGGAAGGGAGAGGTCAGGTCAGGAGTCGATATCGTCCCTCACGACCTTCGGCGCCACGGCGGAGTCCACGCTTTTACCGTAGACCACGAACCTCTGGAAAAGGAACTCGGTCACGAAGTTGAGAAGCATGTTAAGTATCGTCACGAGATACTCGTTCCAGTTCAGGCTCTCGGCAAGGTAGTCCCCGAGAATGGTGCTCACAGGCGTGAAGACGCAGTAGTAGAGGGCCACCAGGAGCATCGCCTTGGGGACATTGGCGCTGGAGCGGAAAGTGAACCTACGGTTCAGCGTGAAGTTCCAAAGGACGCTGAGGACAAGGGCTATGAGGTAGCAGGGCCAGTAGCGAAGCGAAGTGAACTCGTTCAGAAGGGCGAAGGACCCCATCTCGATGAGGCCTGCGCTAGCGGAAAAGAGTGTGAAAAGGATGACTCTGACGCCTTCTTTCATTGTTTTTCAAGGTTATGCGGTTCCGGTTTTTCAGTCCGGGGCGGGATGGACATTATCTGCAAAGAACTATGTCCAGCAGTTCCCCGAATCTGTCGATTATATAAGTGGGTGACTCACTTTCAAGAAGTTCCCTGTCCTGGTTCCCGAAAGATACGGCGCATGTAGGGGTGCATGCGCCCTTTCCCATCTGTATGTCGAAAATGGTATCCCCGACGGTAAGAGCCTCCGCCGGGGAGGTGAGCGTTGTCGAAAGGACGGAGAGGACCATGTCGGGGGCGGGTTTCTTGCCCTGGACATCCCC
>CAJOLJ010000177.1 GCA_905235445.1 uncultured Bacteroidales bacterium
CGGACGCTATGGCCAGGACGGGGTCAACACCTGGGACTACAGCGCCAGGAAAGCCGTCGAAAGCGTCTATGAGAGCATGGACCGCCTGGGAATAGACTACATTGACCTCATCAACGTACATGACATTGAGTTCGCGGACCTCAATCAGGTAGTGAACGAGACTCTTCCCGCGCTGGTGGAACTCCGTGAAAAGGGAGTCGTGGGCCATGTCGGCATAACCGACCTGCAGCCAGAGAACCAGAAGTGGGTCGTGGAGCATGTCCCGGACGGGACAGTGGAATCTGTCCTGTCGTTCTGCCACTACTGCCTCAACGATGACCTGCTGAAGGATTACTTCGATTTCTTCGAGAGCCATGGCGTAGGCATAATCAATGCCTCGCCTCTTGCGATGGGCCTTCTTTCCACCCGTGGCGTTCCTTCGTGGCATCCTGCCCCGAGGTCCCTCGTGGATGCCTGCCAGAGGGCGGTGGCCCTGTGCACCGAGGCAGGCTATCCCATCGAGAAACTGGCCATCCAGTACAGTATCTCCAATCCTCGCATAGCATCCACCCTGTTCGGTTCAGCCAACCCCGCCAACGTCCGGCGGAGCATCGAGTGGGCAAACGAGCCCATCGACTGGGAGCTCGTGGGGAAAGTGCGTGAAGCCATAGGGGACCAGATGAGAGTGAGATGGAAGAATTCCTGAGAATAATCGATGCCCACAGTCACTTGTGGCTGAGGCAGGATACGGTGGTGGACGGGCAGCCCATCCGCACCCTCGAGCGTGGCCGGTCCCTTTTCTTCGGCCGGGAAGTCCAGATGCTCCCGCCTTTCATGATTGACGGAAGGAACTCTGCGGAAGTGTTCCTCTCCAATATGGACTATGCCCGGGTCGGTGGAGCCGTTGTCGTGCAGGAGTTCATAGACGGGATCCAGAATGAGTACCTCAGTGAAGTGGCGACAAGGTATCCGGACCGCCTGAAGGTCTGCGCGATGTTCGATTTCAGGGGGGAGGGATTCATGGAGGAGGCCGGGAGGATCCTTCCGGGTGGACCCTTCTCGGGTGTCTCCATACCAGGTCACCGTCTTGGGAAAGGGTCCCTTTGCAGCGATGAACTCATGCGAATGTACTCCCTCATGCAGGAGGAAGGGCTTTATCTATCCCTCTGTCTTCATGAGGACTGCAGCCAGATTTCCCAGGTGGAGGAGATAGTCTCAGCTTTCCCTGACCTGAGAATTGCCATAGGCCACTTCGGCATGGTCACGACCCCCAAGTGGCTCGAGCAGATAAAGCTTGCCCGACATCCCAATGTGATGATTGAGAGCGGTGGCATAACATGGCTTTTCAACTCCGAGTTCTATCCTTTCAAGGGAGCGGTGAGAGCCATAAGGGAGGCAGCCGACCTTGTCGGGATCGATAAACTGATGTGGGGCTCCGATTATCCGAGGACGATTACGGCCATAACGTATAAGATGTCCTATGACTTCGTCCTCCGCTCGGACCTTCTCTCCGATGGGGAGAAAAGGCTGTTCCTAGGGGAGAATGCAATTAGATTCTATGGATTCGGGACCCTGCCGTACTTACCTTATATAAAGAACATGTCCGAATAGTCGTCCCGAATAGTCGTCCATTTCGGGCACATATGAAACTTGTCATTTGCTTACAATGAAAGCGCTCAGGATATATTCAAGGGGTGAAGTGGAACTTTTCACCCAGGATGCCCCCACCCCTTCCCCCGGGGAGATTCTTCTCAGGATGCTGTACGTGGGCTTTTGCGGCTCGGACCTCAATACTTACCGCGGTCGCAACGCCATGGCCCTTGACCCTGTCATCCCCGGCCATGAGATCGGGGCGCAGGTTGTCGCCCTCGGAGGGGGAGTGCCTTCCTCCTTCAAGGTCGGGGACATAGTTACCGTCATCCCCTATACTTCCTGCGGGAAGTGCCCTTCATGCCTGAACCACAGGGAGAACGCCTGCCGGGATAATGAGACCCTGGGGGTCCAGAGAAACGGGGCTATGAGGGAGTACATCTGCCTTCCCTGGCAGAAGGTCCTCCCTTCTGGCGGACTTGACCCCAGGCTATGTGCCCTCGTGGAACCCATGAGCGTGGGATTCCATGCAGTGAGAAGGGCAGGGGTCGGACCCGCTGACAGCGTCATGGTCATAGGATGCGGCATGGTCGGGATGGGTGCCATAATGGGTGCCTATGCAAGAGGGGCCAAGGTGATAGCTGCCGACATCGATGATGAGAAACTCTCCGAGGCTCTTACCCTTGGGGCCTCACATTCCGTAAACACCCTTTCTCCTTCCGCTCATCAGACCATTTCCGACATAACCGGGGGAGACGGCCCTTCGGTCATCATAGAGGCTGTCGGAAGCGTTCCCACCTACAGGCTGGCCATCCAAGAAGTGGCATTCACGGGCAGGGTGGCGTGCATAGGCTACGCCCCCACGGATGTGGCAATTCCCACAGGTCTCATTGTGAAAAAGGAACTGGATGTCAGGGGCTCCAGGAATGCGATGCCCGAGGATTTCGCGGCAGTGAGGGATTTTCTTTCGTCCACCTCCTTCGATGTGGCGAAACTGATATCCAAGGTTGTAAGTCCCGAGGAGGCGCCCTCTGCCATGAAAGAATGGGCTTCGGATCCAGGCAAGGTGTTCAGGATACTGGTACAGTTCCAGTAGATGATGCCTGGACAGTACCCGGGCCCTGGGGTCAGTACCTGTAGATTCGCAGGAGCTGGGCCCCGACTTCCCCGTAGGGGATCCTCAGATGTCGCCCCTGGTGGTCCTCGTCTCCGTTCAGAGTGCGAAGGGGCCTGAGAGAAGAATCCCTGACCTCATCTATGCTGAGGATGCCGACCCTTCCCTTTCCGTCAGAAGGCGTCATCGTGGCGACGCAACCGGTCCCGAGGAATAGGAAGGTGTCCTTTTCATCCATTTCCAGGACAAGGAATGCGCCCTCGCCCCATTTGGAGGGATCTGAGTGGCATGGTGACCATGAGATGGTCCCGTCATGGGAGCAGATGAATTTCACGTCTCCTATGGTGAGCGTGTCAGAGGGGGCTTCCTTATCCACAAGGACCCCGTAGGCCTTGCCCTCGGACTGTTTCCTTGCGATAAGCGGCAGGAAGGACGAAAGGAGCCTGTATGAGGGAGCGGTGTCCTCGGGGCTGTTGTCGATTGAGAAGGGTGAGAAGCCTATGGCGCTATACTTTCCCAGGACATAGAACACTCTCGCCGCATTCTCGGGACATTGGCGTATCTCGGGGATGAAAAGGGGATTAGTGGGGGTGGAGTATTTGCTGACCCAGGCCTTGAAAGGAGGGTCATAGATGTCGGGAGAGAGGATGTCGATGGAGGGAGCCTCCGCCTTCCAGATGTCAAAGAGGTGGGGAAGAGGACCCCCGGAAGGGTACTGCCCGGGCCTGCGGCCTCGGGAGTCGAGGGCTGCATTGACGAACATGGGGATGTCGTAGCGCTCCTTCCCGGCCCTGGCCACCTCCTCTGCGTACTTTGCATACAGGGATGCCTGGAACCTTTCCTCCGCGTATGGGTCTCCGTCTTTCCCGCCTGATTTCTTCCAGAGCCTGTCCGCCTCCTTGCCGTGTTCCCTGGCGGAGGGAATCATGCCGATCTCATTCTCCACCTGGACCATGAGCACGGTGCCCCTCTGTCCGTCAACTTCCCTCAAGTGGTCCATAAGCGCTGCGAAGGCCTTCCTGTCAGAGTCCAGGGCCCGGCCATCGAGGGCTGAAAGGATTTCCTGGGGAATGCCTTCGGCGTCACGGGCCAGGATGTAATCTGAAGCGAACCTCTTTTTCATCCAATGCGGAACGTAGCAGGACATGCTGTTCTTCCATGTCCCGAACCATAGAAGCACAAGGTGCAGGTCCTCGCTCCGCGCCCCGGCTAGAAGTGAGTCGACACTGCTGAAATCGAACTTCCCCTCCTCCCTTTCGACCAGTTCCCAGTACACCGGTGCCAGGACGGTATTCAGGCCGTTCTCACGAAGAGTTCTCCATGTGTCCCTTTCCCTCATATACTGGGCGGACGAAGCCGAGGAGTTGGCCAGTTCACCGCCAAGGATGATGAAAGGTTCATCCCCGAGGACAAGCTG
>CAJOLJ010000178.1 GCA_905235445.1 uncultured Bacteroidales bacterium
GAGGACATCCCCGCTCTTCCAGAGTTTGGATACCGTATGGAATCCTGCGCTTTCCCTACTCTTGCACCATCCTGGAATCCTGTAGGTGAAGTCCATCTGGACAGGCTTGTCAGTAACCTTTCCGTCTTTCATGAAAGTGAACGCAAAATCCACTTTCTCCTCGAAGGGATACTGGGTCTTCTCCTCGATTACGGCAGTAATGCCATCCCCGAGGTCGTATTCCACCTTCGAGGGGCCGTAGAGGGCAGCCACAGGATTGCCGTTTTTGTCACGAAGCCACATCCGGGCTACGTAGTTCGGCATGTAGCGGTGAAGGTTCCCGATGCAGCACTCCGTCTCATGGATGGGCCTGTAGGCCATCCAGGTGAGACCGTGCTTAAAACCATTGTGGTTGGAGTTGCCGGTCGCGATTACCTGGTTCGGGCAGGAGAAGTACTGCATGGAACGGAAGTCCTTGGTGATGGAACCAAGCCCTGCATTGAAGATGCCTTTCTCGATTCTGTCGGCCCACTGTCCGTCACCCGTTGTCATGAGATAGTATCCCATTGTCCAGGTGTAATCACTTACGTCACAAGTCTCATGGGAAGCAAGAGGATCATTGCCTGCAAGGGCCTCGGAGGAGGAGTTGATCCCGTCAATCAGTATGTTCGGGCCTTCCATCTTCTTTGCCGCATGAAGCGCTGCCTCAAGATAGCTTTCGTCCCCCGTGTACGAATAAAGTATCATGGGGATTTTCAGCAGCTCGTTCATGGTGACCCCGTGCATCCGGAATGCGGTCGTGTCCATGGCCGATGCCTGGGTCATGTCGGCGGCTCCTTCAGCCCATGCCCTGGAGGCGAGGTCCCTCAGCGCAGGGTCACCGGTAAGGGCATAAGTCCAGAGAATGCCTTCCACGTTCACCACGAAACGGTCCATTCCCAGTTCATCCACTGAATAGGAGAGATAGTTCTTCCTGAGGGCTTCGGGGATTCTTGGGTCGCCGGTAGCTTCATAGTGGGCTTTCATTGCCCTGAAGAACACGGCGAAAGGCCATGCCATGGACCCGGTCTCGGGTCCGAGCCTTCCTTCGGGACGGTCATAGGAAGCGATCTTCTGCTGCTTCTGCATCCGGGCGAACTGCCGGGCCTGCCTTTCACGAAGACGGGGATCCTCGGAAACCTGGGAGGCGAAGTTGCCGCCCTGTGGACCGCCTTGCTGTGGCCTCATGCCTTGATTGCCGCCTTGGGGACCGCCTTGCTGTGGGCTGCCACCCTGTTGGGGTCTCATTCCCTGGCCTCCGCCGGGACCGCCGCCTCCACGTCTGTTCCATTGGAGTTGAGGCTGCTCAGAGATGGGAGTTCCCTTTTTGAAGGGAAGGGGATTGGCGAGGACATAGTCTATGTTCTGCTGCCATTTGTCAAGAAGCTCCTTGTCATCCAGGATGTAACCAAGGCGGGTGAGTCCGTCAAGATAGTAGGCGGTCTGCTCGAATCTCCACCAGTCGGCTCCTCTTCTGTCGGAGTCCCTTTTGAGTTCTCCTGCCCAAAGGACGGAGTTGTACGGGTAGGCCATGGCCTCGGGATGGCCGGTGAGGCCGTCCCTCTGGCGGGTAAGGATTTCCCTGAGCCAGCCCTGGGGCTCGATCTTGTCGATGAGGCCCTCCCCGAACTGGGCGTAAGGGGCTACGGTGAGGTTCTTGCCGCTTTCATCCTTGAAAAGGTCCAGGATGTACACGCCCCTTGCAGGAACATGAACCTGGCCCCTGATGTCGAGGACCTTGCCGGATATTACATCTTTTCCTGACGTGTAGTCACCTATTACATCGCTGTAGCGGTCCATTTTCATATCCACGTCCTTGTCCGATCCGCCGAGGATTACGAGGACGGTCTTGTCCGCGGTATGCCTTGCATAGACGTAGCAGTCCCCGTACTGGGGAATGGGGGCGTACTGGATGAGCTCACCGTTTTGGACAGCCTCGCTGGTGGCTCTCCAGTGGAGGATCTTTTTCATGAACTCGAAGGCTTCGTTCTGCTGGGCAGTCCTGCCTTCGGGGGTGAATACCGACTCCTTGTCCTCTTTCCATCCACCCGGCATATCCTTTCGGATGACTCCGTCACCCTCGTTCTTGCGTCCCGTGAAAAGAAGTTCCGTCCCGTAGTAGATCTGTGGGATGCCACGGGTCGTGAGGATGAACGAAATCGCCTGGCGGTAGCGCCTGAGGTCCTTGTCCTCGACACGGGAAAACCTCCCGAGGTCGTGGTTGTCCAGGAACACGAGGACGTTGTCGGGGTCGGGATACAGGAAGTCGTTGGCCAGAGAGACGTAGATGTTGAAAAGCCCCTTGGAGTGGTTCTCCTCATTGCGGCTCTCATCGGTGAAAGCATCCGGAAGCAGGAAAGCCAGGTTGAAGTCCATGACGCTCTTGAGGAAGGAATCAAACGCAGGGTTCAGGGCTGAGCCCCTCTGCCACCAGGCGGGGAAGCCACTTCCCAGGGGATACCATGTCTCACCCGTTATGTTGAAGTCGGGATACTGCTCGGTCGTCTCCTTGCACCATCTCGATGCGAAGAGGGGATCCATGTAGGGATG
>CAJOLJ010000179.1 GCA_905235445.1 uncultured Bacteroidales bacterium
CCCTCGTTTTCAATCGTGTATAAGTATTTTGCTACGAATCTTTTCACTATTGTTCCTTGACTTGAGTGATTTCTTCCTGGACATTCAGTTCCTCCTGGACCTGGACGTTCTTTTTGGGCGGGAGCTTTATCTCGGCTCCCCCGTCCATCGGTTTGGCATGGGAGCGGGATGGGACAGAAGGCTTGGCCTTGGACTGGGAGGAGGCAGGTCTTCCCGCCTTATTTGAGTCCCCCGGCTTTCTCCTTCCTTGTATCTTCGAGGAGTCCACCTTGGCGGATATGGAATCGGAGACCGCCTTCAGGGAATCAAGCCTTGCCCTTTC
This sequence comes from uncultured Bacteroidales bacterium, assembly GCA_905235445.1. Taxonomy (GTDB): domain Bacteria; phylum Bacteroidota; class Bacteroidia; order Bacteroidales; family UBA932; genus Cryptobacteroides. The sequence goes on from CAJOLJ010000179.1 coordinate 323, forward strand.
GAGGGAATCCGCCCCGATTCTTTCCTTTATTACGAGGAGGGGTCCCTTGAAAGTAGTGTCACGGGTGGCGTCGCCAAGGACCCAGACACCGAGAGTGTCACTGATGAGGGTAATGGTATCACGTGCTCTGTCGACGGGGAGCTGGGACTGAAGGTCAGTGAAGCGGGGTATCTTGTAGGACTCATGGACCTTTTTGATGCTGTCCCGCTTGAACTGCAGGCGTTCCACCCTGTCCAGGGAGTCCAGGTGCTTTTTCAGGATGTCCCCGGTCCTTTCGAATATCTTCGAGTACTTCGCAGGCTGGGAAGAATACTTCTCGACAGATTTCTGCCAGTCCTCCATGGTGTAGCCATATTTCTCAATGATGGGAAGATACACAAGGGTGGTATCCGCCTGCCTGGACATATGGTTAATCTTTATCCACTGGTCCATCACCGGCCATGTCCTCTTTGGGGATGACAACGGCCCTGTGGCATCCCGTGCCGCATAGGAGAAGCAGCACAAGGACAGCTGAAAGCGAAAAGAATCCGTGACTAAGTGAGTGGATACGCATCGGGAAGAGAAAAAGTGTAGGAGAGGGGAAGGGCCCTTCCCCTCCTCTCATTTATCTTAAGGTAGCTCCGAACTTCTCGGTGAAGGTGGAAAGGAGCCTTGAGATAGCCTTGTCCACCTCCGCATCGGTAAGAGTCCTCTCCTGGTTCTGGAAGACGAAATTGAGGGCATACTGCTTCTTGCCGGCAGGAATCTTCTCCCCACGGTACACGTCAAAGAGGGTCACCTGCTTGAGGATGCCCTTGACTGACCTGAGGGCTGCTGCATGTAGGTCTGCGTAGGACACTTCCTCGTCAAGGAGGAGGGCCAAGTCACGGCGGACCTCCGGGAAACGGGGCAGCTCGCTGAAGCGGACCTTGACTTTGCGTATTGCCGAGAAAAGATTGTTCCAATGGATTTCGCAGGCGAAAACCGCCTGGCGGATATCAAACTTCCTGGCAAGGGCAGGGGCTATCACACCGACTGTGGCCAGAGGCTTGTGAGAAGCGGGAAGGGAGTAGGTCACTCCCTCGCTGAAGATATCGGAAGGGGCGCTGCCGGCCTCGAGGTTGAAGACATCGATGCCGTAGCGACGAAGCAGCAGCTCCAGGTAGCCCTTCAGCTGGTAGAAACTTCCCTTCTGGGCATCAAGCCTCCAGGACTTCTCGCCCTGACCCGTCATCATGAGGCAGAAAGCCTGATGCTCATCGTAGGACTCGAGGGTGGTACCGTCACCTTTACCCGGGCACTTCTCATAGACGGAGCCGTACTCGAAAGTGCGGATGCCAGTAACCTGGCGGTTTATGTTGTAGGCGAAGACCTCAAGTCCCGAGAGGATGAGGGTCTGGCGCATTACGTTAAGGTCGGAGGAGAGAGGGTTCACGATGGTGACGCACTTCTCGCGGGGGAACGTAGTGAGACAGTTGTAATAGTCACCCTTTGTCAGGGAGTTGTTCATTGTCTCCATGAACCCGTTGGCAGCGAGGAAGTTGGATATGTAGTTACGCACCGACTCCGCATCCGGGGATGCTGAAGGGGTGACACTCATCCTCATGCTGGAGGGAAGCTCTATGTTGTTGTAGCCGTAGATGCGAAGAACCTCCTCGACCACGTCGCACTCCCTCTGGACATCCACCATGTAGGAAGGAGCCAGGACGGTTGCACCGCCCTCGTCTTTCCTGACGAACTCATACTGGAGGGCAGAAAGGATCTTCTCTATTACCGCAGAGCCTATCTTCTTGCCGATAAGCCTCTCCATACGTTCATAGTCAAGCTCGATGCAGGCCTTCTTCGCCTTCTCGGGGCAGACCTCAATGAGACCTCCCTCGAGGGTTCCGCCGGCGACCTCCTGGATAAGCAGGGCAGCCCTCTTGGCGGCATATTCGGTGATGAGCGGGTCGCAGCCCCTCTCGTACCGGAAGGATGCGTCAGTCTGGAGGGTGTGGCTCTTGGAAGTCTTGCGGATGGAACCGGGATCGAAGTATGCAGCCTCGAGGAACACGTCCTGGGTGGAGTCCGTCACACCTGAATCCTCCCCGCCGAACACTCCGGCGATGCACATGGGCCCCTCGCAGTTGGCGATGACCATGTCACTGGAATGCAGGGAACGCTCCACACCGTCGAGGGTACGGATCTTTTCCCCTTCGCCAGCCCTTCTCACTATTACCTTCCCTCCCTTTATCTTGGAGGCATCGAAGGTATGCAGGGGCTGACCGAGCTCGAAGAGGATGAAGTTGGAAATGTCCACTATGTTGTTGATGGGATGCAGACCTATGGAAGTGAGACGGTCCTGCAGCCACTTGGGGGACGGGCCTACCTTGACTCCACGGATGGTAAGGCCTATGTAGCGGGGAGCCCCGCTACAGTCCTTTACTTCCACGGGTATGCCCTCTCCCTGCCCTGCCTTGAAAGCGCTCACGTCAGGATAGGAGAAGGAACAGGGGATGTCATTGAGGGTGAGATATGCGTAAAGGTCCCTTGCAACACCGATATGGGATGCCGCATCCACCCTATTTGCGGTGATCTCATACTCTATGACCGCCTCAGTCGGGATGCCAAGGTAGTCCTTGGCGGGGGTCCCCACGACAGCATCCTCGGGAAGAACCATGATCCCGTCATGGCTGGTGCCTATCCCGAGCTCATCCTCGGCGCATATCATGCCAAGGCTCTCGACCCCACGGATCTTGGACTTCTTTATCTTGAAGTCCCCCGGGAGAGTGGCGCCCACCCTGGCGAAGAGGACCTTCTGTCCCGCAGCCACATTGGGAGCTCCGCAGACCACCTGAACGGGGGCCTCGGGGGAACCGTCGTCTACTTTTGTGATG
>CAJOLJ010000180.1 GCA_905235445.1 uncultured Bacteroidales bacterium
CCTACTGGGGCCCGCTTCCCAATCTCCATGTCATTCCCAATGCCATATCCCATGTCGAGAGAGAGCCTGTTCCCCAAACCGGCAAAAGGGTGATAGCGGTCGGAAGGTTGGACCGCCAAAAAGGCTTCGACCTCCTTCTCGAGGCATGGAAGAAAGTGCCCCCGTGCGGCTGGACTCTCCATATTTATGGGGATGGCGAACTTCGGGACAGCCTTCTTCGAAAGATTGCGGACCTTTCCCTGCAAGACAGGGCTTTCCTTGAGGGCCGGGCCACGGATATGCGCGGGGTATACCTAGGTGCCGGGATCGTTGCATTGAGCTCCCGTTATGAGGGTCTCCCTATGGTCCTTCTTGAAGCCCAGGGAATGGGCCTTCCGTGCGTCGCTTTCAGATGCAAGTGCGGTCCTGCGGACATCCTTGAGGACGGAGTCAATGGCCTGCTGGTGGATGAGGGTGACACAGAGGGGTTTGCGAAAGCCCTCAGTTGTCTTATGTCCGACAGGGACAGGCGCATTGCCATGGGACAAGCCGCACTTTCCAATGCGGCAAGATACAGTGAGGATACCGTAATGAAGATGTGGAACGAACTGTTCAGGGAGGTGACGGATGGATAGGGAAAGAAAGACAATAGTCGTATCAGCGGTCAATCTGCGCAAGGGCGGGACACTGACAATCCTGCGGGGATGCCTGGGGTATCTTTCCGGGGTGTCGGACCAGTACCGCATAGTCGCCCTTGTCCACTGCAGGGAACTTTGTGATTTCCCGGGAATCGAGTACATCGAGATGCCTCTGTGCATAAAGAGCTGGGGCCGGAGGCTTTGGGCGGAGTATGTCACCATGAACCGCATAAGCAAGGATATCGCAAAGCAGGATGGCCGAAAGATATATCTTTGGCTCTCTCTTCACGATACCACTCCCAGGGTCGAGGCTGAACACAGGGAGGTGTATTGCCACAACTCTTTCCCTTTCCTGAAACTTAAGGCCCGGGACTTTGTCATGGACCCCAAGATCCCCCTTTTCGTGTGGCTGACGAAGTGGATCTATAAACCTGGGATCAGGAAGAATGACAGCATCATAGTCCAGCAGAATTGGTTCGCCGATGCGATGTCCAAGATGCTTGATATCCCGAGGGAAAAGTTCCGGGTCATCCCGCCTGTCCCCCCTCCCGTTCCCAAGGTGGAGAAACACGACAGTGGCGTACCTCTTTTCCTTTTCGCTTCCACCCCGGACTGCCACAAGGGGTTCGAGACTCTCTGCGAGGCGGCGGAGGGTCTGGAAAGAAAGCTGGGGAAGGACATCTTCAAGGTCGTACTCACCATAAAGGGGGACGAGAATCGATATGCGAGGTGGCTTAAAAGGAAGTGGGGGAAAGTCGGGAGCATAGATTTCCATGGCTTCATGACAAAGGAGGAACTGTACAGGTATTACGCAATGTCGCAGGTGTTCGTCTTTCCTTCCAGGATTGAGACATGGGGGCTTCCGATAAGTGAGTACCATATGGCCAATCCTTCGGGAAAACTTCTGCTTCGTGACCTTCCATATGCGCACGAGGCTGCCGAGGGAGCGGAGGCGGAGTTCTTCAGCGATGAAGGTGAACTCCTGGAACTGATGCAAAAAGCACTGCTGAAATGAGAATTCTTCAATTAGGGAAATTCTATCCCATAAGGGGTGGCATAGAAAAGGTGATGTGGGACCTCACCCGGGGCCTCAATGCCGAAGGTGTGCACTGCGATATGCTGTGCGCTGTCCTCGGTGATGCCCTGACTTTGGACATGGGAGGGGAGGGACGTTGTTTCTGTATCCATGCCATGGCGAAGAAGCAGGGGACCATGATAGCCCCGGCGATGACAGGATGGCTGCGGCGTCATCACAAGGAATATGACATTATCCAGATTCACCACCCCGATCCCATGGCTGCGCTTGCCCTTCGTCTCAGCGGTTACAGGGGAAAGGTCGTTCTTCAGTGGCACAGCGATGTGCTGAAGTCCCGGTTTTTCACGGTCATGTATTCCCCTCTCCAGAATTGGCTTATTGGTCGTGCCGACGTAATTGTCGGGACAACGCCCATATATACATCCCAGTCACCGGACTTGGCCGGGGTGCAGGAAAAGATAAAGTGCGTGCCCATCGGGATAGAAGATGCCATTCGCTTGCCAGGCGTAGAGACTGACAGAAAAAAGGTTTTTGCGCTCGGTCGTCTGGTTCCATATAAGGGGTTCGGAACCCTGATAGAGGCTGCCCGTTACCTTCCAGATGGATACAAGGTCACAATAGGCGGGGACGGTCCCCTCAAGGATGTTCTTGAAGACCATATCGCAAAGCATTCCCTCGGGGAGAAGGTCACTCTGTGCGGCTACATGAGCGACGGGGAAGTAAGGGAGGAATTCAATTCATGCGGGGTGTTTTGCCTCAGCAGCTCCCTCAAGACCGAAGCCTTCGGCATAGTCCAGATTGAGGCCATGAGCTGCTCCAAACCCGTGGT
>CAJOLJ010000181.1 GCA_905235445.1 uncultured Bacteroidales bacterium
TCGGGCAGGGCATAAGGTATTAACCAAAATACATTCCCAAGAGTTTTTTCATGACATCTTGTCACATAAGGGGGAAATACCGTCATACATACAGGCACAAGGCCAACTGCCTGGCGCAGCATATTGCAATAATCCATAAAAAAGAAACGGACAGGGAAATGGCGAAAATTCGCCCATTTCTCCGTCCGTTAGGAATCTCCCCGAAAGAGTCTAGGTGTACAGGAACCTCTTTATGCTCATCTTGGGAGTCTTCTCGAAGGGCTTGTCCACAAGCTCCACCTTTGCTATCTGGCTGTAGGCGGGAAGCTGACGGTTGGCACCCTTGCGGATATTCTCGGGAATATCGCTCTGGGCCTCCTTGTCAAGCAGGGACTTTGCTATGGCCTGCTGGTCCAGGAGCACGAGGGCCACGAGTTTTCCGCCACGGTCAACCACGACGCACTCCATCACGAAATCCTGGTTATTGACAATCGCCTCCAGCTCCTCGGGATAGATGTTCTGTCCGGAGGAACTGAGAATCATGTTCTTGCTGCGTCCGCGGATGAAGATATTACCCTGCTCATCCATGATGCCAAGGTCACCGGTACGGAGGAATCCATCCTCGGTGAATGCATTGGCGGAAGCCTCGGGGTTCTTGAAGTAACCGATGCATATGTTCTCGCCCTTTGCCTGGATTTCCCCGGGAACGTGCTGGGGATCTTCGGAATCTATCCTCACGGCTGCGCAGTCCACGGCCTTGCCGCAGGAACCGGGGACATACTTGGAGTAGTGCTCATAGGCAAGAAGAGGGCAAGCCTCAGTCATGCCGTAGCCCACGAGGTAAGGGAGCTTTATGTAGCGGAACCACTTCTCGACCTCGGGATTGAGGGCGGCCCCTCCCATGATGAACTGCTGGACATTGCCTCCGAATGCCTCAATGAGACCGGAACGGACCTTCTTGAAGATTATCTGGTTCACCAGGGGGACCTTCGAAAGGAACTTGACGGCGGGCTTGTCCACGATGGGCTTGATCTTGGAGCGGAAAATCTTCTCCATCACGAGCGGGACGGTAACCAGGAGATAGGGTTTCACATCGGCGAAAGCCTTCAGCAGGGCTGCCGGAGTCGGGGTCTTGCCCATCCAGTAGATGCCGGTACCGTTGCAGAGAGGATATATGAACTCGATGACCAGTCCGTACATGTGGGCCATGGGGAGCATGGATACCATGGAGTACTCGTCCGAAGCGGGAACGTTCCTCTGGGAGTAGTCCACGTTTGCGGAGAAGTTGCGGTAGGTAAGCATGACGCCCTTGGGGTTGCCGGTGGAACCGGAAGTGTAATTGATGGTGCTCAGGTCATCCCAGTTGTCGGTGGGGAACACCACATTGTCGGGACCGTAGCCGTCCGGCCACTTCGCCTTGAAATCATCCTCATTGCTTGAGAGGGCCGCATCAATGGAAGGGTCATTGCTGTAGAGGAGGGTCCAGTTATCCACGTCGATGACGAACCGCAGGGCGGGCATCTTGGTGATGTCAAGTTTGGCCCACTTGTCAGCATTGGTGAACAGACCGATGCTCTCGGAGTGCTCGACCAGGGCATCCACGGAATCCGGTGTGAAATCATTGAGAATGGGAACGATGACGGCCTCGTAGGTGTTGACTGCGAGGTAGGACATTCCCCAGCGGGCACCGTTGCGGGCGCAAAGGGCGATCTTCTCTCCCTTCTTCACTCCGATCTTCTCGAAGAAAATATGGAACTTCTCGATCTGGGTTGCCATGTCCTTGTAAGCGAAAGTCTCACCGCCGATATTGTTGAGGGCGGGTTTGTTCCAGTACTTGCGTGTAGCATCCTGGAGCCTCGCAAGATAGTGAGGGTAATTAGGCATAGGTTTTTCTAAGAATAAGTATTGTACATTTTTACTGTTTTCCCGTCCAGGGACTCTCTTGCAGTCCTTTGAGAGCCTTTTGTCAAGGAAAATCAGTATTTTTGCAAATGTAGTTACTTTTGAACTGAAAATCAAAATAATCCCACATATGCGCAAGAAACCCCTCATAGCCCTCATCTACGACTTCGACGGGACCCTCTCCCCCGGCAACATGCAGGAGTTCGGTTTCATCCAGGCCATAGGTTCCACCCCGGAGGAGTTCTGGTCCATGAGCGACGGCATCGCCAAGGGACAGGACGCAAGCAATATCCTCGCCTACATGAAACTCATGCACGACGAGGCAAAAAAACATGGGATTGCCCTGCGCAGGGAGGATTTCAGGCGCTTCGGCACCCACATAAAGCTCTTCCCCGGTGTCAAGGAATGGTTCAACCTGGTAAACAATTACGCTGACCAGAAGGGAGTGAAGGTGGAGCACTATATCAACTCCTCCGGTCTGAAGGAAATCATCGAGGGCTGCCCCATAGCATCCGAGTTCAAGCACATCTTCGCCTGCACATACCTCTATGACGCCAAGGGCGAGGCCGAATGGCCG
>CAJOLJ010000182.1 GCA_905235445.1 uncultured Bacteroidales bacterium
GAGCTGGCGCTTCGTGTGTGATGTCTTCGGCAAGGACAATGTACACCTTGCCGTCCTTCACATGGACGAGACCTCGCCCCACATCCATGTCCACGTGACTCCGCTTCGAAGCCGAACTGTCCTGGATGTGGACACCTCCAGGACGCTCACTCTGCTGGATGCCCAGGGTTACATGGCAATTTATGAAAGAAGGCGCATATACGAGCTCTATGTCGAGAGGATGACCCCTTTCGGCCTTGGCAGAGGCCGTGGTGGGTCCCGCCTGCATTACAGGGACGTACACTCCATCTATGACGAGGCCAATATGGCAGCGGACCACGCCCTTTCCATCCGAAGGACCCTGGAGGCGTATAATGAGTTCGCCTGCGAGCAGCTTCTCCAGACCCGAGAGGAACTCTCCCGCACCCTCCAGCAGCTTTCCGAAGTTGAGGATGCCCTGTCCTCCTCCCTTGAGATAAGCGTCGAGAAGTCCCTTTCGCTTCGCCTTAAAGAAGTGGATTTCACAAACCCCGCCTCCCTGGTGGGGGAACTGTCCTCCTTCGGTGACAAGGCTAGTGCAGTGAGGGAGGAACTTAAGGCCCTGGTGCGGGATCTTGAAGGTGCCTCGATGTTGACACTTAACCCTGTAGCCCGCCAAAGGGAGATAGCGAAGAGGGCCGCTGCCATCCAGAGGAAAGTGGACAGCCTCTCCACTGACGCTGTCCTTCAGGAGTATGCCAGCCGTCATCATACAGAGAGTGCGGATGTCGAGAGGCTAGGCCATAAACTCGAAGACACGAGGACCCAGATGGACTCAATGCGGGAGAATCTCTCGACTACCGCCCTATGCCTCAATATGCTCTTCCTGGAGAACATCTCTTCCACCGACCCGGATTCCGTGAAGTACATAAAAGAGGCCATCCTGGCCTCCTCCCTGGATGAGAGCTTCATCCAGGAGAACCTCTCCGTCCTGTTCCATGATGAGATATCCCTAAGGGGCCAGATTCCCTGGCTCGCGAAGTTGCCCCTTTCAAGGATATACAAGGTTTCAGTGGTGAATGACCCCGGGACGGACTCCCTGGACAGCAAGCAGGACACTCTCGTCGTGGAGTTTCTGGGGAATATCCCCGTTAACAGGGGATACCTGACAGGAGGCGATGACCCTGCCAAGTTCCATACGAAGATACTCTGGGAGAGTCTTGAAAGTGAGGAGAAGGACCTCATTCTGCGGGAAGCGAAGGACATTTTCACTAAACGCTTTTCCTCTCTTGTAGCCGAGGAACTGTCCAGCATGTACAGTGATAGGGGAGCGGTGGATGTGCTTGCCGCCCTTAATTCGGTTAAGTGCCGCAGCGAGAGCTGGGACCGAAGGAGGGTAGTCCGTGGAAAGATAGAGGATATACGCCTTAGTGAGTTCGAGGCGGAAAGAGAGCGTCTTGGCTGTACACAAAAGATAGTCTGAATTTAACTGCGATTCCCTCGATTTACTTCGCTCCAACCCGGAGCAGGACTACTCGAACTCCCCGGCGGGGGTGAACTTCCCCCCGGTTGGCGGCTGCTTCTGGCATGCACGCTGAGTGAACTGTCAAGCCGGATGCCTTGGGGATTTCCATTCTGTGCACAGCATGGTCCAATCTTCCTGTTAAGTTTTTTTCATTGTCTAAAACGGTTATATTGTTTTGTTCGTAGGAATGTCAGAAAATAATCCCTAAACTTGCATCGTGATTCGAAGAAAAGCATACTCGGCTTTCGGCCATATCTTGTGCCAGAATCCCGTCCTCTTTAAATCGGGGGGGGTAATTATTTAGCTGCCATATACTTACATAAGTTAGGACAGTTTTCTGAAGACTGTCCCATCATTTGTCGTGCCCATATTTTCTTGCAGGGTGCGGCAAACCTTTTTTCGCACCGAGGGGAACTCTCTTATCAACTTCTCCCCGAGTTCCCTCATCACCCGGATCATTCCTTCTGCTGGACACTGCGTCGGATGTCATATCCTGCCCGGCCCTGGCAATCAAAAGTGAAATTGTCATAAACAATCAAAATACACTCAAAAGTAACTATGGAAAGAACATTGGAAAAAGAAGTTTACTGCCCTCCTCAGGCGGAGGTGACGGTACTGCGTCTAGATGGAATCCTATGCACCTCGCCAGGTGCCACCTCGGGTCATGTATGGAGTGAACAGAATGAGTAATGTTTAGTCGGAAGAGCCATGAAAAAGAACTGCAACATTATGCTGGCGGCCCTGTCCGTGGCCGCACTTACCCTCTTCGCCTCCTGCAACAAGGAACCCGTCAGTGAAATCCTCCCGGATCCCGAGGAGAGCGCCGCTGTCCACTCCATTCCCGCCACCATTGGCGCC
>CAJOLJ010000183.1 GCA_905235445.1 uncultured Bacteroidales bacterium
ATTGGATTTTATCTACAAGTGGGAGACTGGGATTGCTGTGCTGGAGGTGAAATCAGGCGAGGAATTCAAAGACCATAAGTCTCTGGACGCCATCCTCCGGAATAGTCCAGATAAAGTTTCACGGGCTATGGTCTTTTGCCGGGAGAATCTTTTCGTAGATGATAAGATTACCTATTATCCTCTCTACATGGCAATGTTCCTGTAAAAAGGGCAAGACCCTCGAGTAGGCCTGCCCCGTGCAGATTGCCCAGATCCCCTGCAAGGAAGAGGCAACCTGCTATATATCGCCGCAGACCATAAAAAAGGTCAGGCTATATTCATCCTTTGGTGAACCTACCACGGAGCCCCATACGGACGAATAAACAGGCTCTGTGACAAAAGTAACACCCACAGTCGGTTTTGCCAAACGACTCGCCATCTTTGTTGATTTTTTGTGAACATCAGTAGAAAACCTTTGTGAGGTGATCGACCAATTGATGATCGAGGGGGTGGCCCTACTCGATGACCATAAGTGGATCCCGCACCAAAGCAGGCACGCACACAATATGTATGCCTATACCAAAAAAGGAAAGGAATGAGAGGAGGAAAGGATAATGTATTTAAATCTCTGGCAGACCGCAAGGAAAGAGAAAGAACAGCGGTTTATGCAGGGGATGGAAGTGATGTGTCAATGGTGCCGTAAATGTACAGTCCCGAGAAGAATGAAATACACTCCGTAAGCGCCCAAGGAGCATTTACGGAGCCCTCCTGCCACTTTGGTTCATTTGGAAATTGGAGTAACTTTGTCCCCGAGAAATGTTCGGCGGGGTTCCCGCCGGCAAGACAGATTTTCCCTCACCCCTTCATTCATCCCGGCCAAACGACCCCGAGACCTTGCATCATGACTTTTCCTCTCGGAAAGAGATACCTCACTTTCAGCGGATACTACCGGAACCTCTACGGACAGAGGCTCCAGAAACTCGTGATAGATGCAGGGATGACCTGTCCCAACAGGGACGGTACGGTGGGAGTGGGCGGATGCACCTTCTGTGACAATGCAGCTTTCCATCCGGGGTACAGCACCCCCGACCTTCCGATAGGGAGGCAACTGGACGAGGGGATCGCATTCCACAAGGGACGCTACCGCTCGGTAGGGCACTACATAGCCTACTTCCAATCCTACTCCAACACCTATGCCCCTACCCCTCACCTGAGAAAACTCTACCTCGAGGCCCTGTCCCATCCCGAGGTGGTGGGAATAGCCGTAGGGACAAGGCCCGACTGTGTCGATGAAGATAAACTTGATCTTCTCTCATCCATAATGAAAGGGGAAGAGCGGGGACTTGAAGGCTGGCGAAGGGAAGGCTTCCCCCACCCGCTCGTAAGTGCCGAGTACGGTATCGAGTCCTGCAGGGACTCCACCCTGGAAAGAGTCAACAGGGGGCACACTTTCGAGTGCGCCAGGAGGGCCGTGGAACTGACCTCCCAAAGGGGGATCCCGGTATGCGGACATTTCATCGTGGGACTTCCGGGGGAGAGCAGGGACACCCTGCTTGAGGACTGCAGGACCATAAACAGCCTCCCTCTCACTTCGGTAAAATTCCACCAGCTCCAGTTCATACGGGGAACCGCCATGGAGCGGGAGCATGACAACAATCCCGGAGACTTCATGGAGTTCACCTCCCTGGACTCTTACCTGGACCTCATGGTGGACATCCTTGAAAGGCTGCGCCCCGACCTGTACATCGAAAGGATTGCGGGAGAAGTCCCGCCGAGGTTCGTGAGGGAAAGCAGGTGGGGCCTCGTGCGCAACTTCGACATCCTTCATGCCCTGGACCGAAAGCTGGAGGAGAGGGACACTTACCAGGGACGTCTTCTGGAGTAGGGGTGTCCCCTCGCAGCAACATCACAAAAAACCCTCTCCCCTCTTTTCCCGGAATCCCGGGACAAGCGGGGAGAGTGTGTAGATGTTCTTGGGTGAGGCGGGGTCAGCTATTTGATACCTGCAAGGTGCTTCTCCCAGGCCCATGCCGCGGCGAGAGTCTCCTCGACCGTCCTTTCCGCCTTCCAGCCCAGTTTTTCATTGGCAAGGGAAGGATCCGCCCAGATGGCGGTCACGTCACCTGCCCTTCTGGGTGCGAACCTGTAGTTGAGTTTCACGCCATTCACTTTCTCGAATGCGTTAACCAACTCCAGAACGCTGACGGGACGACCTGTTCCGACGTTGAAGATTTCATAATCCTCCTCCATTTTCCCGTCCAGCATCCTGCGAACCGCATAGACATGGGCCTTGGCCAGATCGACTATGTCGATGTAGTCCCTCTGGCAGGTACCGTCGGGAGTGGGATA
>CAJOLJ010000184.1 GCA_905235445.1 uncultured Bacteroidales bacterium
CCGCCTCAGTGCATCCAGGGGAAAGGGCCCCATGAACCTCATCGAGGCCCAGGGACTCCTGGACGCCCTTTTCAGCTGCCAGAACTCCGAGTTCACGAGTCGCGGCCAGAGGATAATGACCATCCTTCCACTAGAGGAACTGGATGCTAAATTCCAATAACGAACAAAAAAACAAAGATTATAGCCGATGCCCCAATACGGATACCAAGGACCCAGGATACAGATTCCTCCGGTGACAAAGAACCTGCTTATCATAAATGTCATCTTCTATGTGGTGACGCTGCTGCGGGAGAACTTCATGATAGGCACCTTCGCGCTGTTCTATCCCTCTTCCCCGTTTTTCAGGATATGGCAGCCGCTTACCCACATGTTCATGCACGGTGGGTTCTGGCACCTGTTCTTCAACATGTACACCCTCTTCATTTTCGGGATGGTGCTGGAGAATGCGATAGGTTCCAAGAAGTTCATCGTGTACTATTTCGTGACAGGACTGGGTGCTGCGCTAACGCACATGGGAGTGCAGTGGATACAGGCGAGTTCCTTTCTTGCATCCAACAACCTCACAGCCTACAATGTCCTCCTCGGAACCCCCACCCTGGGGGCCTCCGGGGCAGTGTACGGTATCCTGATTGGGTATGCCATGCTCTATCCTGACTCGGTGCTTACCCTTGTCTTCCCGCCAATATCCCTGAAAGCAAAGTGGTTCGTTCTGATATTCGCCGGAATTGAGCTTGTGACGGGAATATTCGGGACCGCAGACGGCGTGGCCCACTTCGCCCACCTCGGCGGGCTTCTCTTCGGGTTCCTGCTCATGCTGTACTGGAAGAAGAACAGACGCCTGTTCAACCAGAACACGTGGTTCTAGACACTCTGTCCCGTGGCAAAGTCAAGTACAAAGAAACGCTCTTCCCGTGGCTCCTCCTCCCGGTCGGGATGGAGGGAGAGCCTCGGCGGGAAGATTTCGTCCAGGACCCTCATGCTGCTGGCTGCGGGTCTTCTTGTACTTAGCTATGTCTCCGTTTTCTTCAACCCTGCAAAGGCATGGTTCATGAGCCTTTTCGGGCTCCTGTTCCCGGTGCTGTGGCTGCTGGACATGGGCCTTTTCATCTGGGCCTTATGGCGCCGCTCCAGGGCTGCGTGGATCCCTGCGCTTGCCCTTCTTCCCACCGTTTTCATAGTGGGACAGTACTATCAGTTCTCTTCCCCCAAGGAGGACCCTTCCGACAGGGAGAGGCAGTCTCTCAGTGTCCTTTCCTACAATGTTGGCAGGTTCCTCTCATCCCCCGAGGCCCAGAAGTTCCCCTCTTCCGAGAAATGCGCCGACTCCCTGTTCTCGATGATAAGGGGAGTGGATGCGGACATCGTCTGTCTTCAGGAATTCCATTGGGAGGACAGCAAGGAAGTGGGCAAAATGCTCAAGAAGAAGTTCCCGGGATACAACGTGGAGTATTTCGTGTACCCTACGGGAAACGGCTGCTTCGGGAACGTGACGCTGAGCCGCTATCCAGTGACGGGCAAGGGGCAGATTGACTTCGATGAAAGCGCCAACCTCTCGATCTGGACCGACGTCAAGGTCGGGAAAGAGAAGTTCAGGATTTACAATTGCCATTTCCAGAGCTACAACTTCTCGCTTCCCCGTTTTGCGAAGTCCCTTCGCAAGGACTACAAGTCCACACTTAAGGATACCGAGGACAAACTGAAGATTTCCCTTGAACTTCGCCATGGCCAGGTGGACCAGGTGATGGGACATATCGAGGATTGTCCGCTGAGCTCCTTCGTGGTGGGGGATTTCAATGACACCCCCCTGTCCTATACCTACAACCATCTCTGTTCGGGGCGCAGCGACTCCTTTGTCATGGCCGGGAAGGGATTCGGTGCAACCTACGCATATATGCGTCCCTTCATAAGGATAGACTATATCCTCATCCCCCGTCAGTACAGGGCAATAAGCCATACCGTTATGAAAAATAAGCTTTCCGACCACTATCCCATACTTTCCACCATAGTGCTCGAAGGAAAAGAGGACAAGGGAGGGAAGCGGCCATGAGATCCCTCTGGCGACCGAAGAGCCATGATTGAGTGCTTTTCCCCCCAAAGGACCTCCCGCACTCACTCTTCCCGGCTTTCGCCAACACTGTGTTTTATAAATATAAAAATATATAATTATTGGAGCAGCTTTTCAAGCTATGGCAAAATATCAAGCTGAACCGATGCCTCCCCGCAGTGCGGAGGCCCTGGACAATGCCCTCTCCGTCCTGAGGGAGGGTGG
>CAJOLJ010000185.1 GCA_905235445.1 uncultured Bacteroidales bacterium
GATTTGCAAGTTCGCTGTGGGTAAGTAGCCCTCAGCGGACCCCTGCAGTCCCAAGAATAAAAGCTCCCGCTTTCCCGGTGGTGGAATGCGGGGGCCTTTTGTTTGTGGAAGGAAAGAGCGGGGGGTGGAGGAGGGAGTGAAGTGGCGGCACTTTAGCGCTCCCCGGTTCCTTGGCCCTTTGACGATACTGGGGATTTCCTGCATTCAAGATAGAGAAGGAGGCAGAAGATGCCCTCGACCCCTATCATGGCAAGGGACAGGACAAGGGGTGAGGTGAGAAGACCCAGTAAGAGGGCTCCCACGGGGATGACCCCAGACATCACATAGTATGCACCTGAGCGGTAGAACCATCCGAAAGGAAGCAGGTGCGCCCCGAATACCATGGCAAAGAGCATCACCATAAGTTCCGGCACGCTGCTCATTCCCCACATCACGATGAGGAGGTAGGGTATCTGGGCGCAGGAGAGGACCATGCCAAGGGAGGAAAGCGGGTTCCCCTTGTCGGAGAAGGTCACTTTCAAGACTTTCGAGAAGGCCCAGGCGAGGGGCATCAGGGGACATGCGCAGCAGAAGGTGAGCAGGTCCTTCGTCTCGATGGGAAGGGATGTGGCGTGAATTATGGCAATGAGGATCCAGATGACAACGGAGGCCATTATGAAATGAAGGCCTCTTTTCTGGGAGAATGCGTACTGGGAGCGCACCTTCTCGAAGTTTATAGGGTTTTTCATATGCTTTTGTGTTTTGTGTGCGTACTGGGAGTGCGCTTTCTCGAAGTTTATAGGGTCCATGTCCTGTGCTTTACCTGCCTTAGTAAGTGTTACTTTTCGATGACCTTGCATTTTTTGGAGACTCTCTCCTTTATCCAGGAGGCCACGAAGTCGAAGTCCTCGCCCTCGGCGTAGGCCTGGTTCTTTTCGAAGCGCTCGTTGAGCTTTATCAGGTTCCTTCTTTTTATGATGACCAGTTTGTCAAGGTCCTGGAAAGGGGAGATGGATTCACTCTTGGTGGCGGAGAGCATACCCGTTCCCACTACTGCGGGACTCTTGGAAGAGAGTCCGGCAAGCACGGTCAGAATGGCCAGTCCCTTGGCCTTGTCCATCTGCTTGGGGAGCACGATGTGCCTCAGTCTCTTCTCGTCCATTTCGAATATGACCCTGTACTTCCATCCCATGATGGCTGCGTACACAAGATACCCCAGGGCCGCCAAGACCTCGAATCCCAGAAGGAACAGCAAAAAGAATTTCCCGATGTCAAGGAACCTATCCATGGTAAGGTCCCCGGAGAAGACATCGAGCAGAAGCATGAAAGCCCAGATACCCAGGATGATCCAGAAGAATATTTTCCAAATCAGGAAAAGGATCGTGGGGTTCTTCAGAAGCGGGAACTCATAGTACCAGTGGTACTTTCCGTCGGTCCCGAGAATGATGTTCGGACTCACGTGATCCCCAGGTACATTGGGGTGGGAATTTTCAGGATTTGGTGTGGTCATTTGGTTTGCCATGACAGTCGAGGTTAGGAAGTTCCCTTCAGGTTGAAAAATAAGTCTTCGCCGCTTTCCCTTGGGGAGTGTGACATACAAATATAACAATTTGAACATTCAAAAACATGATGCCCCGAAGAAGTGTGATGGGGGAGGTCTCCGGAAATCTATCAGCTAAAGTCGGGATTGTCTAAGTGTAGTGTATTATCCATTAGTTATACTTATCTTTGCACCGTTATAATTATTATCTTTTATTTCACTACTGACAAACTTAATTGCATCATGCCAAGAAACTACACCCCTTCATCCGTCGTTCCCGCCCATTCCCTGTCGGGGACATCGTCCTTAAGCGCAGCGCTCATTGACTGGAAGACCTACACCCGGGAAGCCATATCCGCAGGAGGCCTCGACCGGGAGGCTTCCAGGGAGCAGGACCCTGACCTGGCTTACCAGGTGGACCCGACCCTCACCCCTCTTAACCGCTTCATTTCCCCGGACGGGGTCCTCCTTGAATCCTCCCCTTACACCGATACCCTCTATGAAAGGGAGATGGGCCGCATCAGAACTCTCCTTCCCGGGGAGGAGATTCCCTCCACGAGGGTCATTGACATAGGCCTTGTCCTCAAAGCTTCCTCCGGGACCCTCGCTTCATTTCCCTCGGAGAGGCTGGAGGAGTGGGCAAGGGAGAGCTGGCGCTTCGTGTGTGATGTCTTCGGCAAGGACAATGTACACCTTGCCGTCCTTCACATGGACGAGACCTCGCCCCACATCCATGTCCACGTGAC
>CAJOLJ010000186.1 GCA_905235445.1 uncultured Bacteroidales bacterium
AGGACAATGGCGGAGAGAATGGCTATGACAAGAGCCGTGAAAGGGAAGGCGGATTTATAGTGTGCTTCGCTTCCGGAGGTGTGCAGGATATAGGCCGTGGAAAGCGGGGCGTAATTGTAGGCATCGGGGATGATGCCGCCGGTAAAGAGAAGGTCGCCGTTATCCATAAGGAAAGGAATCGAAAAGTCGGCACTCTCCAGCTGTCCCGTCTCCAGGACCGAAAGCTTTGCTCTCCCGCCCCTAAGGGCTTCACCGTAGTCAATGCAAAGGACTACAATCCTGTCGGTGAAGGATGGGGTGGTTATGTAACACCGACCGCTCCCTGTTTCTGTCCACGGTCATGTGTGAGCCCATCTCTACTTTCCGCCCGAACAGTTCCGTCGGAATCTCCCCTTCCATCTCCAGCATGCTGAATAGGGGCTCTTCCCCCTCAACTTTGGGGGCGTCGATTTTCATGAGTCCCTTTTTCCCGGAAGAGTCCGCAACCATGACAAGATAAGAGTAAATCCCCTTCTCCCTGTCCCCGATAAAGATTTCCGAGTCACTCTTTGGGGCATAATTGTTCACGGGCTTGTACTGCCTTAGAATCTCCGGTGTGAACGGACCGTACTTCAGGCGGTCCACAACGATGTCTTCAAGAATGCTGTTCTCCTTGCTGTCATCGTTCCCGAAGGAGGAGAAAATGATGGCATCGTCCTTGGATATGGGAAGTATGTAAGGTGTGGACCTGTGCTGGGCAACCTCTTTCACTACAGTGAATTCCCCGTCCTGGAATATCTCTATCAGGTCCTCCCGGTACCAGTTTCCCGCTATCACTATCCTGTCGGAACCAAGGTTGGCACTGTTGGCGAGGCAGCGGGAGCGGTTCATTATGGGGGCGGGCGTGAAAGAGTGAGCGAGGGGACAATAGACCTCGGTGCAGAAGGTTTGTCCGACACCGAAGTCCTTCTCTGCGCCTCCGCCCACAAAAAGGGACCCGTCTTCAAGTCTGGAGGAAAAACCGAAGTCGTGGAAATACAATGAGGGCACAGTGGTCCACCGGCCGGTCTTGAAGGAGTAGTACTCCGCAGTCTTGGTGCGTACGAACCCGGTTGTGTGCCCGCCTATTACGGTCACTTCGTTTCCGTACTGCGTGACCTGGTGGTCCGCACGGGGGATATTCATGTCGGGAAGACGGGTATACTCAACCCTGTGGACCGGGATACTGTCCTCGGGAGAATCTTCCGCTGCGATGGCCCTGCCACCACAGAGAAGAAAAAGTCCTGCAAGAAGGAGCAGGATATGTGATTTCCTTTTCATAGCGACCCCAAAGATACGAAAATCGCTCCCTTTTCCGATAGAGGGGACTTTTCCCTTTTGGGACAATATTCCAAATGATTAAGGAAGAAACTGGAGTACAGTTACTTCGGAAAGTAAACTTTTTCCCGTACACTTCGAAGAATGTCTTCGAGAAGGGATGTATCCGTGACATCGGGGAGAGAGGAACCCTCAATGGCGAGGATCGCTTCTTCCCTTAGGGTCCGGGCGAGGGAAAGGATGTCCTCATACTCCCACTCGTGATGCTTTATGGAAAGGAGCAGGTCCCTGTCGGCGGTCCTGTCCACTGTCATTTTCCCGGTGAGGCCGAACTCTTTGGCGGTCATCAGCAGCCTCACGCAGTGCATCATGTTCTTCCCGTCATAGCTTTTGCCGACGTTGTCACTGAATCGTCTCTCATTCCTGGAGGATAGCCACTGCCGGTATTCCCTGTATTCCTTGCAGTGCAGGGTGTAGGCGTTCTTGTTGTATGAAATGAAGCAAAGGGGGGTCTCCCCTTTGGGAATGGAGCAGGTCCTGATGTCATGGGAGGAGGAGTCATCGTTTATGATCCCGCCGAAGCCGAGCCACTCTTCCCTTTCCATCCTCCTCGCAACCTCTTCCTGGATATGCTCCCTGAAAGAAGCCCCGCTAAGGCCTGAGGGCAGGTCTTCACCCAGGAAGGACGCAAGCATCCGGCCCCTATCCTCATGGGGCGTTCCCTCGAAATGGAAATGCGCCCCGAAATCATAAAACAGGGCATACATCTGCGGCATCCTGTCCACGCAGACAAGGGCGCAGTACTTCTGCAGGAGGCCGTGTGAGAGAAGGTACTCTTTCAGAGGCCGGGAACCGTAGCCCTTGAAGGTGAAACAAAAATCAAGGGGGTCAAGTTTCGCGGTCACCGGGTTGTGGATCTTCTTGCCAAGTCCGGAGGCTTTCATGATCTGGCCCTCG
>CAJOLJ010000187.1 GCA_905235445.1 uncultured Bacteroidales bacterium
CGTCCCGTAAGATAGGGATCCTCCCCGTAGGTCTCCATTCCCCTGCCCCAGCGGGGGTCACGGTAGATGTTGATGTTGGGAGTCCAGAATGAGAGTCCCTGGTATATTTTGACGGGTCCCTGCTCCCGGGCCAGGCGGTTCTTTATCCTAGCCTCGTCGCTTACAGCATCGAAGACCTTCCTCACCAGCGGCTCATCGAAGGATGCTGCCATGCCGATGGGCTGGGGGAAAACGGTGGCGGAACCGTTGCGTGCAACCCCGTGAAGGGCCTCGCTCCACCAGTCATACTCGGGGATGCCAAGTTCGGGAATGGCAGCGGAGCGGTGCATCATAAGGGATGCCTTCTGCTCGATGGTCATTTGGGAAAGCAGTCCGTCCACCCTGGCCTGGATCTGGGCGGAGTCATCTTTGCCCCCTCCCTTGCATGCGGAAAGAAGAAGCGTTCCAACGGCAAGAAGGGGCAGGGCGGCCCTGAGCGTGAATCTTCCTGTTTTCATAAAGAAAGTGTGTGCTTGATATGTGAATTTAAATTATGTGCTTTAAAGTGAGAGGGCCACAGGACAGGATAAGAGGAAATTCGCTACTTTTGGACTTAGTGTCTCCTACCTCGGTACTTCCTTCATCCCGGTCCCTGGACATTACAAATTTAAAAAATAAGCGCCACTACCCAAAGACATTTCCGTCAAAAGCATAATCACGCTACACATTAGAATCAATCCAGCCCCATGAAAAACGTCAAATCCATCATGCCACACCTGTACGTCGACAAGTTCGACTCGACCAAGCTGGATCCCGCACTGGAGTTCTTCATATCAAAGATGTGGGAGGAGAAGCAGGAAAACAAGGAAGATGGCAATGGGCAGAGGGGTACCAAGGACGGAGGTCCGGCTGATCCGAACGGCGGGGTGGTCCTGGACCAGTCCACGATAGATGATGTCAGGAAAACCAGGACAATATTCAATACAAGAAAAAAAAATAGATGATAGACCTGAAAATATAGGAAGATTGGAAGTAAGTGTGGAAAAGAAGAAGAAAGAGGAGACCCCGTCCTCAGGAGAGAAGGTCCCGCTCCGTACCAAACAACCGCCAGAGCCCCCGCAGGCCATACACCCCCTTGCGGAGCCGGGTTTTAGGGTCCTCCGCGAATAAGGGACTCCCAATCTCGCTCACTTCTTTCAGTAATAGCACTCTCGGAGGTTGCCTATGGGGTTTTCCGGGGGTGGATTAGCCAAACTCAAGACGAGGAAATAGAAAAAAAGAGTAAAGATGCCTAATTAGACACCTTTTGTCAAGACGTATGTTTTTGGATACTTACGAATCAAGCGTGCAGTGAGTTTGCTATTTCAATAATAAATATTAACTTTGCGATTAATGATTTATGAATCGTTAATTGTAAATGAATATGCAGGAAAAACAATCAGTTATGAGGCCGCTTGACATTGTCATCCTCCTAAAGAAGCTCTGCCCGGAAGGATACGGCATGAACGGGAAACAAGTGGCGGAATCCCTCAGCATCAGCGCCGCAGAGGTCTCCATAGCGATGGACAGGAACAGGATTGCCGGTCTGGTTGACCAGCGGAAGTCAAGAATCAACACGCTCGCACTGAAAGAATTTTTGGTATATGGAATTCGATACTGCTTTCCCGCCGGCATCGGAAAGTTGGAGCGGGGTATTCCGACGGCTTCTTCCGCCAGCCCCATAAGCAGCAAAATTGCTTCTGGAACAGAAAGCTACGTATGGAAGGATTCTTCCGGTACCGTAAGAGGACAGTCCATCACCCCGCTATACGATAAAGCCCCGCTGGCTGCCCGTAAAGACAAGGATATGTATGCCCTTTTAGTAATTGTTGACTCGTTCCGAATCGGGAAGGCGAGGGAAAGACAGGTCGCCAGTGAAGAACTGGATAAATACTTGGAAAGATATGCAGAACATAAGCAACAATGAACGTTTGAGGCAAATTGCGGATGCTCTCGCTGAACTCAATGCCCGCCGTATATGTAGGCGGGGCCGTAATTCAATTGTATTCCACTGATGCGGCAGCAGTAAACCCCATGACGACATACGACGTCGATTGTGTCATTGACATAACAACTTACGCGGAATATCGTGCATTTGAAGAGAAACTTTTTGAAAAGCATTTTCACAATGACACGTCAGAAGGAGCCCCTATCTGCAGATATATCTTCAACGGGGAGAAAGTTGACTTTATGCCCAAAACTGATACCGGGATTGGTGAGAGCAACCGATGGTACCCTAAGGGGCTTGAGTGCCGACAGGAATATCATCTTGACAATGATAAGACAATCTTTATCATGCCTGTCTCATACTATATTGCCTCAAAACTTGATGCCCTTCATTCGAGAGGCGGAGACGATTACCGAGGAGAAAAAGACTTTGAAGATATTGTATTCGTGTTGAATGCTTGCTCACTCCTGTTGGACGAGATACAGAAATCGCCAGATGAAGAACTGAAGAAATACTTGAAAGATGAATTTGCCGCGCTTCTGCTCCGAAGAAACATTTACGAAGAAGTAGAATGCGCACTGCTGGAAGAAAGCCGGACGGAATATGTCCTCGGTGTAATTAGGGCTATCCGCTCACAAGCATCGAAGTAGTAGTCAAGCTCATAAATAGCACGACAACGCGGGGCGGACTCAAGGTCGCATGCGACGTTGACAGGACAGAATACCAGACAGGGGTGAAGATCTCGGATGAAGAATTCGAGAAAGTTCGGATAATATACGATGCGGACTTACCTGAATGGAACTATGTCATATACCCGAACTCTGTTGAGATGCCATCTGTGGAAGATGAAATAAGGAAGATCCACCCTTGCTATAGGAAGAAATGGCTTAAGCAGAAAGATAGGGAGAAAAAGGGCAACAAAAGCCGGGAAGGAAACCTATAAAACAGATGTCCCAAGCAGCAACTTGGGGTATGTTTCCTAGGGAAAATTCACCTCCAGCATGGCTCTCTTAAGAGGGGATTTCGTAATTTTGCCTACCCACATAACTGACAGAACCATGAACACCCACTTTTCAAGAAAGGATTCCCCAAAGGAACGATCTTTTTTCCCAAGGGCAGGAGCCCTTTCCCTCGTTATCGCCGCACTCTGCGTCCAGACCCTTGGAGGCATCTCCTGCGTCAAGGAGGAACTCTCCCTCGAAGGAGACGCCGAGGCCATGGACGCCCTCTATGAGGAGTTCGTCACTCCTCCCTCCATCGCAAGGCCACTTGTGTGGTGGCACTGGATGAACGGCAATATAACCCGTGAGGGAATCCGCAAAGACCTCCTCTGGATGGACAGGGCCGGGATAGCCGGGTTCCATCACTTCGATGCAGGTCTTTCCACCCCTCAGATAGTGGACAGCAGGCTAATCTACATGGACGAGGGCTGGAAGGGAGCCTTCCGCTACGCCATCCAGCTTGCTGACAGCCTCGGCATGGAGGTCGGCATTGCCTCAGC
>CAJOLJ010000188.1 GCA_905235445.1 uncultured Bacteroidales bacterium
GATGTCCTCTCCACCTCCCTTCTCGGGATGGACGTTGAGGCCCCCGCCGAAGGGGAGGAAGGGGAACCGTCCCTTTTCGGGCCCCAGGTCGACGATACCGTCCTGACGGACTCCGACCGGAGGGAGAGCGTAGCTACACTGCTCCTCGACGGGAAACTCCTTGATATGCTCAAAGCGGAGGAAGGGTTCATTTCGCTGTACAGGGACATGGAGGAACCCCTTCTCAAGGTCCTGGCGCAAATGGAGATTGACGGAGTGAAAGTTGACCCTTCTGTTCTTCGCTCCTTCGCCCAGGACCTTCGCTCGGACATGAACCGCAGGGAGGAGGGCATCCGCGGGAAGGCGGGGAACCCATCTCTCAATGTCAGTTCGCCCAAGCAGATAGGTGAGCTGCTTTTCGACCAGCTGAAACTGGACCCCAAGGCCACCCGCAGCGCCAAGACGAACCAGTACTCCACCGACGAGGCCACTCTCCAGGCCATCGCCCACAAGGATCCCATCGTGGATGAGATTCTTCAGTTCAGGGCCGAGAAAAAGCTTCTTTCCACTTACATAGACCCATTCCCCCAGTTCATATCCTCCCACACCGGCAGGGTCCATACCACTTTTAACCAGGACCTTACCGCCACCGGCAGGCTCTCCTCCTCGAACCCCAATCTACAGAACATTCCCATCCGTACCGAGATGGGACGTGAGATAAGGAAGGCGTTCGTCCCGGCCACCCCCGAGGGGCTCATCCTCTCCGCCGACTACTCCCAGATCGAGCTTAGGGTCATGGCGCACCTCAGCTGCGACACCCACCTCATCAAGGCATTCAGGGACGGGATGGATGTTCACAGCGCGACTGCGGCCAAGATATTCAAGATAGAGAGCGAGGATGTCACGTCCGAACAGAGAAGGGTCGCCAAGACCGCCAACTTCGGCATCATGTACGGCATCTCCCCCTTCGGGCTTGCCCAGAGGCTGAAGATTTCCCAGAAAGAGGCCAAAGCCCTCATAGAGGACTACTTCAATGCCTTCCCGGCGGTGAAGACGTTCATTGAGGACACCAAGACCGCAGCCCGGGAGAACCTCTACGTCCAGACAATCCTCGGACGCAGGCGTTACCTCCCTGACATCAATGCCCGCAACGCTACGGCAAGGCAGCTTGCCGAACGAAATGCCGTCAACGCCCCCATCCAGGGAACCGCTGCTGATATCATCAAACTTGCGATGATAAAAGTCTCGGAGCGCCTTCACAAGGAAGGCCTTCGCAGCCGCATGGTCCTGCAGATTCATGATGAACTCCTCTTCGATGCCCTCCCCGAGGAAATCGATGTCCTCAAGGCCCTGGTCGTCGAGGAAATGGAGAATGTATTCCAGTTATCCGTTCCACTTAGCGTAGAATGCAATTATGGCAAAAACTGGCTCGAAGCTCACTGACAAGACTGACTTGCAGCTCATCGACGAAGCCCTCGGCGGCAACTCCCAGCCTGCCTACGACACCCTGTATGCCCGTTACAGTGACTGGGTCTCTTCCTGCGTGAAGCGCTACATCACCGACCCCTCCGATATCGAGGACATCTCCCAGGAGACCTTCACCAAGGCCTTCCGGCAGCTGCAGAGTTTCGACAGGGAAAAGAGTTTCCCGAACTGGATCTACACGATAGCCAAGAACACGGCCCTCGACCATCTCAGCGCCCAGCTCTCGCGTGGCAAGGGCATGAAAGTGGACATGACGGACGAGGAGCAGGAGAACATCTCCGGGGTGATTGATTCCACCCCGAACCCCGAGGAGGAGGTAATCCGCGACCAGGACAACGAGATGTTCCTGCACTGCATCGAGTCCCTGCCGGACCTGTACCGTGACATAATGGTGATGCTCCATGAGGACCATCTGGGATACAATGAGATCGCACAGAAGATGAACCTCCCGCTGAACACGGTCAAGACCCGCATCCGCCGTGCCAAGGAAATGATAACAAAGATGATAAAGGAGTTGGAAAATGACTCCGCCTCCCC
>CAJOLJ010000189.1 GCA_905235445.1 uncultured Bacteroidales bacterium
CTCCATGGGAAAAAAGACATTTTCCTCGAAGACATTGAGTATGATGATGAACAGAAGATAAAAGAGAGGCAAGCTAATCATTTCTCATCAGACATACTTTTGACAGAAAAGGAAACAGATATCATTCTTAAAGGCGACGACTTCTCCCCAACGAAATTGCAGCAATATGCCGAAGAGTTCAAAACACATCCTGCCATTATCGTTGGCAGACTACAGCACTTACACGTCTTGCCATTCGCCATGCACGTTGACAGTTTTGAACTTTTTCAGTTTCAGCAGCAAACAGAAAAAGCCGTAAATCACTTTTGATTCCCGCCTTTTTCATAGCAAAAAGTGAGCTTTAGTGGAACTATCCTGAGAAAGGGCCACAGTAGTTCATGGACAAGATGAAGGCTTTGGGGCATCGCCTGGAGAGGAGCGAGGGGAAAAAATCTATTACTCCGATTTCGATGCGTGCATAGGTGAGAGTGGCCGGCAAAATCCACAGTCATTTCGAGGAGTGCCATGAAGAACGTCTTTGTGGCACCGTTCTTTTGTCCCGCTTAACGGACTCTATGGCAGGCACTCTTGCCCGAAAAGTGGATTAAGTGTTTTTTAATTCCATCTTTAGACCGTCTTAACCTTTCCCGAAACTGCCCTCAGTTATCTTTGCATCAAGAACTCATCGCTCATGAAATCCTTCAGCCATACCCTCCACGAACTCTTTCATATGAGTTTCCACATGCAGATGCTCCCCCTTCTTCTTGCCGGAGCGCTTGTCGGCTTTGCAGAAAAGCCCGAGGAACCAATCCAGGAAGAGCAGAAGGCCCCGCAGTCCCTGCTGGATCTGAATGCGGCCTTCCAAAGTTCCAAAACCTATGTGGAGACCAGGCAACTCAACTCCTTCTCAAAGATATTCTTCACCGACGGGAGCAGCGTTGTCGTCCCATCCTCGGAGTGGACCCTCGAGGACAGGACGGGTAGCGAGAACGCACCCCACAGAAGCGTGGAGTTCAGCGGAACCACGTGGAAAGTGGATGGCAAGGATACGGGAATGGCAAGGACCGAGGGTGGGATAGAGAAAAGTGTCGTAGTGTACGCTTTCTTCGACATGAAGTACCTGTATGTCTATGCTTCAAATGGCGATGTAATCTCCTTTGACAACGGCTGGGCCCCTGAGGACCCTAACCAGGGTGAGAACCCGGGAGGCAATGAACAGCCCGATGACCCCGACACTCCTCCGCAGAACCCCACGGAAGACCCTCTCCACAACAAGGACATCCCCGCCTCGTTCCAGATTCCCAAAGTGTACATCTTCACTGACGGTGGCGCGGCCATAGACAGCAAGACCGACTACAGGGACGCATCATTCCGCCTTGAGGACCCTTCAAAGTTCTTCGGTGAGAATGCCAAAATCGAGGTCCGTGGCAAGATCCGCGGCCGCGGCAACACGACCTGGGGCATGCCCAAGAAACCTTACAGGATTAAGTTCGACGAGAAAATCCAGCCATTCGGAGGTGTGAAGGCAAAGAACTGGATCCTGCTTGCGAACTACAGCGACAAGAGCCTGCTTCGCAACATCACCATGATGGAAGTATCCCGCATTTGCGGCATGAAATGGACCCCGAGGATGCTGAGCGTGGAAGTGTACCTGAACAACCAGTATGAGGGTGTGTATACTTTCTGCGACAACAAGGAAGTGGGCAAGGGCCGTGTGGAAATCGACGTGGTCACGGAAAGCGACATCGACGGAGGCTATTACCTTGAAATCGAAGAGGCCATGGACGAACCGGTCTGCTTCAAGAGCGTCATGGATACCCCGTTCATGTTCCATGAACCTGAGGTCCCCACCGATGCCCAGTTCCAATACGTCAAGGACTACGTGAACGCTTTCGAGAGCGCCCTCATGCAGATCCAGGGCGGGGACAGGGAGACTTACCGCCAGTACCTCGACATCCCCTCCTTCATAAACTACTACATCATCCAGGAAGTCGCCAAGAACCCCGACGGCAACGTCCGCAAGAGCACCTACCTCACCAAGGAGAAGGACTCTCCCCTGGAGATGTACCATGTCTGGGACTTCGACATAACCCTCGGGAACTGCGACTACACCAACTTCGAGAAGCCGGAGGGTTGGCAGATGAGATACGTGAAATGGTACAACCAGCTCTTCTTCGACCCCGAGTACAAGGCCGAGACCGTGAAAAGGTGGAAAGAAGTCTATCCACGTCTCAAGGAAGAGGTTCCAGAATTCATAGAGAGGCAGTACCGCCTCATGGAAGGGAAGGAAGCGGACAACTTCAAACGCTGGGATATCCTCGGAAAGAAAGTCTGGCCCAACTACTACTACTTCCCCACATACCAGGAGGAATATGACTTCCTGCTCTCATTCTACCTTGACAGGCTGGAGTGGCTGAACTCGGAGATTTGCTCGGATTCATTCTAGCGGAAGC
>CAJOLJ010000190.1 GCA_905235445.1 uncultured Bacteroidales bacterium
TTCTCTCAGCTTCGTTGATGGAAGGGTTGAGGGATTCTTTGCGGACCCGTACTTCCAGGGCGTTGTCCCCGTCCATGTCCAGGAGGGAGGTTATGTCATATTTGAAACGGTAGAATGCCCCCTGGTGGATTGGACCGGCGGTCTGTCCGTTCACCAGGACCTCGGCATCTGTCATTACCCCTTCGAAGACAATGAAGGTCCTAAGCCCCTTCCATGAGGCAGGGACCCTGAAAGAGCGCCTGTAGATTCCTTCCTCGTCGTGGGCGGGACGGTCATGTCCGTAATTGTATGCCCCGAAGCCCTGCATTTCCCAGCAGGAGGGGACCCCTATCCTGCTCCAGGAGCCGCTGTTAGCACCTGCGGTGCAGTAGAAATCCCACATGACAGGATCGTCTTTCCCCATTCCGGAGAGGTACAGGACCTTCGTGGGGCGCTCCGTGGCCCCGGCGAACAGGAGGGAGGGGAGGAAGAGGGCAGCCAGAAATAATGACTTAAGTGACTTCTTCATGGTTCTTGTTCAGTGCTTTTCGTGTCAATGGTGAAAGGTGGTCAGTGGGCCTACTGCTTCAGGAGGCCGTTCTTTTCCAGGAGGGCCATGGCCTCCACGAGCATGCAGCCGCTCAGTTGGGGGGTCATCGCCGAAGGTGTCGCGGGAGGGGTCCTCCAGTCAGGACCGAACCTGTAGTCGTTCTTTCCCTGGGTCCACAGGGTGTCGGCGTTCCTTGTGAGGAATTCCACATAACGGTCAGCCGTCACGTCGGGAAGGTCCCCGTAGAGGATGAGCCTGGTAAAGTACCTGACGAAGATTCCCTTGAAGATGCCCCCGTCGCGTTCTCCCTCGTTTTGGAGGATCCCGTCGACGGAGAGTTTATCGAGGGTATAGTCCGCTGCCTTTATGGCGTCCTCTATGTAGGAACGCTCTGATGTGATCCGGTCGCAGCGCCTATGAAGGTCCCCTGGTTGTAGGTCAGGCAGAGCTTGGCAACTCTTCCGGTGTCGCCGTTGATGTTGTCATATATCGCCCCCTCATCGAAGAGGGTATTCTTCTCCCACTCATAAATCCGCCCTGCCCACTGCAGGTACCGTTCCTCCCCGAGGACTTGCCAGAGCATGGCGGCGGCAATGGCCGCAGGACCGTTTGAGCAGGCGTTCTTGCTCCATTCCATGCCTTTTTTCCAGGTCATGCCTCCTCCGCCCCTCTCGTTCCAAGCCGGTTCGATGTATTCCCAGAGTTCCTTGGAGGCTTCAAGGAATTTCTTGTCCCCGGTGGCATTGTATGCCCTCAGGGTTGCGATTGCATTCCACTCCATGTCATCGTAGTACGGGTTCCACCAGCCTCCCTCATTGGCGGCGGGGACTCCCTCGTACCATTTGTCGTAAATGGAGAGGACCTCCTTGTCGGAGCTTCTTTCGTACCAGTCGGTCAGCACGTCCAGTCCGTGGGCCTGGGGCCAGTAGTGGAAGGTCGTGTCGAGGGCGCTGTCGTAGTCAAGGTAATTGCGCTGGGCATCCCAGAAGTTCAGGACCAGGGAGCGGGAGGAAGTGTCAGCCCTCTGTGACCACAGGGTGGGCGTGTGGCTTTTCGGGGTGCACTCACCGATGGTCAGCGTCGTGGCTGCCGTGAGGATGATGAAATGGAAATGTGAGCTCTTCATGTCCGATGGTTATATCGTCGTTTGCTAGTGTATGTTGGGCTAGGGGAGAGGAGTCCCCCCATGCAAACAAATATCGTAAAAATGCGGGGTTAATAAGTATGGTCCCCCGCCGAAGTCATATGTCCCCCTCGAACATCACCTCCCGTGGGAAGTTGCCTTTCCCACGGAAGGAAGGCCTGGGCCTAGGGCACCGGCACCGGGAGTATCTCCACCGCCTCCGTATTGAACCCCCTGACCCTTACGGTTACGGGAGCGTCCTTCGAGGTGTCCGCTCTCAGGTACACCGTCTTCTCCTCCCGGGGAAGGAGAGTGAAGAAATTGTCGGAGTATAGGCTGCCGTGGATGGGCTCGCCCTCCAGGAGGAGTTGTATCTGGTTGAAGAAGGCGATCTTCCCGGATGTGTTCCTGACAGTGAGGGTTATGTCCCCGGACGGGGACCTGCGGGCTTTGACCTCGAGACGGGAGCGGGGCATGTCCCGAAGCTTCCCGAATCCTCCCGTACAAGG